>JAEUPF010000087.1 GCA_016790425.1 Rubrivivax sp.
CCGGCGCGGCCAACAGCAACGGCCTGGGCGCCGTGCAGCAAGGCTTCCTCGAAGGCAGCAACGTCAACGTCGTCGAGGAGCTGGTGACGATGATCGCCACGCAGCGCGCCTACGAGCTGAACTCCAAGGCGATCCAGACCAGCGACCAGATGCTGCAGCGCCTGAGCCAGGTCTGACTTTCACGCCCGCCCCGGTCGCGCCTTCGCTGCCCACGCTCTCCGAGTTCCGCCGCCCCCGCCCGCTTCACCATGCTCCGCTTCCTGCTCACTGCCTTGACCGCCTGCGCCGGCGCCTTCGCACTGCTGGCGCTGCACGGCTGCGCTTTCCTCGGCCCCACCGTCGACGTCGCCGAGACGACGCCGCCGATGCCCGAGACGGCGCCACCGCCGCAGGCGGCGATGGGCTCGATCTTCAAGTCGGTGAACTACCGGCCGCTGTTCGAGGACCATCGCGCACGCCTGGTCGGCGACACGCTCGTCGTGCAGATCGTCGAGAAGGTCACCGCGGTGCAGAAGAGCACCAGCAGCATCGACAAGAGCGGCAGCGTCAGCGCCGGCATCACCGCGCTGCCCGGCTTCTCGGCCAATTCGTTCGGCCGCGCCGGCGCCGACGCCAACTCGGCCAACACCTTCGCCGGCAAGGGCGCGGTGGAGAACAGCAACGACTTCAGCGGCACCATCACCGTCGTCGTGCGCCAGGTGCTGCCCAACGGCCACCTGCTGATCGCCGGCGAGAAGCAGATCGGCGTCAACCAGAACGTCGACGTGCTGCGCTTCTCCGGCCAGGTCGATCCGCGCGCCATCCAGCCGGGCAACGTGGTGCAAAGCGCGCAGATCGCCAACGTGCGCCTGGAGCAGCGCGGCCGCGGCGCGCAGGCCGAAGCGCAGGCGATGGGCTGGCTCGGCCGCGTGTTCCTTTCGCTGCTGCCGTTCTGAGCCCGCGAGGACGAACGCATGGACTTCCTCGCCAGCGAGCTCGACTTCAGCGACTGCGACGACGCGCGTGACTTCGAACCCCTCGAGGCCCTTGCGCCGGCCGCCGAGCGCTGGCTGAAGCTGCTCGTCGTCATCACCTTCGTCGCCGCAGCCGCGGCGCTGTGGTGGCCGGCCGACGTGCGCGCGCAGGCCGCCCCGGCGTCGGCGGGCGCGGCTTCGGCTGCCGCGCCGGCGCGCGCGGGCCCGGCAACCCGCAGCGCGGCGCAGATCGCCGCCGAAGAACAGGCGCAAGCGCAGGCGCAGGCGCAGGCGCGCGCGCAGGCGCTGGCCGCGACGCGCCGGATCAAGGAAGTGGCGGCGGTGCAGGGCGTGCGCAGCAACCAGCTCGTCGGCTACGGCCTCGTCGTCGGTCTCGACGGCACCGGCGACCAGACGACGCAGACGCCGTTCACCACGCAGAGCCTGCAGGCGATGCTGCAGCAGCTGGGCATCACGGTGCCGCCGGGCACCAGCATGCAGCTGCGCAACGTGGCCGCGGTGCTGGTGACGGCGCAGCTGCCGCCGTTCGCGCAGCCGGGGCAGACGATCGATGTCAACGTCTCCTCGGTGGGCAACGCCAAGAGCCTGCGCGGCGGCACGCTCGTCGCCACGCCGCTGAAGGGTGCCGACGGCCAGATCTACGCGCTGGCGCAGGGCAACCTGATCGTCGGCGGCGCCGGCGCCGCCGCCGGCGGCAGCAAGGTGCAGATCAACCACCTCTCGGCCGGCCGCGTGCCCGAAGGGGCCACCGTCGAGCGCGCGGTGCCGACGCCGCTGCTGGACGGCGAGACCATCAACCTCGGCCTCGTCGCCGCCGACTTCGCCACCGCGCGCGCAGTGGCCGAGGCGATCAACGCGGCCAAGGGCGCCGGCACCGCGATGGCACTCGATGGACGCACCGTGCGCGTCAAGGCGCCGGGGGGCCGGGGCCGCGACGGCGGCGAGCGCGTCGCCTTCCTCGCCGACATCGAGAACCTGCCGATCTCGCTGGCGCGGCCGGCGGCGCGCGTCGTGCTCAACGCCCGCACCGGCTCGATCGTCATGAACGAAGCGGTGACCCTTTCCAACTGCGCGGTGGCGCACGGCAACCTCTCGGTCACCATCAGCAGCACGCCGGTGGTCAGCCAGCCGGCGCCGCTGTCCGGCGGCCAGACCGTCTCGCGCGAGCGCACCGACATCACCGTGACCCAGCAACCCGGCGCGATCATCCAGATGGCGCCGGGCGCCAAGCTCACCGAGGTCGTCAAGGCGCTGGCGGCGCTCGGCGCGACGCCGCTGGACCTGCTGGCCATCCTGCAGGCGATGAAGACCGCCGGCGCGCTCAACGCCGAGATCGAGGTGATCTGATGGCCGGCGTCACCGGGTCCGGCGCGGCGCTGCCGTCGATGCTCGCCACCGACGTGCGCGGCCTCGAGGCGCTGCGCGGCAAGGCCGCGGCCGACCCGAAGGCGGCCGTCAAGCAGGCCGCCAGGCAGTTCGAGGCGCTCTTCATGCAGGAGCTGATGAAGAGCATGCGCGCGACGACGATGGCCGGCGCCGACGGCATCGCTGGCGCCGGCACTTCCGCAGCGTTGGGTACCGAGATGCTCGACCAGCAATACGCGCAGCAGCTCGCCGGCCTGCCCGGAGGCCTGCACGAAGCGATCACGCGCCACCTCGAGCGGCAGATGGGCCTGACCCCGGGCCCGATCCCGGTGACCGGCAGCGCCAACAACACCCCCGCGCCGCTGGACGGCAAGCCCACGCGCGTGCCGCAGAAGGGCGCCGCGGGGTTCGTCGACCAGCATTCCGATGCCGCCCGCGCCGCCGAGGCGAAGACGGGCATCCCGGCCACCTTCATGATCTCGCAGGCGGCGCTGGAGACCGGCTGGGGCCGCAAGGAGATCCGGCACGCCGACGGCAGCCCTTCGTACAACCTGTTCGGCATCAAGGCCGGCGCCAACTGGAAAGGCCCGGTGGCCGAGATCACGACCACCGAGTACGTCAACGGGCAGCCGCAGAAGGTGACGGCGCGCTTCCGTGCCTATTCGAGCTACGCCGAGTCGTTCGCCGACTACGCCAAGCTGATGCAGGAAAGCCCGCGCTACGCCGGCATCGCCACCCGCGCGGGCAAGGGCAACCTACAAGGCGCCGGCGGCGCCGTCGCCTTCGCGCAGGGCCTGCAACGCGCCGGCTATGCCACCGACCCCGCCTATGCCGACAAGCTGACGCGGGTGATCAACACGACCCTCAGGCTGCAACGCAGCCTGACAGCCTGATCATGGCTGCAGCGCAGCCTGACAGCCTGATCATGGCTGCAGCGCAGCCTGACGGCCTGATCATGGCTGCAGCGCCGCCCGACGGCCAGACCGGGCCGGGCTGCCACGCAGCGCTCGACAGCACGAGGAAACCCCGATGAGCGGCGGCGCCTTGATGTCCCTCGGGATCCGCGCCCTCAACGCCAGCTATGCGGCGTTGCAGGCCACCGGCCACAACATCGCCAACGCCAACGTGGCGGGCTACTCGCGCCAGTCGGTGACGCTGGCCACCTCGCAGGGCCAGTACACCGGGGCCGGCTTCGTCGGCAAGGGCGTCGACGTGACCAGCGTCGTGCGCTCGCACGACGAGTTCCTCACCCGCGAAGCGGGCGCGGCGCGCTCGCTGGCCGCCCTGGACAGCGCCCGCCTGACGCACCTCGAACGCCTGGAGACCATCTTCCCGCCCGGCGAGCAAGGGCTGGGCTACGCCGCTTCGAGCCTGCTCAACTCGATGCTCGACCTGTCGAACCGGCCCTACGACGCCAGCACGCGGCAGGTGGTGCTGGCGCGCGCCGGCGACCTGGCCTCGCGCATCGGCGCGGCCGGCGCCGCGCTCGACGACCGCCAGCAAGGCGTTGCCGCCGACCTGCGCGCCGCGGTGGGCGAGGTGAACTCGCTGGCCAAGGCCATCGGCGAGGCGAACTCGCGCATCGCGGCGATGAAGGGCCTCGGCCAGCCGCCCAACGACCTGCTCGACGAGCGCGACCGCCTGCTCGCGCGCCTGGCCGAGAAGATCAGCATCACGCGCATGGAGGCCAGCGACGGCTCGATGTCGGTGTTCATCGGCGGCGGCCAGCGCCTCGTGCTCGGCGCCGAGGTGAGCGAGCTGGCGTTGTCGGCGGACCCGAGCGACCCGATGCGCATGGCCGTTGGCCTGCGCGAGAACGGCGCCGTGCGGCCGCTGACCTCGCAGTTGATCGGCGGCGGCACCATCGCCGGGCTGCTGCGCTTCCAGAACGAGGACCTGGTCGAGGCGCGCAACCTCGTCGGCCAGTTCGCCGTTGCGGTGGGCAGCGCCGTCAACGAGCAGCAGGCGCTGGGCGTGACGCTGCAGCCGCCGCTGGGCAGCACGGCCGGGCCGCCGATGTTCGCCATCGGCGCGCCGCTGGCCACCGCGCATGCCTCGAACGCGCGCGACGCCGCCGGCCTGCCGCTGACCGCGGTGACGCTGACCATCACCGACGCGCAGGCACTGCGCGCCAGCGACTACGACCTCGTGCCCGACCCGCTGACGCCGGGCAACTACCAGCTCACGCGCTTGTCCGACGGCCTCGTGCGCAGCATCGCCAGCGGCGACGTCGTCGACGGCATGCGCATCGACGTCGGCCCGCCGGCGGCCGCCGCCGGCGACCGCTTTCTGCTGCAACCGGTGGCGCGCGCGGCCAACAACTTCAGCGCCTTGCTGAACGACGCGCGCGACGTCGCCGCCGCCTCGCCGCTGATCGCGCTGGCCGACGCCGCCAACGCCGGCACGGCAACCGTGGCGTCGCTGGCGGTGACGGCCTCGCCGCTGCCGGTGACCGGGGCGACGGCGCGCATCACCTTCACCGACGACGCCGGCAACTACAGCTGGGACCTGCTGGACAGCAGCAACACCGTGCTCGCCAGCGGCACCGGCGCCTGGAACGCCGGCGTGACGGTGCCGCAGCCGCCCACCGACATCAACGGCTTCACGCTGAAGCTGGCCGGCGCACCGCGCAACGGTGACGTGCTCACGGTGCAGCCCACGCCCGCCGGCGCCATCAGCACCAACAACGGCAACGCGCTGGCGCTGCTGGCGCTGCGCGACCAGGGCCTCGTCGGCGGCCTCAACCCGGTGGATGCCTACGCGCAGGCGATGTCGCGCATCGGCGTGCGCGTGCAGACCGCCAGCACCTCGGTCGACCTGAGCTCGGCGGTGGCGACGCAGGCCGAGCAGGCGGTGAGTTCGGCCAGCGGCGTCAGCCTCGACGAGGAAGCGGCGCGCCTCATCTCCTACCAGCAGAGCTACCAGGCGGCGGCGAAGATCCTGCAGGTGGCGCAGTCGCTGTTCGACACGCTGCTCGACGCCGCCGGCGCCTGATCTGCCCGACCTTCCCGGAGCCTTCGATGACCGTGCGCCTCACCGCGGCCAGCGCCTTCTCGGCGAGCATCGTCAACCTGCAACGCCGGCAGGAGGAATTGACCGACGCGCAAGCGCGCCTGACGAGCGGCAAGCGCGTGCTGCGCTCCAGCGACGACCCCGCCGCTGCCGCCCGCGCCGAACGCGCGATGGCCGCGGCCAACCGCGCCGAAGCCGACCAGCGGGCGCTTCAGACCAGCCGCAGCGCGATGGAGCTGACCGAATCGGCGCTGGGCGACGCCGGCGAGCTGATGCAGCAGGTGCGCGAGCGTCTGGTCGCTGCCGGCAACGGCAGCTACAGCGACGCCGAACGCGCGCAGCTCGCGGCGGCCATCCGCGGCCTGCGCAACGACCTGCTCTCGGTGGCCAACCGCAGCGACGGCGCCGGGCGCTACCTCTTCGGCGGCCAGGGTGCGGACCAGCCGCCACTGGTCGACGGCATCGGCGGCGTCACCTACGTGGCCGCGCCGGGCGAGCTGTACACCGCCTCGGGCGAGGCAGCGCCGCTGACGCTGGACGGCCGCAGCGCCTGGCTGCAGGCGAGCGACCCGGCGAACCCCGGCGGCACGCTGTCGGTGTTCGACGTGCTCGACCGCGTTGTCGGCGAGCTCTCCACGCCGGGGCAGGACACGACCGTGATCGCGCAGAACGTGCGCGCCGGCATCGGCGACGTCGACGCGCTGGCCGAGAACCTCTCGCGCCTGCGTTCGCGCACCGGCGAATCGTTGCGCCGCGCCGACGACATCGGCGAGCGCCTTTCGCAAGGCAAGCTCGACGCCGAGAGCGAACGCTCCAGCAGTGAGGATTTGGACATGGTCGCGGCGATCTCGGAATTCCAGTCGCGCCAGAGCGGCTACGATGCCGCGCTCAAGTCGTACTCGATCGTGCAGCGCATGTCGCTGTTCGACTACCTGAAGTAGCCAAGCACCGAAGGCCTGCGCGCAGGACCTTCCGTCGACACCGCGATGAGAGAACACAGCGTGCTGGGGCAGGTGGCGCTCGGCTACAGCCCGATGGTCGACCGCAAGCGCGACGTGGTCGCCACGCGGCTGGCGGTCTTCCCGGTGCGCCCCGACGCGCTGGCCGGCGCCGGCGAAGTGGCCGCGCTGCTGGCCGCGCTCGAAGCGGTGTGGCCGCGGCCCGAAGCTGCCGCGACCGGCAAGCCGGTGCGGCCGCTGGACCCGGTGGCCGGCGGCGCGAAAGTGCCCGGGGCGGCGCGGCCGGTCTCGCTCAACATCGCCGGCGAAGGCCTGTTGCAGGGCGTGCTTGCGGCGCGGCCCGGCGGCCAGTTCCTCGTCGAAGTGCCGGCCTTCATGGCCGCCGATCCCGTGCACACGGCCGCGTTGAAGGCCCTGCACGAGGCCGGCAGCGTGCTGCTGATCAAGGGCCGGCCGACGAAGCCGCTGGCCGCCGACGTGCTGGCGTGCTTCAGCCACTCGCTGGTCGATGCCGGTGAAGAGCGCCGCGGCGAGAGCGGCGCGCCCAGCGGCGTGCGCAAGGTCACCACCGTGCAGAGCGGTGTGCGCACGCCCGCCGAGGCCGAGCAGGCGTTCCAGCGCGGTGCCGTCGCGGTGGTCGGCTGGCCGCTGGACGAGCCGGTCAAGCCCGGCGGCACGAAGAAGGCGGTGCCGGCCGACGTGACCGTCGTGCTCGACCTCATCAAGGGCGTCGAGCGCGGCGAGCCGGTGCCGCGGCTGGAAGCGATGCTCAAGCGCGAGCCGACCATCGCCTTCCGGCTGCTGCGCTACCTCAACTCGCCCGCCTTCGGCCTTGCGGTGGAAGTGAATTCGTTCGGTCATGCGGTGATGCTGCTCGGCCACCAGCGGCTCAAGCGCTGGCTGGCCCTGTTGCTGGCCAGCTCGTCGAACGAGCCCGGCGCGAAGGTGACGATGCACGCGGCGGTGCGGCGAGGCCTGTTCATGGAAGAACTCGCCCGGCCCAGCGGCGACCCCGAGATGGCCGGCGAGATGTTCATCTGCGGCGTCTTCTCGCTGCTCGACCGGCTGCTGCGCCAGCCCGTGGCGCAGCTGCTCGAAGGCGTGCCGGTGCCCGAGCGCGTGCGCCTGGCGTTGCTGTCCGAGGGCGGCCCCTACTGGCCGTATCTGCAGCTCGTGCAGGCGGTCGAGCAGGAGGCGCTGTACGACATCCGCGAAGCCAGCGAGCGGCTGCTGCTGCAACCGCTGGAGGTCAACGCGGCGCTGCTGGCGGCGCTGAAGAGCGCGCGCCAGGTGGACTGAGGTTGCGCCAGAGGGCGCCGGCAGCGCGCAGCGCCATGCCCATCGAGCCTTCCGGTGCTGCCGATCCGGCGCTGCGCGCCGGTGCTGCTGATCCGGCGCTGCGCGCCGGTGCTGCCGACCCGGCGCTGCGCGCCGGTCCTGCTGATCCGGCGCTGCGCGCCGGTCCCGCTGATCCGGCGCTGCGCGCCGTGTGGCGCATGCCCTTCGCCGCGGCGGTGCTCGATGCCGGCTTCGGCATCCTGGCGCTGAACGCCGCGTTCGAGCAACTGCTCGGCCCCGAAAGAACCGCCCGCGCGCGCGGGCGCGACCTGGCTGAGCTGCTGCCGCCGGGCGCCGAGCGCAGCGCGCACGCAGCCGAGCGCGCCGAGGTGCTGCGAGCGCTGGCGCAGGGGCATGCGCAACCGCGGTCGCGCCAGCCGCCGCCGCTCTTGCCGCTGCACCTCACCGACGCGCACGGCCGTGAATGCTGGCTGGCGCTGGCGCTGCAGCCGCTGGCCCAGGACGCCGCAGGCGGCGGCGCCCGGCGCTGGCTGGCGCTGGCGCAGGACCTGAGCTCGGAGGGGCGCGCCCGCGCGCAGGTGCGCCGCGGCGAAGACGAGCTCGACCAGTGGTTCGAGCTGGCCGGCGCCGGCATGCTGGTGTACGACGATGACGGCCTCATCGTACGTTCCAACGCCGCCTTCGAGGCGCTGGTCGAACGCGTGCCGCAGGTGCTGGCCGAGGCCGGCGCCGAGCTGCGCCACCTGCTCGGCTGGGACGACAGTGCGCCGGGCGCCGCCGCGCCGCGCACCGAGGGCACGCACCGGGCATCCGCGGCGCGCGCCGGCAGGCCGCATGCAGCGCTGGTGGCCGGCGCGCCGCCGCTGGTGCGCCAGGCGCTGGTGCCGTTGGGCGACGGACGACAGCGGCGCCTGGTGGCGCGGCTGGCGCGCATGGCCGGCCCCTCGATGCCGCCGGCCGCGGCAACGGCCGCGGTGGACGGGCCGGCCGGCCGCGTCATGGCCGTCGTCGAGGACCGCAGCGCCGAGGACGAGCGCGACCTCGCACAGCTCGAGATGGACATGCTGATGAGCACGGCGAGCATCGGCGTGGCCACCTACGACCCCGGCCGCGGCTGGCTCGATTCGCGCCACGCGGCGCTGCCTGCGTCGCCCGCTCCTCCCGCAGCCGCCGCGGCTGCCTCGCCCGCCACCGTGCCGGCCAGCCTCGACGAAGGCACACTCGCCTCGCCGCTGGCGCGCGGCGCCTTGCACCACATCAGCCGCGATCTCGTCGTCGCCGAATCGCTGCCCGACTACGAGCGGCTACAGCGGGCGCTGCGCGAGGGCCGCCGCATCGAGGTGCGCTACGCGGTGCGCCAGGCCGAGCTGGGCGTGCGCTGGCTGCTGACGCGCGTCGAGCCGGGCGTGCGCGCCGGCGGCCGCAATACCACCTCGGTGGTGACGCTGGACGTGACGCAGCAGGAGCTGGCGCAGCGGCGCAACGCGCAGCTGCTGCGCGAGCTGTCCACCATCCTGGAAAGCACCACCGCCGGCATCGCCTACCTGCGCGGGCCGCTCCTGGTGCGCTGCAACCGCCCGTTCGAGCGCATGCTCGGCTTCGTCGCCGGCGCCGCCGCCGGGGCGACGCTGGACGAGATCCTCGCCGGCCGTGGCGTGCCGGCGCCGGTCATCGCCCAGGCGCTGGCTGCGCTGCGCGGCGACGAGCCCTACGACGTCGAGATCGAGCTGGCCACGGCCGGTGCCGACCCGGCCGGCACGGGCGCCGCACCGCCCACGCGTTGGGTCGCCTTCTCGCTGCGCCGCGCCGAGGGCAGCGGCGAGGGCGAAGGCAGCGAGGCGGTGGCCGTGCTCACCGACATCACGCGCCTGAAGGCGCAGCAGGCCGAGCTGGAGCGGGCGCTGTCGGACCGCGAGCTTGTCTTCAACCTCTCCGATGTCGGCATGGTCGTGCAGCGCGGGGCGCACTTCGAGCGCGCCAATCAGGCGATGGCGCAGCTCACCGGCTACGCGGTGCCCGAGCTGTCCACCCTCGACCCGGCCGAGCTGTACGAGGACGCGCGCGCCTGCGTCGACTTCGAGGCCCGCATCGCCAGCGCGTTGCGCCAATCGGGCCGCTTCGCCGGCGAGCGGCTGCTGCGCCAGCGCGACGGCAGCCTGCGCTGGGTGCAGGTGGCGGTGCGCACGCTGGACACCGCCACCGCCGGCGAGCCGGCGTCGGGCCGCAACAGCGCAGCGACGATCGGCTCCTTCGTCGACGTCGACGAGCGGCACCGTGCCCGCGAGGCGCTGGCGGCGCAGGCCGAGCGCACGCGCGCGGTGCTGAACTCGGTGCTGGTGGGCATCGTCACGGTGGGCGTCGGCGGCATCGAGTGGATGAACCGCTCGGCGCGGCGGATGTTCGCCGGCGAGCTGGCCGATTTCGTCGGCGAGCCGATCCACACCGTCGCCACGCCCGAGCCCGACCACCCGCTGCGCCGCATCGACTGGTGGCAGCGGGCGCGCGAAGAGCGGCTGGACACCTTCGAGTGCCGCCTGCGCGGCCGCGACGGTCGCGAGTTCTGGGTCGTCGGCAACGCGGTGGCGAGCACGCTGGACACCGGTGCCACGCAGCTCACCTTCGCGCTGCTGGACATCGAACGGCGCCGCCAGGCCGAGGTGAACATGGCGCGCGCACAGGCCTCGCTGCAGCGGCTGATCGAGACGGCGCCGCTGGCGATTGCACTGTTCGATGCGCGCCGCGGCCGCCTGCTGCAGCTCAACCGCACGGCGGCGGTGCTGTTCGGCATCGCCGACGCCGGCGCCGGCAACGAGCGCGCCGTGCTCGCGCTGCCCAACCTGCCCAACCGCGCCCTCGGCGAGGCGCTGGCCGGGTGGATCGGTGCGGTCGCCGCGGGCGAAGCCGCCACGCACGAGTGGCGCGAAGGCCCCGGTGCGGCCCAGGCCGCCGGCGCCGCCGATGGCGGGCCGGCCCGCGCCGCGGCGGGCGGGGGCGGCGAGGGCAGGGCCGCGGAGCCCGGGGCGCTGCGCGTGTGGGACTGCCGGCTGGCCGCGCTCGGCTCGGCCGAAGACGCCTTTGGCGAGAGCGGCCAGGTGATGCTGCTGGCCAGCGACGTGACCGAGCAGCGCGCCGCCAACGAAGCCCGCCTGCGCGAGGCGATCGCGCAGCGCGAGGTGCTGGTGCGCGAGGTGCACCATCGCATCAAGAACAACCTGCAAGGCGTGGCCGGCTTGCTGAAGCAGAACGCCGAGCGCCGGCCCGAGGTGGCCGGCGTGCTGATCGAGGCGGTGAGCCAGGTGCAGGCGATCGCGCAGGTGTATGGCCTGCAGATGGGCGGCCCGCTGGGCCAGACGGCGCAGGGCGGCCCGCTGGCCGTGGCGCGGCTGGTCGGCTCGATCGCGCAGGCGGTGCAGCGCACCTTCGGCCGCACGATCGAGGTGCCGGCGGCTACGGCCGCGCACCTGCTGCCCGAAGCCGAAGCGATTCCGCTGGCGCTGATCGTCAACGAGCTGCTGACCAATGCCGTCAAGCACGGCGGCCCGGGCGTGGTGCACTGCCTCGTGCTCGACGAAGGCGCGCAGGTGCGCATCCGCGTCGCCTCGCCGGGGCGGCTGCCCGAAGGGTTCGCGCTGGGGCGCGTGCCGGCCGGGGTCTCGGGCCTGGGGCTGGTGCGCGCGCTGCTGCCGCGCCGCGGCGCGCAGCTCACGCTCGCTGACGAAGGCGACGCGGTCGTCGCCACGCTCAGCCTGCAGCCGCCAAGCGTGCGCCTGTCGGAGGTTGCGGGCGCCGCGGCGCCGGCCGTGATGGCTGCCAGCGCGAGCGCCGGTGGCGCGGCCCGAACCCCCGCCACGCTGAACTGAAGCGGCGCGCGCGGACCCGGCTCGTCGGCGCACGGCCGGCGCGGCGCCGGCGCCGCCAGGTGCCCTGCGAGGGGCTCCGTGCGCATGGGCCACAATGCCCACATGGCAGACGCAGCGAGTCCAGCGCCGGCCCCGCCGCCCGCGAACGGTCCGGCCGGCGAACCCCCGAGCAAGGGCCGCATCCTGGTCGTCGACGACGACCGGTTGGTGCTGGCCACCGTGGCGCACGGCTTGGCGCAGGCCGGCTACGAGGTGATCGACGCCGACAACGGCGACGACGCGATCCTGTTGGCGCGCGAGCACCGGCCGCAGCTGGCGCTGCTGGACATCCGCATGGAAGGCAAGAGCGGCTTCGACGTGGCGGCGACGCTGCGCGATGCCTACCGCATCCCGTTCATGTTCCTGTCCGCGTTCTCCGACGAGGCCACCGTGGCCGAGGTCAAGCGGCTCGGGGCCTTGGCCTACCTCGTGAAACCGCTGGACGTGGGGCAGATCGTGCCCGGGGTCGAAGCGGCCTTCGCGCGCATCAAGGCCGAGCCGGCGCTCGCGCCGGCCGCGCCCGCCACGGGTGGCGTGGAAGATGCGCTGGCCGATGCCGTGCCGCTGGCGGTGGGCATCCTCATGCACCGGCACTCGCTGACGCGCACCCAGGCGTTCGCACGCTTGCAGCGCCTGGCCGCCGAGCTCGGCATCGGCGCGCCGGCACAGGCCGAGCGGCTCGTGGCAGCGGTGGAGGAACTGGCGCGCAGCGCCGGCGAGTGAGGGCGCTGTTCGTTCAGCGCAGGCCGCTGGGTTTCCGGCCCGCGGCTACTGCGCATCACCCCAGCGTGAAGGTGAACGTCGCTCCGTAACCCGGCCGTCCCTCGGCCCAGATGTCGCCGCCGTGCCGGCGCACGATGCGCCGCACCGATGCGAGGCCGACGCCGTGCCCGGGAAAATCGTTGGCGCTGTGCAGGCGCTGAAAGAGGCCGAACAGGCGGTCGGCCGAGCGCATGTCGAAGCCGGCGCCGTTGTCGCTGACGGCGATGGCCCGCTCGCCCTGGTGCGTGGCGCTGCGCATCGCGATGCGCGCGCCCTCGGTGCGCGCGGTGTACTTCCAGGCGTTGCCGAGCAGGTTCTCCAGCACCAGCCGCAGCAGCGTCGGGTCGCCGCTGGTGCGAAGGCCCGGCTCGATCTCGACCTCGACGTTGCGCGCGGCGCTGCTGCGCCGCAGGTCTTCCAGCACATGGTGCGCGAGCTGCGACAGGTCCACCGGCTGGCGCGCCAGCGGCTGCGCCGACAGCCGCGCCATCGTCAGCAGCGCGTCGATCATCAGGTTCATGCGCGCGGCGGCGCCCAGCACGCGATCGAGGTGCTCGTTGCCGATGCGGTCCAGGCGGGCGCCGTAGTCCTCCTTGACGATGCGCGTGAAGCCCTCGACGACGCGGATCGGCGCACGCAGGTCGTGCGACAGCGTCGAGCCGAAGATGTCGCCCTCGGCGGCCAGCGCCGCCACCGGCGTCAAGAGGTAGCGCGCCGGCGACGCCGCAGGCCCTGCCGCGCCTTCGCCGCCGCCGGCACTGCCGCCGAGCATGGCGACGCGCCAGCCGTCGAAGCTGGTCGACTGGCCCGGGGCCAGCGCTTCGAGCGCCGCGCGCGTCGCTGCCGACAGGCCGGCCAGCGAGTCCAGCGCCGTGCCCGCGCCGGCGTGCGGCCACAACGTGCGTGCCGGCGCGTTCAGCGCGGCCACGGCCAGCCCCTGCGGCTGGCGCGCGGCGAGGAGCGCCACGCCGGCCAGCGCTTCGACCCACTCGGCGGCGTCGGCCGCCCCTGCCCGTGCGGGAGCGGCGGTTGCCGCTGCGGGCGAGGTGAGGGGGGCCGCAGCCTGCCCCGACCCGGCCGACGCGGCCGCTGGCGCAGCCGCAGGGCCGGGCGCGGCCGGTGCAGCGGGCCCGGCCGCGGACCGCCGTGCGTGCCCCTTGCGTTCCGACAGGCGCCCCCATGCGTAGAACGCTGCGGCCGAGGCCGCAAAGGCCACGGTGACGAACAGCCAAGCACCATCGGACATGACGAGAAATTGTACGAACCGGTCCGCGCCGGCTCGCGGGGCAAAGGTGCGGCTCGCTCAAGTCCGTTGCAGCGGGGCCGAAACAGGGCCGGAGGCGCGGGCGCTTTGCCATCCGCCCTTCGGGAAGGCGCACGACAATGACCGCCGGCCCGAAGCGCAGCAAGGCACTCGCCCCGCGGTGCGGCACAACCGAGGTGACCGGCGCACCGCCCGAGAAACCTTCGCTTCTTCGCTGCCGCCATTTCCTTCCGCATGAGCCGCACGACGCCCCCGCCCGCCACGCCGCCCGAGGCGCTGGATGCCGCCGCGCTGGCCCGCCTGCGCGAGCTCGACCCCGAGGGTCGGCATGGCGTCGTGGCGCGCGTGCTGGCCACCTACGAGGCGGCGTTGACGCGCCAGCTGGCGCAACTGCGCGCCGAGCTGGGCGCGCCGCAGGCGGCCGCGCTGGCGGCGCTGGCGCACACGCTGAAGTCGTCGTCGGCCAGCGTCGGCGCGCTCGCCTTGTCGCGCGCCTGCGAGGCGCTGGAACAACGCCTGCGCCAGGGGGGCACGGCACAAACCCACGATGTGGCCGAGTTGATCGCCCTCGGCGAAGCTGCGCTCGCCGCGGTCCACCGTATCCTGCGCCCGTGAGCCGCGGCCCGTGATGACGACCCCGCCGAATTCCGCCTTCGACGACCTGCCCGAGCGACCGCTGGTGCTGCTCGTCGACGACGACGAAGTCAACCTGCTGCTCACCGCCATCGCGTTGCGCGAACGCGGCTTCGAGATCACCGAGGCCGCCAGCGGCGAGCGGGCGCTGGAGCTGCTGGCGCACAAGCTCCCCGACATCGTGGTGCTCGACGCGATGATGCCGCGCCTGGACGGTTTCGAGACCTGCCGCCGGCTGCGCCGCGTGCCCGGGTGCGAGAACGTGCCGGTGCTGATGCTCACGGGGCTCGACGACGACGCTTCCATCGCCCGCGCCTACGAGGCCGGTGCCACCGACTTCTTCGTCAAGGCGGCGCAGTGGAGCCTGCTGGCCGGGCGCTTGCGCTACCTGCTGCGCAGCGCCCGCACCCGCATGGAGCTGGAGCGGCGCAAGTCCGAGCTGGCGCGTGCGCAGGACCTCGCCCGCATGGGCAGCTTCGAGTGGCGGCGCAGTGAACACCGCGGCGTGCAGCTCTCGGTGGAGGCGCTGCGCGTGTGCGGGTTCGGCCCGCACGAGGAACTGAGCCTGCGCAAGCTGCTGCGCATGGTGCCCGCCGACGAGCGGCGCACGCTGCTGCGCACGCTGCACGCCAGCCTGCGCCAGAGCTCGGTGGTGGCGGTGGACGTGCCGCTGATCCTGCGCGACGGCCGCCAGCGCGTCGTGCGTGTCGAGGCCGAGCCGGAGTTCAACGAGCACGGCCACGGCGCGGGCTACACCGGCATCGTGCAGGACGTGACCGACCGCCGCGTCGCCGAGGACAAGATCCGCCACCTGGCGAACTTCGATTCGCTGACCGGCCTGCCCAACCGGCGCCAGCTGATCTGGCGCGCCGAGCGCGCGCTCGAGGTGGCACGGCGCATGCAGCACCAGTGCGCGCTGCTGCTGATCGACCTCGACCGCTTCAAGAACATCAACGACACCCTCGGCCACGGCGCCGGCGACGACCTGCTCGTCGAGGTGGCGCGGCGCCTGCGCGCCTGCGTGCGCCACAGCGACCAGGTGATGGAAGGCGCCATCGACAACGCCGGCAGCCGCACCCACCGCGCACTGGAGGCGGTGGGACGCCTGGGCGGCGACGAGTTCGTGGCCCTGCTGCCCGAAGTCGCCGAGGACCTCGACGCCGAAAGCGTGGCGCGACGCATGCTCGAGGCGCTGCGCGAGCCGATCTTCCTCGGCGGCCAGGAGTGCTTCGTCACCGCGAGCGTCGGCGTGGCGATCTACCCGCGCGACGGCCAGACGGTGGTCGACCTGCTGCGCAACGCCGACGTCGCGATGTACTCGGTGAAGGCGCAGGGCAAGAACGCCACCGCCATCTACAGCCCGCACCTGGCCGGGCGCGGGCGCGAGAAGCTCGAGCTCGAGTCGGCGCTGTTCCGCGCCATCGAGCGCAACGAACTCGTGCTGCACTACCAGCCGAAGATCGACGTGCGCGCCTCGCGCATGGTGGGCGCCGAAGCGCTGATGCGCTGGCTGCGCGGCGGCAAGCTGGTGCCACCGGGCGACTTCATCCCGCTGGCCGAGGACACCGGCCTCATCGTGCCGTTGTCGGAGTGGGCGCTGCGCGAGGCGGCGCGGCAGGCGCGCGTGTGGCAGCAGCAGTTCGGCTTCGACGACTCGATCGCCGTCAACCTGCCCACGCACATGTTCGAGCGCAGCGACCTCGTGGAGCACATCCACCAGTGCGTCACCGCCGTCAACGTGCCGCATCGCGCCATCCGCCTGGAGATAACCGAAGACAACCTGATGAAGGA
Source organism: Rubrivivax sp. (assembly GCA_016790425.1). GTDB lineage: Bacteria > Pseudomonadota > Gammaproteobacteria > Burkholderiales > Burkholderiaceae_C > Rubrivivax. The sequence goes on from JAEUPF010000087.1 coordinate 15,959, forward strand.
ATTGCAGAACGTGATCCCTTCACTGCACCGCTTGAACGAGATCGGCGTCGAGATTGCCATCGACGACTTCGGCACCGGCTACTCGTCGCTGGCCTACCTGACGGCGCTGCCGATCTCGGAGCTGAAGATCGACCGCAGCTTCGTGCGCGACCTGGGCATCACGCCGCAGAGCTCGGCGGTGGTCTCGGCGATCATCGCGCTGGCGCGCTCGCTCGGCCTGCGCGTCGTCGCCGAGGGCGTGGAGACGCTGCGCCAGATGGAGGTGCTGCACCGCCTGGGCTGCACCATCATGCAGGGCTACCTCTTCAGCCGCGCCGTGCTGCCCGACGAACTGGCACGCTGGCTCGAACAAACCGTGCTGCCGCGCAAGGCGCCCTGGATCGGCGCCGCGGCGATCGAAGGCGACCCGGGCACCGTGACCGAGCTTCCCGGCTCGGCACGGCGGTACCGGTGAGGCCGGGGGCGCCACGATGAACGCTGAGCTCAGCGCGCCTTCGGTGGCCACGCTGGCCAAGGGCGCGTTGCGCCGGCTGGCGCAGGCGCAGCAGGAACCCACGCCCGAGAACTACGCCCGCGCCTACGCCGACGAGATGGGCGGCCTGCCGGTGCGTGCGAAGGGCGCCGCCGCGACCACGCCACCCTGGCCAGCGCTGGTCGAACGGCTGGCGCGCAACCTCGAGCGCGGCGGCCGCCAATGGACCGTGGCGCGGCGCAAGGAGAGCCTCTTCCGCGTTCTCGACGGCAGCCGCAGCGACGAAGCCCGCCTGGCGCAACGGCTGGCGGCTTTGCTGCAGACCTGGGAAACCGACCGGGCGCTCGATGGCACCGTGGCCGCCGACGCCGCAGCGCCGCCGGCGAACGCGGCCCACGCTGCGAGCGGCACGAACGCAGCGAACGCCGCGAACGCCGCGAACACCGCGAACGCCGCGAATGGCACCCACACGGCCGAGGCGGCCGGCGCAGCGACCTCCTCGCCGGCGGTTGCCGCCACCGCGGCAGCGCCCGCATCCGGGCGCCGCGCTGCGGGCGAAGATTCCACCGCCGTGGCCGCTGCGGTCATGCGCGCCCTCGGCGAGACGGTGGGCGCCGGACTGGGCGAAGCCGATGAGCGCGGCAGCGTGCTCTCGCGCCGCATCCACCGGCTGCTCGACGAGCGCACCCGCGACGCGATCGAAGCCGCCCCGGCAGCCGCGCCGCCGCCCGAACTGGCAGCTGCCTTCGGCGAGGCGAAGCGCTGGTTCGGCCAGCGGCACGAGTTCGTGCGCCAGCTGAAGGCCCTGTGCGGCGAGTTGTCCGAAGGGCTGGTCGAACTGTCCGAAGACGAGACCTGGTCGCGCGGCCAGTGCGAGGCGCTGCGCCTGCATCTGGGCAACGAGATCGACGTGCGCGGCCTGCGTGCGGCGAGCGCCATGCTCGCCGACACGCGTGCCCGCCAGGCCAACGCCAAGCGTGGCCGCGAGGCCGCGCGCTCGGCACTGAAGCAGCTGCTGGCCGGCATGATCGGCGAGGCCGGCGCCTTGCAGCAGCACGCCGGCGGCTTCGAATCGGCCATCGAGCGCCATGCCGCGGCCGTCGAGGCCGCCGACAGCCTCGACGGCCTCACTTCGGTGGTGCAGGCGATGCTGGCCGACACCCGCGAGCTGCGCACGGCCGTGGGTGCCTCGCACGAGCGGCTGGTGCGCGACGGCCAACGGGCGGTGGAACTGGAGACGCGCGTGCGCGGCCTGGAAGCCGAACTCGGGCGCCTGGCCAACGAGGCCTGCACCGATGCGCTGACGCAGGTGGCCAACCGGCGCGGCCTGGAGCAGAGCTTCGCCGAGACGAGCGCGCGCGCCGCCGCGGCCGGCACGCCGCTGGCCGTGGGGCTGATCGACATCGACAACTTCAAGAAGCTCAACGACCGCCTCGGCCACGGCGCCGGCGACGTGGCGCTGAAGGCGCTGGCCGCGCAGGTGCGCAAGGGCCTCAGGCCCGGTGACGACGTCGCCCGCTACGGCGGCGAGGAGTTCGTCGTGCTGCTGCACGGGCTGGCCATCGCCGAGGCGCAGCAGGCCCTGACGCGGCTGCAGCGCAAGCTCTCGGCGAGCCTGTTCATGCACGAAGGCGAGGAGGTCTTCGTCACCTTCTCGGCCGGCGTCACCGAATGGCGCCCGGGCGAGACGATGGAGGCGGCCATCGAGCGCGCCGACGTCGGGCTGTACGAGGCCAAGCGCACCGGGAAGAACCGCACCTGCACCGCGTAGCGCGGCGGCCTCGCGCGGCGCGCGGCCCGGCGCCCGGCGGGGCGATGTAAGCAAGTGCGACGGCCGCCGCCGCGCCGTCGCAGCGCGAAACACCTCGGCGAAGGCAGCGCCTCAAGCGCTGCCTAGACTGCGACGAAAACGCAGGAACGCCTGGTAGCCGAAGGCCGGCACACGTGAAGCCGCCGCGGCCCTCGTGATCTTCGCTTTCCTGCCGACCTGCCCCGATGTCGATCTTCCACCGCTGGCTGGCGCCGCTGCGCCATGGCGCCGCCGCCTTCTTCCGCCACGACGTGACGCTCAAGCGCGAGCGCGGCCAGTTGCACGTGGTGCTGGCCGAGCGCAAGGCGCCGCCGGCCAAGGGCGGAAGAGGCGACCACGGCGAGACCGAGCGCCGCCGCCGGCACGAGGAGACGATGCTCGTGCGCACCGAGCTGGCCGCGCTGCTGAACGACCTGCCCGAGACGCGCACGACGATGCGCCATCTCGTGTTTGTCGAGCAGGCCCTCGCGAAGAAGGGGTTGAAGGTCCTGCACAAGGTGCCGCTGCCGGTGCTCAAGCGCGCGCACGAGCAACTCGAGAACCTCGTCATCAACTGGTCCGCCGTCGGGCTGGCCAACCTGCGCTCGAAGATGGCGGTGGCGATCATCGACCGCGAACACATGGACCCCGACGCCGAGGCCGACGCCTACCGCACGGCGGCGGTGATCGACCATGGTGGCGGCGAGCCCGCCGCGACGGACCTGCCCGAGCTCAACGAACTGGCCGCGCTGTGCGAAGAAGGCGACAGCGACGCCGACGGTGCCGACCGCGGCGGCGCGGCCCGGCAACTGCCCGGCGACGAAGACGCAGCCCTGGCCGCCGCCTACGCGGCGCTGGGGGAGATGGCGCCGGCGACGCCCGAGACCTTCGACAACCAGGGCGCCCCGCGCGAGCGCTTCGTCGTGCAGTTGCAGGGCGAACTCGGTTCGGCCTCGGCACGGGCCTTGCGGGCGCTGGACTCGCGTTCGTTCGAAGACGAGGGTGACGCGCCCAGGATCAGCATCCGCGTGCTGGAGCCGTAGGCAGCCGACGCCGCCCGGCATGGCCGCGCTGGCCAGGGGCCGAGCGGCCCTTGACGGGCCCTCAGGAAGCCGGCTTCTTCTGCTGCACCAGCAGGCCGATCGCGTTCCAGTCGAGTTCGCCGCGTCCGCTGTCGCACAGTTCACCGACCAGGCGCTCGGCCAGCGCCGCGCCTTGCAGCGCGGTGCCCCCGGCCCGGGCCGTCTCCAGCGCGATGCGCAGGTCCTTGCGCATCAGGCGCGCGCGGAAGCCGGGCTGCACGTCGCCGGCGATGATCCTTGGCCCGTGCTTCTCGAGCGCGAAGCTGCGCGCCGTGCCGTCCAGGAGCACCGCGCACATCGTCTGCGGATCGACGCCCTGCGACAGCGCCAGCGCGATGGCGTCGGCCACCCCCAGCATCGCGCCGGCCACGGCGACCTGGTTGCAAGCCTTCACGGCCTGGCCGGCGCCGATGCTGCCCACGTGCACGACCGCCTTGCAGAACGACTGCATCACCTCGCGGCAGGCTTGCACCGCCTCGGCAGTGCCACCGACCATGCAGCTCAGCGTACCGCTGTGTGCGCCTTGCTGGCCGCCGCTGACGGGTGCGTCGAGGTAGGTGACGCCCTGATGCGCCAGCCGTGCGGCGAAGCGGCGCGCGCTGGCCGCGGCAATGCTGCTGGTGTCGACGACGCAGGCGCCGGCCGCCAGACCGGCGGCGAGCCCCTCCGCCGCGAAGAGCACGTCCTCGACGGCCGCGTCGTCGGACAGGCACAGGAACACGAGCGGGCAGCTGCGCGCCAGCGCGGCCGGCGAGACCGACTCGCGCGCGCCCGCCTCGACCAGGGGCCGCGCCGCCTGCGCCCGCCGGGCGTAGACGTGCAGGCGGTGGCCGGCGCGCAGCAGGCACTGCGCCATGCCCGTGCCCATGACGCCCAGGCCGATGAAGCCGACCGGGGTGTCCTTGCCGAAAGGCGCTGCGGTCATTTCGCCCGCGTGCGGCCGATCGGGTCGTACGCCTCGGTGATCGCGGCGCGGTGCAAGGTCATGCGGTCGACTCCAAGGGGTGGCGGGCGAGCAGCCGAGTCCCACACACCGACACTTGCGCTGGCGGAAGCGGTGAGATTCGAACTCACGGACGGTTGCCCGTCGCCGGTTTTCAAGACCGGTGCCTTAAACCGCTCGGCCACGCTTCCGGGGTCAGGGCGCGATTCTGCCTGTGTCTCGCCGCCCAGGCAGCGCGCGTCAGGCGCCGGGCCTTTGCGCCTGCTCGCACGGCACCTGGACGATCTCGCGCCGGCCGCCGTCCACGCGCACCGCGGTGAGCTTGCCGCCCCAGACGCAACCGGTGTCGATGGCCAGCAGGTCGGGCCGCTCGACGAGCCCGAGCGTGCTCCAGTGGCCGCAGGCGATCGGCTGCCCGGCGCTGCGGCGGCCGGGCACGTCGAACCAGGGCCAATAGCCGCTCGGCGCGGCGCCCGCGCCTTCCTTGGTCTTCAGGTCGAGGTCGCCCGCGGGGGTGCAGAAGCGCATCCGCGTCAGCACGTTGACGACGAAGCGCCAACGCTCGGTGCCTTCCAGGGCCGTTGACCAGCGCACCGGCGTGTCGCCGTACATCGCGTGCAGGAAGCCGGGCAGGGCGGGGCCGCGCAACACCGAAGCCACCTCGCCGGCCAGTGCCAGCGTGTCCTCGGCGCGCCACTGCGGCACGACTCCGGCGTGCACGCACAGCCAGCCGGCCGCTTCGCAGGCAAGCGGCCGCGTGCGCAGCCATTCGAGGTGGGCGTCGCGGTCGCTGTCGGCCAGCACGTCGGCGAACGTGTCGCCGGCGTGCAGCGTGCGCGCGCCGTGCGCCACTGCCAGCAGGTGCAGGTCGTGGTTGCCCAGCAGGCAGGTGACGGCGCCATCGCCGAAGCCGCGCAGGCGCTTGAGCACCGCCAGGGAACCCGGTCCGCGGTTGACGAGGTCGCCCAGCACCACGAGGCGGGCGCGCGAAGGCGAGAAGTCGATCTCGGCCAGCAGCCGCTCGAAGGCGCGGTCGCATCCTTGCAGGTCGCCGACAAGGTGCAGCATCTCAGCGCCATGGCCCCGTGCGGGAGCGGCGAGCGAGGCGGACGTGAAGGCAGGGCACGCATCGATTCTGCTACGCTGCCGCCCCCCGCAACGTTCCTCCGCCGGGCGCCGCCGTCGCCAAAGCCCTGGGCCGACAGCCGCGCGCCACGCGCGGTGCGCATGGAATCCACGCTCCTCGTCCTGCTGATCCTGATCAACGGCCTGTTCGCGATGTCGGAGATGGCCTTGTCGGCCAGTCGCAAGGCGCGCTTGCAGGTGATGGTCGAGGCCGGCGAGAACGGCGCCCAGGCGGCGATGGACCTGCACGAGCACCCGACGAAGTTCCTCTCCACCGTGCAGATCGGCATCACCTCGATCGGCATCCTCAACGGCATCGTCGGCGAAGCGGCGTTCGCCGAGCCGCTGGCGCGCTGGCTGGCGCAGCACTCGGGCCTGGGGGCCGTTCCGGCCGGCTACACCGCCACCGGCCTCGTGGTGCTGCTGATCACCGTGCTCACCATCATCTTCGGCGAGCTGGTTCCCAAGCGGCTGGGCCAGCTCTACCCGGAGACGGTGGCGCGCATCGTCGCGCCGCCGATGATGGCGCTGTCCACCGCCACGCGGCCGCTGGTGAGCCTGCTCAGCTTCGCCACGCAGGGCGTGCTGCGGCTGGCCGGCATCCGCGAAGACGCCGCGCGCGCCGTCACGCAGGAGGAGATCGCCGCCAGCCTGGAAGAAGGCGTCGACGCCGGCGTCATCGAGCAGCAGGAGCACCAGATGGTGCGCAACGTCTTCCGCCTCGACGAGCGGCAGATCGGCTCGATGATGATCCCGCGCGCCGACGTGCAGTGGCTGGAGCTGGAGCAGCCGCTGGAGACGCTGTTGCAGCGCGCCACGGACAGCGGCTACACGCGGCTGCCGGTGTGCCGCGGCTCGCTGGACGACGTGGTCGGCGTGCTCGGCCTGCACCGCCTGCTGCCGCCGCTGGCGCGCGGCAGGAAGCCCGACATCGCGGCGCTGATCGAGCCGCCGGTGTTCGTTCCCGAGACGCTGTCGGGGATGGAGCTGCTGGAGCATTTCCGCAAGAGCAACGCCGAGCTCGTCTTCGTCGTCGACGAGTACGGCGCGGTGCAAGGCGTCATCACCGAGCGCGACCTGCTCGAGGCGATCACCGGCGAGTTCTCCACGCCCGCCGACGAGGACGGCGCCTGGGCCGTGCGGCGCGCCGACGGCAGCTGGCTGATGGACGGGCTGATCCCGGTGCCCGAGCTGAAGGACCGCCTCGAGATCAAGGAGCTGCCCGAGGAGGACCGCGGCCGCTACAACACGCTGGCCGGCATGATCATGTTGCTGCTGGGCCGCCTGCCGCGCACCGCCGACGCGGTGCAATGGGACCGCTGGCGTTTCGAGGTCGTCGACCTCGACGGCAAGCGCGTCGACAAGGTTCTCGTGTCGGCGCTCGAAGACGCCGCCGCCTCGGCCCCGCTTCCCCACGCTCCAGGAGAGACCCCTTGATCAACCCGCAACTGCACCGCCAGGCCGTGGCGCTGGACCACCAGCAGCACCGCCAGCTCAAGGTCGACTTCCCCGTCACCGACTGGACCGTGGCCGAGGGGCTGAACGCCATCTTCGTGGCCGCCACCGAGTTCACCGACGTGTCCCGCGAGTATCCGATCGTCTTCGTGCGTGCCGGCAAGGGGACCGACGGGCGCGACCTGGTGGCGCCGGTGGCCGTGCTCGGCGTGCTGCCGGCGCAGAACCTGTACGTCCAGGGGCCCGAAGCCGGCACCGGCGCGCGCGGCTGGCGCGCCAGCTACAAGCCGGCCGTGCTGCAGGCGTACCCGTTCTGCATCGGCCGCGTCGACGACGAGCGCTTCGCCGTGTGCGTCGACATGGCCTGGAAGGGCCTGGGCAACGATCGCGCGCTGCCGCTGTTCGAAGCCGACGGCCAGCCGGCGCAGGTGCTCAAGGCCATGCAGCAGCACCTCGAACTGCTCGAAGGCGAGATCCAGAACACGCGCCGCTTCGGCGAGCGCCTGCTCGAGCTCGAGCTGCTGCAGGACAGGCGCTTCGACGCCACGCTGCCCGACGGCCGCAGGCACTCGGTGGACGGCTTTCTCACCATCGACCAGGACAAGGTCCTGAAGCTGTCCGACAGCGTGATCGGCGAGCTGCACAGGAACGGCATGCTCGGCCTCATGCACCTGCACTGGGCATCGCTTGGCTTGATGCGGCTGCTGGTGGACTGGCACCTGCAGCGCGAGCAGGCGGCCGCCGCCGCTCAGGCGCCGGCGGTGCCGCCGCAGACCGGACAGCCCTCCTGACGCGCGAGCAGCACCTCGTCCCATCGCATCGCGCGCGCGTCGAGCATCAGCAGCCGCCCGGCCAGCGAAGGGCCCACGCCGGTCAGCAGCTTCAGCGCCTCGGCCGCCTGCACGGTGCCGATGATGCCCACCAGCGGCGCGAAGACGCCCATCGTCGAGCACGCCGTCTCCTCGTAGGTGGCGGTGGGCGGGAACAGGCACGCGTAGCAGGGCCGCTGGCTGTCGCTCTCGCGCGCCAGGCCCGGGCGACGGTCATAGACCGAGACCTGGCCGTCGAAGCCGATCGCGGCGCCGCTCACCAGCGGCTTGCCGGCGCGCACGCAGGCGGCGTTCACCGCCTGCCGGGTGGCGAAGTTGTCGCTGCAGTCGAGCACCACGTCGGCTTCGGCCACCCACTGCGCCAGCGCCGCGGCGTCGGCGCGCCGGCGCAAGGCGCGCACCTGCACGTCCGGGTTGATGGCGGCGATCGTCTGCCGCACCGAGTCGGTCTTCGGCAAGCCCAGGCGCGACAGGTTGTGCGCCACCTGTCGCTGCAGGTTGGTGAGGTCGACGGTGTCGTCGTCGACGATCGTGAGCCTGCCGACGCCGGCCGTGGCCAGGTACAGCGCCACCGGCGAACCGAGCCCGCCGGCGCCGATGACGAGCGCGTGCGAGGCGAGCAGCCGGCGCTGGCCCTCGATGCCGATGTCGTCCAGCAGCAGGTGGCGCGAGTAGCGCAGAAGCTGCTCGTCGCCGAGCGAATCGGCGGCCTCGTGCCCGCGCGCTCCCGCCCGGTCGCCGCGGGCACCGCGCTTGCCGTTGTCGCTGCCGTCGTCCATGGCGGCCATTGTCGTTGCCTGTCGGCGGGCTTGCCCTAGCTTGGCGGAGTGCGACGCACCCGCATCATTCGCGCCATGACTGTCCGCGGTTCCTGCCGGCCGAGCCGTTCCTGCTGTTGCCGCCGTTGCGGCTGTTGCCGCAGCCTGACGATGCTGGCGCTGGCGATCGCTCCCGGTGCGCCAGCGTGGTCGCAAACGACCGCGTCCGCTGCGGCCGACCCCGACGAAGCCGGCCCCCGCGTCGTCATCACCGGCTCGGTGGTCGAACGGACCATCGCCGATGCGCCTTATGCCATCGGCGCGGTGGGCCGCGGCGAGCTGCGCTCGGCCGGCCCGCTGGTGCACTTGTCGGAGAGCCTGGCGCGTGTGCCGGGCATCGTGGCTGCGAACCGCTGGAACTATGCGCAGGACCTGCAGATCAGCTCGCGCGGTTTCGGCGCCCGCGCCGGCTTCGGCGTGCGCGGCGTGCGCCTGTACAGCGACGGCATCCCCGCCAGCGGCCCCGACGGCCAGGGCCAGGTGTCGCACTTCGACCTCTCCGGCGCCGAGCGGGTGGAAGTGCTGCGCGGCCCGTTCTCGGTGTTGTACGGCAACAGCTCCGGCGGCGTCATCTCGCTGGTCAGCGCGCCGGTGAGGGGCACGCGCTTCGAGGGCGAAGCCGACGCCGGTTCATTCGGCCTGCGCCAGTTGCGAGTGCAAGGCGAAGGCGTGCTCGCCCCAGGCGTGGACCTGCGCCTTGGCGCCGCGGCGCTCGAAGCCGAGGGCTTTCGCCCGCACAGCGAAGCGAAGCGGCAGCTCGCGAACGCGCGCGTGCACTGGCAGGCGAGCGCGGCCGACTCGCTTCTCGTCACCCTGAACCACCTCGACCAGCCGGCGCAGGACCCCCTCGGCCTGACGCGCGCGCAGTTCGATGCCGACCCCTTGCAGACCACGCCGCAGGCGGCGCTGTTCGACACCCGCAAGACCACCGAACAGACGCAAGCCGGCGCGCGCTGGCTGCACCGCTACGGCAGCGGCGTGCTGCGCGAGGCGCAGCTTGCGCTCTACGCGGGCCGGCGCGACGTGATGCAGGCCCTCGCGATCCCGGCGGGCACGCAGGGCAGCGTCGCGGCGTGCCCGGCCGCGCCGCCGCGGCCGGCGTTCTGCAACCACGGCGGCGGCGTCATCGACTTCTCGCGCGGCTACCACGGCGCCGAGGCGCGGGTGAGGCTGGCGCTGGCGAGCGTCGATGTCGTCGCCGGCGTCGCGCTCGACCGCCAGCGCGACGACCGCCGCGGCTACGACAACTTCACCGGCCCCGCAGCCGCGCCCACCGCGCTGGGCGTTGTCGGCGAATTGCGACGCAGCGAGACCAACCGCGCCGCCAGCGACGACGCCTACCTCCAGGCCGAGTGGGCTTTCGCCCCGGCCTGGTCGCTCGGCGCCGGCGTGCGCAGCGGCCGCGTCCGGCTCTCCGCCGCCGACGCCTACCTGGCGAACGGTGACGACTCGGGAAGCCGCCGCTTCGACTACGCCAACCCGGTGCTCGGCCTGCGTTTCGACGCCGCGCCGGGCCTGAAGCTGCACCTGTCGGCGGCGCGCGGCTTCGAGTCGCCCACGCTCGGCGAGCTGGCCTATCGCTTCGACGGCAGCGGCGGCTTCAACACGACATTGCAGCCGCAGCGCAGCAAGCAGGTCGAGGCCGGTGCGAAGTGGCGCGGCGAGGGCGTGCAGATCGACGTTGCCGCGTTCGACGTGCGCGTCGACGACGAGATCGGCGTCGCCACCAACGCCGGCGGGCGCTCGGCGTTCCAGAACGTCGGCCGCACCGTGCGGCGCGGCCTCGAAGTGGCGGCGCGCTGGCAGCCGCTGCCGGCCTGGCGCACGGCGCTGGCCGCCAGTGCCCTGGACGCGAAGTACAAGGACGACTTCCTCGTCTGCGCCGGCGTGCCGTGCGCAGCGCCGACGCTGCGCGTGCCGGCCGGCAACCGCATCGCCGGCACGCAGCGCGGCACCGCGTTCGCCGAGGCGGCCTGGCGCAGCGCCGCCTTCGGCGAGTTCGGTGCCGAAGTGCGGCACGCGCGCGCTCTCACCGCCAACGACACCAACACCGAAGCGGCCGCGCCGTACACGTTGCTGGGCCTGCGCTGGTCGCACCGGCTACCGGTGCCGGCGCTGGCCGGCGGCGGCTGGAGCGCCGAGTGGCTGCTGCGCGTGGACAACGCGCTGGACCGCCGCTACGCCGGCAGCGTCATCGTCAACGAGAGCAACGGCCGCTTCTACGAGACCGGCGCACCGCGCGCGGTGATGCTGTCGCTGCGGCTGGTGGGCCCGTAGCGTCCGCACCGGCCACGGCCTCGCACGCGACGCCCTCGCGCACCGGCACATCGTGCGCCTGCGCTGCGGCTGCAAGCAGCGCGGGCGAGGCGGCGGCCCCGCCGGCTCAGGTGGTCCAGGGCAGTTCACCTCGGAGAAACTGACGCACGGCTTCGGGCAGATCTTCGTCGCTGTCGAAGAAGCGGTCCACCGGTGCATCGGCGAGCAACCGGCCGCCTTCGAGACAGGCCACGCGCGTGGCGAGCCGCTTGGCCTGGCCGAGGTTGTGCGTGCTCATCACGACGGTGACGCCGTCGTCGGCGAATTCACCGATCAGCACCTCGACTTCGCGCTTGGCCCCGGGGTCGAGGCTGGCCGTGGGCTCGTCGAGCAGCAGCACGTCGGGGGCCTGGGCCCAGGCGCGTGCCAGCGCCAGGCGCTGTTGCTGGCCGCCCGACAACGAGCGGGCGCGCCGACCTGCCAGGCGGGCCAGCCCCACGCGCTCCAGCGCGAGGCGGCAGCGCTCGTTGCGCGCCGCGCGGCCCTCGGTGCCGGGCTGCCGCTGCAGCCACAGCCCGATCAGCACGTTCCAGCGCACGCTCAGGTCGAGCAGGAACGGCCGCTGGTACAGCATCGCGAAGCGGCACGGCTTGCCGTCGGGCGCCAGCGCGTGCGCGACGCGCTCGCCCTGCACGACGCCGGCGCCGGGCAGGCCGTGCAGCAGGCGCAGCAGGGTCGTCTTGCCCGAGCCGTTGGCGCCCACCAGCGCCAACCGGTCGCCGCGGCGCAGCGTGAGGTCGACGCCCGCGAGCGCCTGCACGGCGCCATAGTGCACGCCTGCGCCGCGCAGCGTCACCAGCGGCGGACGCAGGCCGCCCAGGGTTGCCTGCACCGTCGGCAAGGCTGCCCTCATCGGGTCAGGCCCACGCTTCGGCCGGCGCGCCGCGCCATCGCTGCCGCAGTTGCAGCAGGCCGATCACTGCGTTGAGCGCCGCCACCACGGCCAGCAGCACGAGGCCCAGCGCCAGCGCCAGCGGCAGGTCGCCCTTGCTGGTTTCCAGGGCGATGGTGGTGGTCATCACGCGGGTGACGCCGTCGATGTTGCCGCCGACGATCATCACCGCACCCACCTCGGAGATGGCGCGGCCGAAGGCGGTGAGCACGACGGTCAGCACGCCGAAGCGCTCGTGCACCAGCAACAGGGCGGCACTGGCCAGCGGCCCGGCGCCCAGCGAACGCAACTGGTCGCCGCCCTCGGCCAGAGCCGACAGCACCAGCCGCCGCGCCAGCACCGCCACCAGCGGCACGACGAGCAGGCTCTGCGCGATGACCATCGCCGGCGGCGTGAAGAGGATGCCCCAGTGCCCCAACGGCCCGGCGCGCGACAGCAACAGGTAGACCACCAGGCCCAGGACCACCGAGGGCATCGCCAGCGTCGTGTTGATCGCCGCCACCAGCGCGCCCTGGCCAGGGAACCGCGCCACCGCCAACGCGGCGCCGGCCGTCAGTCCGACCGCGGCGCCGATCACCGTGGCCGTTCCGCTGACCTGCAGCGACAACGCCACGGTCTGCACGAGGTGCGGCTCGGCGTCGGTGATGAGCGTGGCTGCGGTGGCCAGGCTGGCGGCGAAATCGGACATCGAAGGGCAGGCGGCGCGAGCGGACTTACCGGACCAGCCCCAGCGTACGCCGCGCCTGCGTCAGGTGGGGCTTGTCGATCATCGCGCCGTCCAGGCTCAGCGTGCCGGCATCGGGGTTGGCGGCGAACGCTTCGACGATGCGGCGCGCGTGCGCGAGTTCGGCGGCGCTGGGTGAGTAGGCTTCGTTGATCGGCACCACCTGGTCAGGGTGGATCGCCAGGCGGCCGCGAAAGCCGCGCCGCCGCGACGTGCGGCTGGTGGCAACGAGACCGGCCGAGTCCTTGAAGTCGGCGTGCAGCGTGTCGATCGCGGGCACGCCGGCGGCGGCCGCGGCGGCCAGGCACAGCGAGGCGGCGAGCTGGTACAGCGGCGAGTACTGCCCGTCCTCGTCGCGGTTGGCGACGGCGCCGATGGCGGTGGACAGGTCCTCGGCACCCCAGGTGATGCCGGCCAGCCGCGGCAGCGCCGTGCCGACGAAGCTGCCCATCGTCAGCATCGCTTCGGCCGTCTCGGTGGCCACGGGAACGATGGCGACGCAGCCCGCAGCGAGGCCGGCACGCGCCTCCAGCGCGTCCAGGCCGTGCGACAAGCGCACGAGGTCGGCCGCGCTGCGGATCTTGGGCAGCATCACGCCGGCCAGGCCCGGTGCGACCACCGCCGCGAGGTCGGCCATCGCGAAGGGCGTGTCCAGCGGGTTGATGCGCACGTACAGGCGCGGCGCGATGTGCGCCGCGCGCTCGCCGATGAAGCGCGCCGCCATCTCGCGCGCCAGCGGCTTGCGCGATTCGGCCACCGAGTCCTCGAGGTCGAGGATCAGCGCATCGGCGGCGCTCGTTTCGCCCTTGGCCAGCTTGCGTTCGCTGTCGGCGGGCACGAAGAGCATCGAGCGCAGGGTTGCCATGGCCTTCGTGCTCCGCTCAGGCTGCCGCGCCCGGCGCCGCCTTGGCGGCGGGCCGGCGCAGCATCAACGCCTGGCGCAGCGTCGAGCACACCTCCTCGCCGCGCTGGTTGAAGCCCTGGTGCCAGAAGGTCACGATGCCGGCGTTGGGGCGGCTCTTGCTCTCTCGCACCTCCTTCACCGTGGTGCGCACGTGGATCGTGTCGCCGTGGAACACGGGCTTCGGGAAGCGCGTGTCGGTCATGCCGAGGTTGGCCACCGTGGTGCCCAGCGTCGTCTCGTGCACCGACAGGCCGATCACCAGGCCCAGCGTCAGCAGGCTGTTCACCAGAGGCTGGCCGAACTCGGTGCCCTTGCAGTACTCGGCGTCGATGTGCAGCGCCGCCGGGTTGCAGGTGGCGCCGTTGAACCACATGTTGTCCGACTCGGTGAGCGTGCGCCGGATCTCGTGCTCGAACACCTGGCCTACCGAGAACTGCTCGAACCAGCGCCCTGCCATCACGTTCTCTCCATGCCGTGCGAAGGAGGTGCACTGTAGCAAGCGGGGGCAAGCGGCGCGGCGCGGGTGGGCCGGGGCAGGCCGGGCCCCTATAATCCTGCGCTTCGTTCGCGCCGGTGTAGCTCAGTTGGTAGAGCAGCGCATTCGTAATGCGAAGGTCGGGAGTTCGACTCTCTTCACCGGCACCAATCCATCCAAGGGCCCGCCCGCGCGCGGGCCCTTGTCTTTCCGGCTGCCGGCGGCCGGCTGCCGGCAGCCGCGGTGCTCAGCGCCGCGCCGCCGCGCGTGTTTTCCACAGCGAGTACAGGATGCCGCTGGCGAGCAGCGCGCCGGTCGTGGCCAGGCTCAGCGACGCGGGCACCTTGCCGGCGAAGAGCCAGTCGCCGAGGAAGATCTTGGCGCCGATGAACACCAGCACCAGTGCCAGCGCCACCTTGAGGTAGTGGAAGCGGTGCACCACCGCGGCCAGCGCGAAGTACAGCGCGCGCAGGCCCAGGATGGCGAAGATGTTGCTCGTGTAGACGATGAACGGGTCGGGCGTGATGGCGAAGATCGCCGGCACCGAGTCGATCGCGAACACCAGGTCGGCCGCCTCGACGAGGATGAGGCACAGCAGCAGCGGCGTGGCAAACAGCACCACCTTGCCGGTGCGCGGGTCCGGCCGGCGCACCGTGAAGGCCTGGCCGTGCAGTTCGCCGGTGACGCGCAGGTGCTTCTTCAGAAGGCGCAGCAGCGGGTTGCCGGCGACATCGGGCGCGTGGTCGATCATCAGCAGCATCTTGACGCCGGTGGCCAGCAGCACGGCGCCGAACACGTACATGATCCAGGTGAACTGCATCACCAACGCGGCGCCCACGCCGATCATCAGCGCGCGCAGCACGATCACGCCGGCGATGCCCCAGAACAGCACGCGGTGCTGGTACTCGCGCGGCACCGAAAAGTAGGTGAAGATCATCGAGATGATGAAGACGTTGTCCATGGCCAGCGTCTTCTCGACCAGGTAGCCGGTGAGGTACAGCTCGACGGCCGTCCAGGCGCGCTCGTCGGGCGTGGCGGCGGCGGCGATCTGCGGGTCCAGCGCTCCCGCATCGCCGTAGTGCGCGTAGATCCACCAGACGGCGCCGGCCCACGCCAGGCCCAGGCCGATGTACAGCGCCGACATCCTCAGGCTCTCGGAGACCTCGATCGCATGCGAGTCGCGGTGCATGACGCCGAGGTCGAACGCGAGGATGGCCAGCACGGCGCCGATGAAGGCCAGCCAGATCCATACGGGCATGCCGAGCCAGAGGACGTGCAGGAAGTGCATGGGAGGAGTCCGCAGTTGCGTTTGGCGTTGCCCGCCATCGTCGCGGCCTTCCGGCAGCGTTGCGAGCAGCGCTAAAGTGAGTGCGGCTTCGGTCGTTCCGAAGTGAGCCAACCCGCCACGCCGACCGGCCCGCCAGGAAGATGCTGAACTACCGGCACCTGTACTACTTCTGGGTGGTCGCCAAGGAAGGCGGCTTCGCCCGCGCCGCCGAACGCCTGGACATGGCGATCCAGACCATCAGCGCCCAGGTGAAGGCGCTGGAGCAGGAGCTCGGGCATCAGCTGCTCAAGCCGGCGGGCCGCGGCGTCGCCGTGACCGACGCCGGGCAGGCGGTGCTGGCGCGCGCCGAGGAGATCTTCCAGCTCGGTGAACGGGTGGCCGAGGAAGCCGCCGCGGCCGCTTCGGGCCAGGCGGCGCGGCTGGCCGTGGGCCTCTCCGACGGGCTTTCGAAGCTCGCCGCGCACGTGCTGCTCAAGCCGGTCCTGGATACGCCGTCGCTGAAGCTGCTGTGCCACGAGGGCAAGGTCGACGATCTGATGGCCGAGCTGGCGCTGCATCGCCTGGACGTGGTGCTGGCGTGCCAGCCGCCGGCGCAGAACTCGAGCCTGCGCCTGAGCAGCGAGCGGCTGATGGTCTCGCGCGTCGACTGGTACGGGCCGTCGACGCTGGTGCACAAGGCGCATGTCGAAGGCTTCCCCGCCAGCCTGGCCGGGCTGCCGCTGCTGCTGCCCACCGCGCACGGCGCGATGCGCGGGCGCATCGAGCGCTGGTTCGAGGCCAACGACATCCGCCCGCGCGTCGTCGGCGAGTTCGAGGACAGTGCCTTGCTGAGCCTGTTCGCCGCGCAGGGGATGGGCGTGTTCCCGGTGACGGCGCTCGGAGCCACCGACCTGGAGGCCGTGCGCGGTCTGCGCCTGGTGGGCCGCAGCGACGGCCTGCTGGAGGAGATCCACGCCATCCGCTCGCGCCGCGGCTTGCACCATCCCCTGGTGCTGCGCGTCCTGGCCGCGGCGCGCGCGCACGTGCCCGCGCAGTGAGCGCGCCGCGGCGCGGGCCACCGCGGCCGGCGCGTTCAGAACTTGCCTGGATGCAGCACCTCGACGTCGGCGACGAACAGCACCATCGAGTAGTTGTCGTCGTAGCGATCGCGCAGCACCTTGCAGATCGCGGCGGCCGTCTTGCCGCTGCACAGCACCTCGATGCGGATGTTGGCGTGCGGACCCCAGGTGGCGTCGCGCCGCCCGCTGCTGCCCTTGCCGCGCGCGTCGGTCACCGTGTAGCCGCGCGCGCCCAGGGCTTCGAGTTCGGGCAACAGCGTCACTTCGAGCGCCGCCTCGCAGACGATGGTCAGCAGCCGGCACGGGCCCGGCTCGGGCTCTCGCAGGGGAAGGCTCATGGCAGGGCCTGCTGCGCCAGGCGGTGGTACAGCGGGATTCCGACCAGCAGGTTGAACGGGAAGGTGATGCCCAGCGCCGCGCCGATCGACAGCGCCGGGTTGGCCTGGGGCAAGGCCAGCCGCATCGCCGCCGGCGCGGCGATGTACGACGCGCTCGCATACAGCGTGGCCAGCAGCGTCACCCCGGCCACCGACAAGCCGATCGCCACGCCGGTGGCCACGCCCAGCCCCGCGGCAACGAGCGGCATGCCGATCGCAAAGCCGATCAGGAACGGCCCGGCGCGGCGCAGCTCGCCGAAGCGGCTGGCGGCGACGAGCCCCAATTCGAGCAGGAACAAGGCGAGCACGCCCTTGAACAGGTCGAAGAACAGGCGGTCCAGCGGCGCGATGCCGCCCGGGCCTGCGAGCCAGCCGATGGCCAGCCCGCCCAGCAGCAGGACGATGCTCCTGCCGGCGACGACCTCGTGCAGCACCTTGCGCCACGGCGTGCCGGCCTCACCGCGCCGCGCCAGCAGCACGCCGATCACCAGCGCCGGGAACTCCAGCAGCACCAGCAGCACGGTCATGTAGCCCTCGGCTTCGTGGCCCAGGCGGGCCAGGTAGGTGGTGCCGACGGCGAAGGTGACCACGCTCACCGAGCCGTAGTGGCCGGCGATCGAACCCGCATCGGCCCTCGGCAGGCGGCCGACGCGGCGCAGCACCGGGTATGCCACCAGCGGGATCAGCGCCCCGGCGGCGACCACCACCAAGGCCGGCCCCACCACCGATGCGAGCGGGTGGCGCGCCAGCTCCACGCCGCCCTTCAGGCCGATGGCCAACAGCAGGAAGATGCTCAGCGATTCGTAGAGGACACCGGGGACGCGCAGGTCCGAACGCGCGAATCCGGCCAGCGCGCCGAGCAGGAAGAACAGGACGACCGGCTCGAACTGCGGCATCGGTTGCGCAGCCGGCCCTTCACCGATCCGCTGCGGCCGCCAGGGTGCCGCGCGGTGGCGCGATCGACCAGCTGCGCCGCAGCACGTCGATGACGGTCTGCTCGCCCTCGGAGACGACGCCGTCGGCCCGGGCCGCGGCGGAGATGGCCTCCAGCACGCGGTCCTGCAGCGCCGGATCGTCGACCTCGCGCACGAGCGCCTCGATCAGCGTGTCGTCGACGCACGAGGCGAGCGAGGCCTGGGCCGGCGCGCCGAGCAGCAGGTCTTCGCACAGCGTCTGCAACGCCGCGCCGAGTTCCTGCGGCGGCACACCGGGCGCGCCCTCGGCGCCGCGGCGGCACACCGCGTCGAGCTCCGAGCGGCAGACGTGGCCGTCGGCGATCATGGCCAGCGCCACCAGGCGGTTGGCGGCTTCTGGGCTGTTGCGGGGGTAGCTGCGCATGGCGGAGGCTCCGGGGTGGACTCGAGGGTTGAGGGGCGACGACGCGCAATGTGCGGCGTCCGGCGCTGCGCAGGAAGCAGCCCCGACCGCGGCGAGACTTCGGTCGCGCCGAACCGGCGGCGGCGGGGTCGGGCGCACGGCGGCACAGCGCTCCGTTAGCATCGCGCGCTTCGAGCCGATGCACGGGGCGCCCGCGCGATGCCTGTGCGGTCGCGGCCCTGCTGCCGGGCGCAGCGATCGGCCCGTTGCCGGATGTCCCCCTCCTCGGAACTCATCCCGCCGCGCCTGGAAGCGGCGTTCCGCGCTCGCCTGGGCGCGAGCCTGGCTGCGCTCGACCTGCGCGCGTTGCCGACCGAAGGCCGGCGCCACGCCGCGGTGGCGATGGCGCTCGTCGAGGAAGGCCCGGGCGCCGGCGTGCCCGGTCTCGCGTGCAGCGCGCCGCCGTGGAGCGAAGCGCCGGCGCTGCTGCTCACCCGGCGCAGCGCGAAGCTGCGTGCGCACGCCGGCCAGTGGGCCTGGCCGGGCGGGCGCATCGACGCCGGCGAGACCCCTGAAGACGCGGCGCGGCGCGAGTTGCGCGAAGAGGTGGGGCTCGACCTCGACGCCACCGCGGTGCTCGGGCGGCTGGACGACTACGCCACACGTTCGGGTTATGTCATCACCCCGGTGCTGCTGTGGGCACCGCAAGCGCGCCAGCTCACGGCCAACGCGCAGGAGGTGGCCAGCATCCACCGGTTGCCGCTGGCCGAGCTGCTGCGCGAAGACGCGCCGCTGCTCAACCGCGTCAAGGGTTCGGAGCACCCGGTGCTGCGCATGCCGGTGGGCGAGCGCTGGATCGCCGCACCCACCGCGGCGTTCCTGTACCAGTTCCGCGAGGTGTGCCTGCTCGGGCGGCCGACGCGCGTGGCGCACTTCGATCAACCCTTCTTCGCCTGGCGCTGAGCCGGCCCGTGATGGGCGCTCCCTACAATCGTGCCGCATGCGCATCCTCATCGCCAACGACGACGGCTATCTCGCGCCGGGTATCGCCGCGCTCGTGCGCGCCTGCCAGGACCTGGGCCACATCGATGTCTTCGCCCCCGAGCAGAACGCCAGTGGCACGAGCAACGCGCTGACGCTGAACCGGCCGCTGTCGATCTTCGAAGCGCGCGGTGAAGGCGGGCTCGCGGGCTTTCGGGTCGTCAACGGCACCCCTTCGGACTGCGTGCACGTGGCGCTCACCGGCGTGATGGACGTCAAGCCCGACCTGCTGCTGTCGGGCATCAACAACGGCGCCAACATGGGCGACGACACGCTGTACTCGGGCACCGTCGCTGCGGCCATGGAAGGCTTCCTCTTCGGCGTGCCGGCGATCGCCTTCTCGCTGGTGGACAAGGGCTGGGCGAACCTGGACGCTGCGGCGGCGACGGCGCGTGCCATCGTCGGGCAGGTGCTGCGCGAGCGGCCGCTCGGTGCCGGCGCCGAGCCGTGGCTGCTCAACGTCAACATCCCCAACCGGCCCGACGCGGCGGCGCGGCCGCGCGTCGTCACGCGCCTGGGTCGCCGCCACGCCAGCGAGCCGGTGCAGCGGCAGCAGAACCCGCGCGGCGAGACGATCTACTGGATCGGCCCGGCCGGCGACGCGCGCGAGGCGGGCGAGGGCACCGACTTCCACGCCACGGCCAACGGTTGCGTCTCGATCACGCCGCTGCAGGTGGACCTCACGCACCATGCGGCGCTCGGCCGCTGGCGCGAGCAGCTCGCCGGCGCGGTGGCCGCCCGCGGCAGCTGAGGCACCGGCGGTGACCGCGGGACCGAAGCGCTTTCCGGTGCCGCTGGCCCGCATCCGCGGCGACGTGCGCGGTGAGGACCGCGGCGAGGTGCGCGGTGACGTGCGCCGGCAGCGGCCGCAGCGCGCGGCGCAGACGGCCGTTGCCGACGCGCTTCGGCGGCGCATGCCCGCTGGCCTGGGCCTCGATTCGGCCGCCGTGCGCGCGCGCATGGTCGCGCGGTTGCGCGAGGCCGGCATCGACGACGACCGCGTGCTGGCCGCCTTCGCCGCGGTCGAGCGCCATCGCTTCGTCGACTCGGCGCTGGCCAACCAGGCCTACGAGGACACGAGTCTGCCGATCGGCTTCGGCCAGACGATCTCCAAGCCTTCGGTGGTGGGCCGCATGCTGCAGGCGCTGCTGGCCGGCCCGGCGGGCGAGGGCGACGCGGCGGGCGCAGCGGGCAGGCGATGGCAGCGCGTGCTCGAGATCGGCACCGGCTGCGGCTACCAGGCCGCGCTGCTGGCGCGGCTGGCGGTGAACGTGGTGAGCATCGAGCGCGTCGGTGCGCTGGCCGACAAGGCGCGCGCGAACCTCGCCGCCGCCGGTGTGCACAACGTGCAGGTGCGGCACGGCGATGGCCGCGCCGGCGTGCCCGCCCTGGCACCGTTCGACGCCATCGTCAGCGCTGCCGGCGGCGACGACCTGCCTGAGGCCTGGCTGCTGCAGCTCGCAACGGGCGGCCGCCTGGTGGCGCCGGGGACCGAAGTGCGCCCCGGGGTGCAGGAGCTGCTGCTCGTCGAGCGCGGGCCCGGCGGCTGCACGCGGCGCAGCGCCGGGGAGGTGTGGTTCGTCCCCCTAAAATCCGGCGCCGAATGAGTACCCTCCCGCTGCACGACCCTTTGCCTGCGCGGCCCAACGCGGTCGCGCTGCTGCGGGCAGCCGGCTGCTTGCTGGCGTGTGCCGCGCTGGCCGCCTGTGCCACGCGCACGCAACTGGCCCCGGTGGAGGAACGCAAGCCCATTCCCGTCGGGCCCGCTGCGGCCGCGGCGGCGGCCGCGCCGGCCAACGGCACGGCGGCCACCGCCGGCGCCGGCGCCACCGCTGCGGCCCCCGCCGCACCCGCTGCGCCAGCCGGGGCAGCATCGGCGGCCGAACCGGTTGCGGCACGCGCCGTGGGCGACAGCGCCGCGGGCGCCACCTACACCGTGAAGCCCGGCGACACGCTCGTTCGCATCGGCCTGGAGACGGGCCAGAACTGGCGCGACATCGCGCGCTGGAACAACATCGACAACCCCAACGTGCTCGAAGTGGGGCACGTGCTGCGCGTGTCGCCGCCGCCGGCCGAGGCCAACGTCGCGACGACGCGGCCGGTGGCGCCGCCGCCGCGCATCGAGAGCCGGCCGCTGGACACGCGGCCCGTTTCGCCGCCGGGTTCGGCGAGCACCCCCACCCCCGCGGCGGCGGCAACCCCGGGCGCAGCAGCGACGCCAGCCGCCACGGCCGCGGCCACGCCGGCCCCTGCGCCCGCTCCTGCAACCGCGCCGGCCGCCACCGCGTTGCCGCCTGCGCCGCCGGCCGCCGCCGCCCTGCGCGAGACCGAAGGCGACATCGCCTGGGCCTGGCCGGCCAGTGGCCCGGTGGCCGCGCCGTTCGACGAATTGCGCAGCAAGGGCCTGTCGTTCGCGGGCAAGGCGGGCGATCCCGTGCTGGCCGCCGCCGATGGTCGCGTCGTGTACGCCGGTTCGGGCCTGCGCGGCTACGGCAACCTCGTCATCGTCAAGCACAACGCGACCTACCTGACGGCTTACGCGCACAACCAGACGCTGCTGGTGAAGGAAGACCAGGTGGTGCGGCGCGGCCAGAAGATCGCCGAGATGGGCTCCAGCGACAGCGATCGCGTGCAGCTTCACTTCGAAGTGCGCCGCCTGGGCAAGCCGGTCGATCCGGCCAAGGTGCTGCCACCCCGCTGACGGCGCCCGCCGCGTGCCGCGGCCGGGCACTCCCCAGTGCGCGGCACGCTGCCGCGGGGCCGATGGGCCTGCGCCGCGCAGGTCTTTCACGCGTGCGCCGCACGGGCCGTCTTCGTCAGCGTTTCCCTGAGGGCGGGCCGCCGGTCGCCGCCGCTAGCATCGCGCCCTTGTCGGAGGCGGGGGCCGCTTGCAGATCCTGCAGTTGTTGATCAGTGGCGTGGCGCAGGGCTGCATCTACGGGCTCATCGCACTGGGCTTCGTGCTCATCTACAAGGCCACCGAGACGGTGAGCTTCGCGCAGGGCGAACTGATGATGCTCGGCTCGTTCCTGGCGCTGGCGCTGCTCACGGTGCTGGGCATGCCGTTCTGGCTCTCGGTGCCCTCGACGATGCTGGCGATGGGCCTCCTCGGCCTCGTCGTCGAGCGCGCAGTGATCCGGCCGATCCTCGGCCAGCCGGCGTTCTCGATCGTCATGCTCACCATCGGCATCGGCTACGTGGCGCGCGGCGCAGTGACGATGATCCCCGACGTCGGCACCGACACGCGCGTGCTGCCGGTGCCCTACAACGACGCCGTCACGCGTGCCGGGGCGCTGGTGCTCGACATCGAGCAGATGGTGGTGATCGGCGCCACCGCGGTGCTATGCGGCGTGCTGGCGATGCTGTTCAAGCACACCAAGATCGGCATCGCGATGCAGGCCAGTTCGCAGAACCAGCTCGCCGCGTATTACATGGGCATCCCGGTGCAGCGGCTGAACGGCCTCGTCTGGGCGCTCGCCTCGGCGGTGGCGGCGATCGCCGGCATCCTGCTGGCGCCGATCACCTTCGTGCACGCCAACATGGGCTTCATCGGCCTGAAGGCGTTTCCGGCCGCGGTGGTGGGCGGCTTCGGCAGCCTGCCCGGGGCCATCGTCGGCGGGCTCGTCATCGGCATCGTCGAGTCGATGTCCGGCTTCTTCCTGCCCGAAGGCTTCAAGGACATCGCCGCTTACGTGGTGGTGCTGGTGATGCTGATGGTCAAGCCGAACGGCCTGTTCGGCGAGAAGCTTGCCAAGAAGGTGTAGCCCGCGTCGCCCGCCATGCGCTTCATCTTCAAGACCGGCTACGAGCAGGACCTGCGCCTGGCCAAGCACGGCGGGCACCTGTTCTGGTACGGCGCGCTGGCGCTGTTCATGCTGGCCGCGCCGTGGCTGCTCGAGGAGTACCTGCTGGCGCAGTTGACGCTGGTGCTCATCTACTCCGTGGTGGGCCTGGGGCTGATGCTGCTGGCCGGGTTCACGGGCCTGTTCTCGATCGGCCACGCGGCCTTCCTCGGCGTCGGCGCGTACACGCAAGCCGTGGTGGTCGGCGCCGGCGTGCCGTTCCCGCTGGCGCTGCTGGCGGCAGCGGCGTTGTCGGCGGTGGTGGGCGTGGTCGTCGGGCTGCCGGCGCTGCGCGTGAAGGGCATCTACCTCGGCATCGCCACGCTCGCCTTCGGCTTCATCGTCGAGGAGGGCTTCGCGCGCTGGGAAAGCGTCACTGGCGGCAACGCCGGCATGCACGTGAAGCCGCCGGCCATCGGTGCCTGGAAGCTCGACACGGCCGTCGAGTTCTATTTCCTTTGCCTGGTGGTGACGGTCGTGGCGACCCTGGCCATCCTCAACCTGCTGCGCTCGCCCACCGGCCGCGCCTTCGTGGCCATTCGCGACAGCGAGATCTCGGCGCAGAGCATGGGCATCCATCTCGCCGCGTACAAGACGCTCAGCTTCGCGATCTCGGCGGCGCTGGCGGGGCTGGGCGGGGCGCTTTACGCGCACATGATCAAGTTCCTCAGCCCCGACCAGTTCAACATCATCCAGTCGATCGACCTGCTGCTGATGGTGGTGATCGGCGGCCTCGGCTCGGTGCACGGCGCCTTCCTCGGCGCCATCTTCCTCATCGTGCTGCCGCAGGCGATCTCGGCCGTGAAGGACGTGCTGCCGGCCTTCATCGGCCAGGCACCGGGGCTGAAGGCGGTGGTCTACGGCGCGGTGCTGATCGGCTTCGTGCTCTTCGAGCCGATGGGCCTGTACGGCCGCTGGCTGAAGATCCGCACCTACTTCTCGATCTTCCCCTTCTACCGCCGCGGCATGTTCAAGCGGCAGAAGGCGTTCCAGAAGTCGGACCGCCTGCGCTGAGCGCACCGTTGAACGCCGCGATGAACGCCCCCGCCGCCCCCGCCGCCGCCGCCACGGACACTCTGCTGTCGGCCGAAGACCTGAGCGTGCGCTTCGGCGGCGTGCTGGCGGTCAACAAGGTCAGCTTCGCGGTGAGGAAGGGCGAGGTCTTCACCCTGATCGGGCCCAACGGCGCCGGCAAGACGACGGTGTTCAACCTCATCAGCCGCATCTACACGCCGACTTCGGGCCGCATCCGCTACGACGGCATCGACCTCATCGGCCAGCCGCCGCACGCGGTGGCGGCACTGGGCATCGCGCGCACGTTCCAGAACATCGAGCTGTTCGAGCACGCCACGGTGCTGCAGAACCTGCTCATCGGCCGCCACACGCACCGCGGCACCAACCTCGTCGACGACCTGCTCTTCACCGGCCGGGCGCGGCGCGCCGCGCTGGCGGCGCGCGAGCAGGTCGAGCGCGTCATCGACTTCCTCGATCTGCAGCACCATCGCGATTCGCTGATCGCCGGCCTGCCCTACGGCGTGCGCAAGGTGGTGGAGCTGGCGCGGGCGCTGGCTTCCGAGCCGAAGCTGCTGCTGCTGGACGAACCCTCGTCGGGGCTCAACGTCGAGGAGACCGAGGACATGGTCTTCTGGATCGACGACATCCGGCGCGAGTTCGGCATCACCGTGCTGATGGTCGAGCACGACATGTCGCTCGTCAGCAAGGTCAGCGACCGCGTGCTGGCGATGAACCAGGGCGAGGTGCTGGCCATGGGCAGCCCGGCCGAAGTGCAGGCGCATCCGGGCGTCGTCGAGGCCTACCTCGGCTCCTCGGACGACCTGTCCGCGCTGCGCAGGGCGGCCTGACCGGCGGCACGAGATGGGCAGCCCCGCAAGCCCCGGCGACGAAATGCTGGTGCTCTCCAACGTCGAGAGCGCCTACGGGCCGATCCGCGCCATCCGCGGCGTCAGCCTGAAGGTGCGCAAGGGCGAGATCGCCACCGTCCTCGGCAGCAACGGCGCCGGCAAGACGACGATTCTCAAGACCATCTCCGGAATCATCGACCCCAAGCGCGGCAGCGTGCACTTCAAGGGCCGCGACATCACCGCCACCGACCCGGCGGCCATCGTTCGCGCCGGGCTCATGCACGTGCCCGTGGGCCGCGAGGTGTTCCCGCTGCTGTCGGTGCACGACAACCTGCTGATGGGCGCCGACCCGCGCCACGACCGCGACGGCGTGGCGCGCGACCTGGAGACCGCGCTGGCGTACTTCCCGATCCTGCGCGAGCG
>JAEUPF010000114.1 GCA_016790425.1 Rubrivivax sp.
TGACCGTGCTGGCCGCGGCACCGGGGCGCGTGCTGTCGCGCGACCAGATCATGGATGCGCTGAAGGGGCACCCGCTGGAAGCGTTCGACCGCAGCATCGACGTGCACATCTCGCGCATCCGCGCCGTCATCGAGGACGACCCGAAGAACCCCAAGCGCGTGCTCACCGTGCGCGGCGCCGGCTACGTCTTCGCGCGCAAGCAGGACTGAAGCCGGCGCTGTCCGGCACGCTGCCCGAGGACCCGCCGTTGCGCTCGCTGTACCTGCGCATCTACCTCACGGTGCTGGCGGCGCTGGCGCTGTTCGCGCTGGTGTCGGGCTGGGTGGTGCAGAACCACCTCGAGGAGCAGCGCGCCCGCGCCGAGGCGGCGCAGCGCGAGCGCATGGCCGCCTGGGCCGACCTGCTGCAGCGCTCGCTGCCCGGCGCCGACGCGCCGCGCGAGGAGCAGGCGGCCGCCCTGCGCGAGTGGTCGCTGCGCCTGCGCCTGCCGCTGGCGCTGGACGACGCGCAAGGCCAGCGCATCGGCGCGTCGGACCAGTTCACGCGCCGCGAGGCCGACGGCCGCCCCGCCTTCACCGAGCGCGTGCAGACGATCCGCCTGGACGACGGGCGCGTGCTGCGCGTGCCGCGGCCGGGGATGCGGGGCGATCGCGCGGATCGCGCCGATCGCGCCGATCGCGGAGGTGAACGTGTCGATCGGGGCGAGCGCGGCGGCCCCGGCGGCGCCGCCGGCCCGGCCGGCGCCGGCGACGGCCCGGGTGGCCTGGGCCCGCCGGGGGCGATGGGCCAAGGCGGTCCGGCGGGTCCGATGGGCCCGATGAATCGGCCGATGGGCGGCGGCCCGGGACCGGGCCCGGGCCCTGCAGCGGCGCGACTGGGCGACAGCCGCTGGCCGTGGATCTCGGCCGCGGGGTTGCCCGAAGGTCTGGGGCTGGCGGCGCTGCTGGCGCTGCTCTTCGTCGCCGTGGCCGGCGGCGCCTGGCCCGTGGTGCGGCGGCTGACGCGCCGGCTCGAAGCGCTGAAGCAGGGCGTGGAGGCCTTCGGCGGCGGCGCGCTGCACCAGCGCGTGGCCGAGGACGGGCGCGACGAGGTGGCGGCGGTGGCCGCCAGCTTCAACCGTGCCGCGGCGCGCGTGGAGGCGCTCGTGCGCTCGCACCAGAGCCTGCTGGCCAACGCCAGCCACGAACTGCGCTCGCCGCTGACGCGGCTGAAGATGGCGCTGGCGATGATCGAGGAAGCGCCGCCCGGCCAGCGGCCGGCACTCAAGCGCGAGATCGACGCCGACATCGCCGAGCTCGACGCGCTGGTCGAGGAGGTGCTGTTGTCCAGCCGCCTCGAAGCGAACCACCAAGCCGGCGCGGCGTTGCCCGACGAGCCCGTGGCGCTGCTGCCGCTGGCCGCCGAGGAGGCGGCGCGCGTCGGTGCCGAGGCCGGCGGCGAGGCGCTGCAGGTGCGCGGCGACGAGCGGCTCCTGCGCCGCGCCTTGCGCAACCTGCTCGAGAACGGCAAGCGCTACGGCGGCGGCGCGGTCGAGGTGACGCTGCAGCGGCAAGGGCCCCAGGCGCAGGTCGTCGTCAGCGACCGTGGCCCCGGCGTGCCCGAGGCGTACCGCGAGCGCATCTTCGAAGCCTTCTTCCGCGTGCCCGGCCATGCCGAGCGAGCCGGCGGCGTCGGCCTGGGCCTGGCGCTCGTGCGCCAGATCGCCACCCGGCACGGCGGCCAGGTGCGCTGCGAGCCGCGCGAAGGCGGCGGCAGCCGCTTCGTGCTGGCGCTGCCGCTGGCCTGAGGGCCGGCCCGCCTTCGGGCCGCGCGATACTTCGCGGGCCGGCCCCGGTGTCGTCCGGCGCGGGCACTCGAAGCAACAAGGGAGGCGTTGTCCATGTTCAGCCACGTGATGGTGGGGTCCAACGACATCGAGCGCTCGCAGCGCTTCTACGACGCGGTGCTCGGCGTGCTCGGGGCGAAGCCGCCGCTGCGCAACCGCAACCGCACGGGACAGACGCGGCTGTTCTACCGCCACGAAGGCCAGACGTTCTGCGTCAGCGAGCCGATCAACGGCGAATCGGCTTCGTTCGCCAACGGCGGCACCATCGGCTTCCGGTGCGCCTCGCCCGAGCAGGTGCGCCAGTTCCATGACACGGCAGTGGCGCATGGGGGCACCTCGATCGAGGACCCGCCGGGCCTGAGGGAGGGCGACCTGGGCGCCATGCACCTGGCCTACGTGCGCGACCCCGACGGCAACAAGCTCTGCGCGCTGCACCGGTCGAAGTAGGCCGGGGCCTGCATGCCCCCCCGCCCGCGCAGCACGACGAGCCCCGGCCCGGGCCCTCGCCCGGGCCGCTGGCGCGCCGCCCTCGCCGCTTCGCTGGCCCTCACCCTCATCGGCATCGTCGGCGCGCGCACCACCGGCGCGCCCTGGGTCGTCTGGGCCGACAACCTGCACTGGACCGCCGCCTACGCCGCCGGGCTGTTGCTGGCCTGGCGCGGCTGGGCCGAAGCCGAGGACGCGCTGACGCGCGCTGCCAAGCGCTGGCTGCTGGCCGGCATGGCGTTGCTGCTGGCCGGGCAGGGCGTGTGGGACGCGCAGGTGGCGTTCGACTGGCTGGTGTTCCCGGCGCCTTCGGACGCCCTCTTCCTCGCCATCGGGCCGGCGCTGACGGTGGGCCTGTGGCAGATCGGCCGTGCGCGCCTGGGCACCACCGAGTGGCTGGCGACGCGGCTGGATGCGGCGGCGATGCTGGTGGCGGTGCTGGCCGCGACGCTGGCGCTGTTCCTGCCGCGCCAGGGCCACAACAACGTGCTGCAGATCGCGGTGCTGGTGGCCTACGCGGTGGCGCTGGTGGCGCCGGCATGCCTGGGGCTCACGCTCGTGCTGGCGCTGCGCGCGCGGCCGCGGCTGGCGGCGCTGCTGCTGCCGCTGGCTGCGCTCGCCTTCGCCGTCGTGTGGACGGCGTGGAACCTGCGTTTCCTGCTCGGTCAGCTCGGCGACGGGGAGTGGCTGAACATCGCCTTCTCGCTGGTGGCCGTGGCGCTGGGCGAAGGCATCCGGCGGCATCGGCTGCCAAGCGTGGCCGACGACGCCCGCTGGGACCGCCGCTGCGAAGCCATCCTGCGCCTGATGCCGCTGGCGATGGTGGTGCTGGCCGCGGGCGGCTGGCTCATCGTGCGTTCGCTGCCGGGGCTGCACCCGCTGGTCGAAGCGTCGGTGGCGCTGGGCTGCGGCGCGGTGGTGGTGCTGGCCGCCGTGCGCCAGCACCTGCTGCTGGGCGAACGCGACCGCCTGATCGTCGCCGAGCGGCTGCTGCGCCAGCGCGAGGCCGAGCTCGAAGCGCGCGTAGAGGAGCGAACGCGCGAGCTGGCGCGCGCCCGCGATGCCGCCGAGGTGGCCAGCCGCGCCAAGAGCGCCTTCCTCGCCAACATGAGCCACGAGATCCGCACGCCGATGAACAGCGTGCTCGGCCTGGCGCACCTGGCGCTGCAAGGCGCGCGCGAGCCCGCGCTGCGCCAGCACCTGGAACGCATCCAGGCCTCGGGCCGGCACCTGATGGGGCTGATCGACGACATCCTCGACATGTCGAAGATCGAAGCCGGCAAGCTCGAGCTCGAACAGGTGCAGTTCCACCTCGGCGAGGTGTTCGGCGGCGTCGAGCTGCAGCTGGCGCCGCGCGCCCGCGACAAGGGCCTGGCGCTGCGCTTCGAATGCGACGCGACGCTGGCGCGCCAGGCGCTCACCGGCGACCCGCTGCGGCTTTCGCAGGTGCTGTTGAACATCGCGGGCAACGCGATCAAGTTCACCCAGGCCGGCCAGGTGCAGGTGTCGGCGCGGCTGCAAGACGGTGCCGGCGCCGCACCCGGCGGCTTGGCGTACGCAGGCAGTGTCGCAGGCAATGCTGCGGCCGGCGGTGCCGCATCGGGCGGCGTGCTCTTCGAGGTGCGCGACACCGGTGAGGGCATCGACGCTGCAGCGCGGGCGCGGCTGTTCGAGCTCTTTCAGCAGGCCGACGCTTCGACGACGCGGCGGCATGGCGGCACCGGCCTGGGGCTGGCGATCAGCCGCCAGCTGGTGGAGCTGATGGGCGGCGAGATCGGCGTCGACAGCGAGCCCGGCCGCGGCAGCCGCTTCTGGTTCACCGTGCCGCTCGTGCGCGCACGGCCGGCGGCGGCGGCCGGGAAGATGCCCGACGAAGGCGGCGAGGCCTGCGAGGGCGGCGCGGCGCTGCGCGGCGCGCGCATCCTGCTGGCCGAGGACAACGAGGTGAACCAGATCGTCGCCACGGCGATGCTGCAGGGGCAGGGCGCCAGCGTCGTCGTGGCGCCGAACGGCGAGGCGGCGATCGCGGCGCTGTTGAGCAGCGGCCCGTTCGACTGCGTGCTGATGGACGTGCAGATGCCGGTGATGGACGGCCTGGAAGCGACGCGCCGCATCCGCGCCGACCCGGCCCTGGCGGCGCTGCCGGTGGTGGGCATGACGGCCAACGCCTGGCAGGAAGACCGCGAGGTGTGCCTGAACGCGGGCATGAACGACTTCACCACCAAGCCGGTGGAGCCGGCGCGGCTCTACGCGGCGGTGGCGCGCTGCCTGAAGGGCGCCCGGGGCGTGGCGGCTGGCAAGGGCTGACTGCGTTCGGTCGGCGCGAGCTGCTACGCCTTCGCGCCGCGCGTCGCCGCGCCCTCCTCGCGCAGCCGCGTGCGCGAGGCCCACGCCAGCAAGGCGGTGAGCGCCGCGGCGGCGACCACCAGCGATGCCGTCGAGGCGATCCAGAACCCCGGCGCGCCGCGCAGCGCCGGCGCAGCGATGCCGAGGGTGTCGAAGCCGAGCACGTAGCCGCCGCCCAGGCCCAGGCCCCAGATCGCCACGGCGTACACCACCATCGGCGCGGTGGCGATGTGCCAGGCGCGCAGCACGAACGCAGCGATGGTCTGCGCCGCGTCGGCGACGTGGAACACCGCCACCCACGCCACCAGCGGCAGCGCCGCGGCGACAACGGCTTCGTCGCCGCTGTACAGGTGCAGCACGCCGTCGCGCAGCACGAAGACGGCGGTGCCGAGCACCAGCGCCAGCGCGCAGCCGAGCGCGAAGCCGTGCCAGCCCAGCCGCACCGCGGCGCTTTCCTGGTGCGCGCCGATGCCCTGCGCCACCAGCGTGCCGGTGGCGTTGGCCAGGGCCATCGGCATCATGAACATCAGCGAGACGAGGTTGGCGGCGATCTGGTGCCCGGCCACCGCCGTGGTGCCGGCGCGGGCGATGAAGAAGGCCATGAAGGCGAAGCCGGTCACTTCGATGAGGATCGTCGCGCCCATCGGCAGGCCGAGCTTCAGCAGGCCGCGCAGCGCCGCGCGGTCGGGTGCGTCGAGGCCGCGGCCGAAGAGCGCGAACGGCGCGTAGAAGGGGTCGCGCCGCAGCACGACGAAGGCCACCAGCGCCTGCGACCACATGACCAGGGCGGTGGCGATGCCGCAGCCCACGGCGCCCAGAGAAGGAACGCCGAGCGCCGGCCAGCCGAACACGAGCAGCATCGACAGCGGCACCTTCAGCGCCAGGCCGCCGATCTGCAGCGCCATCACCGCCTTCGGCCGCGACACGGCGGTGTTGAAGCCGCGATACACGGTGAACAGCAGCGAAGCCGGCAGCGAGCAGGCCAGCGCCAGCAGGTAGCCGCGCACCTTCTGGGCCACCTCGGGGCCGGCCTTGGCGAGCCACAGGAACGGGTGCGGAAAGGCCAGCAGCGTGCTGCCCAGGGCGGCCAGCACGAACACCAGCCACAGCGCCTGGTGCACCTGGCGGCCGGCGCCGGCGAGGTCGCGCGCGCCGTACAGGCGCCCGGCGATCGGCGACAGCGCCAGCACCACGCCCATGAAGCCGATGAAGACGGTGATGTAGGCCGCCGCGCCGATCGACAGCGCCGCCAGGTCGGTGGCCCCCAGGCGCGCCACGAGCACCGTGTCGACGGTGCTGAAGGCGAGCACCGAGACCTGGCCCACGAACACCGGCCAGGCCAGCGGCGCGATGCGGCGGGTGCTGTCGGCGAAGGTGGGCGGCGTCGCCTGCGCGGCGCTCAAGATCGCGGCCCCGGCATGGGCGCGGCGAAGCGCCGCGGATCGGGGTGGTCTTCGCCGGTGGCGGCGCGGGCGCGCTCGGCGTAGCGGTTGAAGCGCCACGCCGTGCCTTCGTGCGTGATGCGCCGCCACACCGCGCGCTTCTCGGCGGGGGTGAAGGCGGGCCAGCGCTGCACTTCCTCGAACGTGCGGCCGCAGCCCTTGCACACCGCGTCACCCTGGCTCGTCGAGCAGATGGCGATGCAAGGCGCGTCGGGCGTGCTCGCGTACCAGGCGAGCCAGGCCTCGCGCGCCGCCGCGGGCAGCATCGCTTCGTCGGCGCTGGCCTGGCGGTAGTAGACCAGCAGCGCGTAGACCTCGGCCAGCGCGCGCACCTCGGGGCAGGCGCTGATGCCGTCGATCGACGGCGAGCGCTCGCGCCACCAGTTGATGGCGGCCTCGATGTCGGTGATATGGATGGCGGCGATGATGTCGGCAATGATGATGCAATCGATGCTGGAATCGACCGCCGTGGATCTGCAAACCCTCTCTCCCGCCGAACCGCCCGCAACCGCCCCGGACCCTGGCCGCGCAGCGGCTGCAGCGGGCGAGGCCCGGTCCGGGCCCCGGCCCGGCGCGGTGCTGCCCGTGGACGGCATGACCTGCGCTTCGTGCGTGGCGCGCATCGAGCGGGCGCTGTGTGCGCTGCCGGGCGTCGGCGAGGCGAGCGTCAACCTCGCCACCGAGACGGCGCAGCTCGTCGCCGCGACGGCCACCGCGGGTGCCAAGGCAGGCGCCTCGGCTGGCGCGGCAGCCCGCGCAACGGCGACGAACGGCGCGCTGCTGCAAGCCGCTGTCGCCGCGGTGGAGAAGGCCGGCTACGACGTGCCGCGGCAGACGTGGCGCCTGCGCATCACCGGCATGACCTGCGCAACGTGCGTCGGCCGCGTCGAGAAGGCGCTCGCGCGCGTTCCCGGCGTGCTGGCCGCCAGCGTGAACCTGGCCACCGAGACGGCCGAGGTCACGTGGGCCGGGCGGGCGGCGGGCCGCAGCGACATGCAGGCGGCGCTGCTGGCGGCGGTGGAGAAGGCCGGTTACGAGGCGGCCGATGCCGAGGCAGGCGAGGGGGCGGGCGAAGGTGAGGGTGAGGGCGAGGGCGCCGCAGCGGGTGCGAGCGCTGCCGGCGCCGGTGCGAAGGCGCTGGCCGGTGCGTTGCGGGGCCGCTCGACGGCACGGCTGGGCGAAGGCAGCCGCGTCGTCCTCGCCGCGCTGCTGGCGGCGCCGCTCGTGCTGCCGATGCTGCTGCTGCCGTTGTCGGCCGCCGCCGCCGAGCGCTGGATGCCGGGGCCCTTCGTGCAGTGGCTGCTCGCGACGCCGGTGCAGTTCTGGCTCGGCGCGCGTTTCTACCGCGCCGGCTGGAAGGCCGTGCGTGCCGGCAGAGGCAACATGGACCTGCTGGTGGCGCTGGGCACCAGCGCCGCCTACGGCCTGAGCGTCGTGCTGCTGCTGCAGGCGTGGCGCAGCGGCCATGCGGCGCACGCCCACCTGTACTTCGAAGGCTCGGCGGTCGTCATCACGCTCGTGCTGCTGGGCAAGTGGCTCGAGGCGCGCGCCAAGCGCCGCACCACCGAGGCGCTGCGGACGCTGGAGGCCTTGAAGCCGGCGACGGCGCGCCTGCGCCGCGTCGAGGCCGGGACGACCCTCGAGCGCGAAGTGCCGCTGGCGCGGGTTCGCGTGGGCGACGAGGTGGTGGTGCGGCCTGGCGAGCGGGTGCCGGTGGACGGCACGGTCATCGAAGGCGCCAGCCATGTCGACGAGTCGATGCTCACCGGCGAGAGCCTGCCGGTGGCGCGCGGCGCCGGCGACCGCCTGGCCGGCGGCGCGCTCAACGGCGAAGGGCTGCTCGTGCTGCGCACCACCGCCGTCGGTGCCGAGACGATGCTGGCGCGCATCGTGCGCGGCGTCGAGTCGGCGCAGGCGAAGAAGGCGCCGGTGCAGCGCCTGGTGGACCGGGTCAGCGCGGTGTTCGTGCCGGTGGTGCTGGCGGTGGCAGTGCTGACGCTCCTGGCCTGGGGCTTCGCTGCGGGACGCTGGACCGACGGCTGGCTGAACGCGGTGGCGGTGCTCGTCATCGCCTGCCCTTGCGCGCTGGGCCTGGCGACGCCGGCGGCGATCATGGCCGGCACCGGCGTCGCGGCGCGCCGCGGCATCCTGATCAAGGACGCCGAGGCGCTGGAGCTCGCGCAAGGGCTGGACGTCATCGCCTTCGACAAGACCGGCACGCTCACCGTCGGGCGGCCGCGGCTGGCCGAGCTGCGGCCGATCGGGGGGCCCTCGGGGCAAAGCGAGCCGGCGGCGTTGCAGCTGGCAGCCGCGCTGATGGCCGGCAGCGAGCACCCGCTGGCGCGCGCGGTGCGCGAGGCGGCCGCTGCGGCCGGCACGGCCGCGCCCGCCGCGCAGGGCCTGCGCGCGGTGCCCGGCCGCGGCGTGGCCGGTGTCGTCGGCGGGCGCGCGCTGTGCCTGGGCAGCGAACGCTGGATGCGCGAGCTCGGCGTGCCGATGAGCGAGCGCGCCGTGGCCGAAGCCGCGGCGCTGCAAGGCGAAGGCCACACCGTCTCGTGGCTGGCGCAGAAGGAGCCCGGCGCGCCGCTGGCGCTGGCCATGCTCGCCTTCGCCGACAGCGCCAAGCCCGAAGCGGCCGCCGCGGTGGCGCAACTGCAGGCCGCCGGCATCACCTGCGTGCTGATCTCCGGCGACAACGCCGGCAGCGCCAACGCGATGGCGCGCCGCCTGGGGCTGGCCGAAGTGCGCGCCGAAGTGCTGCCCGAGGACAAGGCGCGCATCGTCGGCGAGTTGAAGCAGCCGCCGGCACGGCGCGACGGCGGCGCCGCGGTGGCGTCTTCCCCGAGGCCGCGGCGCGTGGCGATGGTGGGCGACGGCATCAACGACGCGCCGGCGCTGGCCGCCGCCGACGTGGGCATCGCGATGGCCACCGGCACCGACGTGGCGATGCATGCCGCGGGCATCACGCTGATGCGCGGCGACGTCTCGCTGGTGGCCGACGCCATCGACATCTCGCGCCGCACGACGCGCAAGATCCGCCAGAACCTGTTCTGGGCCTTCGTCTTCAACGTCGTGGGCATCCCGGCGGCGGCGCTGGGGATGCTCAACCCGGTGATCGCCGGCGGCGCGATGGCCTTCAGCAGCTTCTTCGTCGTCAGCAACGCGCTGCTGCTGCAGCGCTGGCGCCGGGCATGAACGGTCCCCTGGGCCGTTCAGGTCCCCGCGGCTCGCCTCCTCGGCGCACGAGCGTGCCGCTGCGGTGCCCGACCTGACGCCGGGCCGCCCGCGCCGGTTCCTTCACCCCTTCCAGGCGGCCGGCCTGGCCGCCTCGGCGCCGGGCGCCGCGAAGCGCTGCGGCAGCACCGTGCGCAGCCAGGCGTCCACCGCCGCGCCGTCGGCCGGCAACAACGTGGCGCCGCCGCTGAACTGCTGCCAGTCCGGGACGTGGCGAGCGCCCACCGTGGTCAGCAACGGCACGTCGCGCGTCATCAGCTCGAGCAGTTCGGCGCGAAAGCCCTTGCCCTCGACTTCGAGGCCGCCGAAGCGGTTCACCACCACGAGGTCGGGCGCCTCGTCGGCGGCGCGGCGCAGCACGCCGCTGGCACGCGCGAAGCCCTGCGGGTCGGCCCGGCAGGAGGTGGAATTCCTGCCCAGCGGCTGCGAGACGAGGTAGTCCTCCTGCGTATCGATGTCCACCAGCACCATCGTCGCGGCGCAGCCGCGCTCGGCGGCGGGCCGCGTCATCAGCAGGCCGCGCACGCGAACGCCACCGGCGCGCAGGCGCGCGACGAGCGCGGCGAGCAGCGCGTCGACACCGTGCGAGCCGTCGTCGACGATGGCGGCGGCGCGCAGGCTGTCGTCGGGCGGTACGGCGGCGGCAGGGTCGGGGGTCACGGCGGGCTCTCCTCGAAAGGCGCTGGCCGGCGTCCCGGACGCCCTGGCGCGCGCGCCGATGATTCTGCCGCAGGCGCCGTCGCCACCGCACCGGGCGACCGTTATATCAGCTGGTTGATATCGTGACCTCGATCGCCGCCTGACGCCGCCGCGCACGACCCCCGGCAGTGCGCGGCTGCCGCGACGCACGGCCCGGCCCGGCAAGCGCTATGTATACTTGTAAATATCGCTGTCGCGCCATCGACCCGTCATGAGGCCGCGCCTGCTGCGCTCCCTGGCTGTTTCCCTGACCGTTGCCGCCGTTGCCGCCGCCGCGGCGGGCAGCGCCGTCACGGCGCACGCCGCCGAGCTGACGCTGTCGGTGGCCGCCAGCCTGACCCATGCGTTGCGCGACATCGCGCCGCTGTTCGAGGCAGCGAACCCGGGCACGCGGCTGCAGATGAACTTCGGCGCCTCGGGGGCGCTGCTGCAGCAGATCGCCAAGGGCGCGCCGGTGGACGTCTTCGTCAGCGCCGACGCGCAGACGATGGACCAGGCGCAACAGGAGGGCCTGGTGAATGCCGCGCAGCGGCGCGACTTGGTCGCCAATGCGCTGGTCGTCATCGTGCCCGCGACCGGCTCCTCGGCCGGCCCGGCGAAAGGCGCCGCGGCGCCGACGCCCAGGACCGTGGCCGACCTCGCGCAGCCTTCGTTCAAGCGCATCGCCATCGGCCTGCCGGCCAGCGTGCCGGCGGGCCGCTACACGAAGAGCGTGCTCGAAGCGGCCAACCTGTGGGCTGCCGTCGAGCCGAAGATGGTGGGTGCCCACAACGTGCGCCAGGCGCTCGACTACGTGGCCCGCGGCGAGGTCGACGCCGGCTTCGTGTACGCCACCGACGCGGCGCTGATGCCGGGCAAGGTGAAGGTGGCGTTCACGGTGCCGACGACCCAGCCCGTGCTGTACCCGATCGCCCCGCTCGCGCACGCGCCCAACGCGGCCGGCGCGGCGAGGTTCGTCGAGTTCGTCTTCACCCCGCCGGCGCAGGCCATCCTCGCCCGCTACGGCTTCGCCCAGCCCGGCGCGCGCGCGGCGCCGACCGTGACCGCCCGGTGACGTGCGCCAGCGACGATGGACGCAGCCTGGGTCGCGCTGGCGCTGACGCTGAAGGTCGCCGGTTGGGCGACGGCGCTGAACCTCGTGTTCGGCGTCGCCGTGGGCTACGCGCTGGCGCGCTGGCGCTTCCCCGGGCGCGACCTGCTCGATGCCGCGTTCACGCTGCCGATGGTGATGCCGCCCACGGTGCTGGGCTACTACCTGCTGGTGCTGATCGGCTCGCGCGGGCCCGTCGGCGCCTGGCTGCTCGAGCACTTCGGCATCCGCCTCGTCTTCACCTGGCAGGCCGCGGTGATCGCCGCGACGGTCGTCGCCTTCCCGCTCGTGTTCAAGGCGGCGCGGGCGGCCTTCGAGGCGGTCGACCCGCAGCTCGAAGACGCGGCGCGCACGCTGGGCATCGGCGAGCTGGCGGTGTTCTTCCGCGTCTCGTTGCCGCTGGCCTGGCGCGGCATCCTCGCCGGGCTGCTGCTGGCCTTTGCGCGCGCGTTGGGCGAATTCGGCGCCACGCTGATGGTGGCCGGCAGCATCGCCGGCAAGACGCAGACGCTGTCGATCGCCGTCTACGAAGCGGTGCAGGCGGGGCAGGACGACACCGCGAACTTCCTCGTCGGCGTCACGTCGATCACGTGCATCGCGGTGCTGCTGTCGGCCGGGCGCCTGGTGCCGGGAAGGGTGGCAGCACGTGCCTGACCCGAACGGCATGAACGGCATGAACGGCATGAACGGCGGCGACAGCGGCAGCGCTGCCGAAGGCGCCGCGCCGACCTGGGACATCGCCGTGGCCAAGGTGCTGCGCCATGGCCAGACGCGCTTCGAGCTGGACGTGCGCTTCACCAGCGCGGCGCGGCGCGTCGTCGTCTACGGCCCCTCGGGCGCCGGCAAGACGCTGACGCTGCGCATGATTGCCGGCATCACGCAGCCCGACCGTGGGCGCATCGCGGTGGCCGGGCACGTGCTCGGCGACAGCGCGGCCGGCCATTGGCTGGCGCCGCGAGAGCGGCACCTCGCCTACATGTTCCAGGACTACGCGCTGTTCCCGCACCTCACGGTGCGGCAGAACATCGCCTTCGCGCGCCGGCGCGGCTGGCGCAACCCGGACCGCAACCCGGGCCGCAACCCCCGCCCCGACAGCGCCGACGCCGCGGTGGAGCGCTGGATCGCCACCTTCCACCTCGCCCCGGTGGCGGCGCACTATCCGCACCAGCTCTCCGGCGGCCAGCGCCAGCGCACGGCGCTGGCGCGGGCGCTCGTCAGCGAGCCGCGCGCGCTGCTGCTCGACGAGCCCTTCGCCGCGCTCGACACCGGCCTGCGCCGGCGCCTGCGTCAGGAACTGCTGGAGCTGCAGCAGCAGCTCGGCCTGCCGATGATGGTGATCACGCACGACGAAGAGGAAGTGCGGGTGCTGGCCGAGCAGGTGATTCCGATGCACGCCGGCCGCGTGGTGCTGGGCATGGCGCCCGGCGACATCGCGGCGGCCGTGCCGGCCTGACCCGCGTGGCGAGCCCGGCGCAAG
This sequence comes from Rubrivivax sp., assembly GCA_016790425.1. GTDB lineage: Bacteria > Pseudomonadota > Gammaproteobacteria > Burkholderiales > Burkholderiaceae_C > Rubrivivax. The sequence continues at coordinate 12,600 of JAEUPF010000114.1, forward strand.
AGCGAGAGAGCCGAAAGAGCCGAAGAGCCGAAAGCCCCCGAAGAGCCGAACCGAACGGACTCGACCCACCGAACGACCCGGTCCTCATCACCCATGGCCCCGCAACGACGCCCGCGCCCGCAACGCCTGGCGCTGCACGGTTCGATCTGGATCGCCGCCGGCGACGAGAGCCTGGGCGGGCACGGCCGCATGGCGCTGCTGCGCTCGGTGGCCGAGCACGGCTCGATCACCCACGGCGCGCGTGCCTGCGGCATGAGCTACAAGGGCGCCTGGGAAGCGATCGAGGCGATGAACACGCTGGCCGGCGCGCCGCTGGTCGAACGCAGCGCCGGTGGCCGCGGCGGCGGCGGCACCCGCCTCACCGAGCGCGGCCGCGCGCTCGTCGAGCGCTTCGCCCAACTGCAGGCCGTGCACCACGGCTTCGTGCGCCAGCTCGACCGCGCCTGCATGGACTTCGAGCGGCCGTTCTCGCTGCTGGAAGCGCTGAACATGCGCACCAGCGCCCGCAACCAGTGGGTGGGCACGGTGAGCGCGGTGCGCTCGGGCGCCGTCAACGACGAGGTGGAACTGGCGCTGCCCGGCGGCGCGCGCCTCACCGCCATCGTCACGCACGCGAGCATCGGCGAGCTCGCCTTGCGCACGCAGCAGACCGCCATCGCGCTGGTGCAGGCAGCCTCGGTGCTGCTGGCCACGGCGCTCGACGACGGCGTTCGCCTGTCGGCGCGCAACCGGCTCGACGGCACCGTGCGCGCGGTGACGCCCGGCGCGGCCAACGCCGAGGTCTTGCTGCAAGGCGACGCCGGCGTGCCGGTGGTGGCCATCGTGCCGCAGGCTTCGGTGGCCGAACTCGGCCTCGCCGTGGGCGTGCGCGCCGCGGCGTTCGTGAAGGCTTCGGACGTCGTGCTCGCGGTGGCGGGCTGACGGACCGGTGAACGACGAAAGGACGCTCCCGATGCCCTCGGCCGAGACACTGGCCCGCTTCATCGCCCGCGTCGAGCAGAACGCGCACGTCCAGGCCATCGAGGAGTTCTACCTCCCCGAAGCGTCGATGCAGGAGAACATGAACGCGCCGCGCGTCGGCAGGGAGGCGCTGGTGGCCAACGAGGAGCGCGTGCTCGCCAAGGCAAAGTCCGTGCATTCCCGCTGCGTCGGCCCGGCGTTCGTGCACGGCGACCTCGTCGTCATCCGCTGGCACTTCCGCTTCGAGGGCCACGACGGCACGGTGCGCGAGCTCGAGGAGCTGGCCTACCAGCAATGGCAAGGCGAGCGCATTCTGCGCGAGCAGTTCTTCTACGACCCGGCCCCGTTCGCCGCCGGCAAGCCATGAAGACCAGCGCACGCAACCAGCTCGCGGGCACCGTCACGGCCGTTCGGCCCGGCGCGGTGAACGACGAGGTCGAGCTCGCGCTCGCCGGCGGAACGACGCTGGTGGCGATCGTCACCCACGCCAGCGCAGTGGCGCTGGATCTGAAGCCGCGGGCAGCGGCGACGGCGCTCATCAAGGCTTCGCACGTGCTGCTGGCCACCGGGCTCGGCAGCGCGAAGGTGTCGGCGCGCAACCGGCTGCACGGCACCGTCTGCGCGGTGGCGCCGGGCGCAGTGAACAGCGAGGTGACGCTGGAGCTGGACGGCGGCGGTGGCGCCCGGATCGTCGCCATCGTCACCGAGGCGAGCGCCCGGGCGCTGGGCCTGGCGCCGGGCGTCGAGGCGACAGCGCTGGTGAAGGCTTCGGACGTGATCCTCGCGCTGCCGGGGTAGCTCAGACCACGCAGCCGGCCGCCACCGGCTGCGCCGCGGCCACGGCCACCGGCTCGGGAATGCGGTAGCCGTAGCGCACGGCGGTGATCTCGGCCAGGATGCTGACCGCAATCTCCGGCGGCGTGCGGGCGCCGTTCTTCAGGCCCACCGGGCCGTGCAGGCGCGCCAGCGCTTCGTCGGTGAGGCCGAAGTGCTCCTTCAGCCTTTCCTTGCGCTTGGCCTGGTTCAGCCGCGAGCCGATGGCGCCGACGTAGAACGCGGGGCTCGCCAGCGCCTCCATCAACGCCATGTCGTCGAGCTTGGGGTCGTGGGTCAGCGCCACGATGGCGAGGTGGCCGTCGGGCTCGAGCTCGCGCACCGTGTCGTCGGGCATCGTGCGCACCAGGCGCACCTGGCCCGGTGGGCCTTCGACCTGGAAGCCCTCGGCGTACTCCGGCCGCGGGTCGCAGACGATGACTTCGTAGCCGAGCGCGTGCGCCATCGGCGCCAGGTACTGCGTGAGCTGCCCGGCGCCGATGACGAGCATGCGCCAGCTCGGGCCGTGGTGCGTGACGAGTTCGGTCTCCGACAGCACCAGCTCGTCGTTGACGCTGCCGTCTTCGAGCGTGACGCGGCCGCTGGCGAGGTCGAGCCGGCGGCGCACGCGCTCGCCGCGCTGCAGGCGCTCGAGGAGTTGCGGCAGCTGTGAATGCGGCGCCACCGCTTCGAGCACGAGCTCGATGAGGCCGCCGCAGGGCAGGCCGAAGCGGTGCGCGGCGTCGGCGTCGATGCCGTAGCGCACCACTTGCGGCTTCAGCGTGGCCAGCGTGCCGGCGCGCGCCTTGTCGACGAGGTCGTCCTCGATGCAGCCGCCGGAGACGCTGCCGGCCAGGCGCCCGTCGTCGCGGATGGCCACCGCCGAGCCGGGCGGGCGCGGCGCCGACCCCCATGTGCGCACGATGGTGCCCAGCGCCACGCGGTGGCCGCTGTCCACCCAGCTGCAGACCTGCTCGAAGATCTGGCGGTCGATGTTGTCCATGATGGCAATGCCCCGGCAGATGGACCCAGCCGCTGCGCGCCCGGCGAATAGAACGCCTGCGCGCGCTGCGACCCGAACCGCGGCATTGTGCGCCCGAGGCAGGCGCCATGCTCGCAGCGCCCCCGCCGCCGCCGCCGCGCCGGTGCCACACCGTGCCGCGCCGCGCCGGGCCGGGCCGGGCTTGCGCTTGCCTAGAAGCGCCGTTCGATCGCCAGCGACACCGGCTGCGTGCGGTGCGGCACCCACAGGATGCGCGGCGCGTAGTTGCCGTGGCCGATGGTGGCGGCCACCGCGAGCAGCGGCACCACCTTCGCTTCGGAATAGCCGGTGGCCACCGCGGCGGTGAGCGTGATGTCGGTGAGCGGGCCGGCGTCGACGCCGGTGCGCCAGGTCCAGCCGCCGTACACGGTGTCGCGGTTGATCGAGTTGCGATAGCCGCCGAAGGTGGCGCCGCTGGGCGCCACGGCGTAGATGCCGGGCGTCACGCGGCGGGGGTGCGCGCCGGGGTCGAGGTCGCCGAAGTGCGCGCTCAACAGATGCAGTCCGAGGATCCAGCCTTCCATGCCTGTGCTTCCCGAAGTGGGAGAAGGGATGCAAGGCATATCGGCCGCGGCGCGGCCAACTGGTGGCGGCGCAGCCGGGGAAGAGGCCGGGGAAAGGGCGGCTGTTCGGCCTTTCGCCTTCGGTCGGCGGCCACTGGGCGGCAGCGCCGCGCGCGCAGGGAGGGATGTGCGAGCATCGGCGGCAGCCGAGTTGTCGCTGTCCCCGCGCGCCCGAGCGCGCCCCGAGGAGGTTCCTGCCCATGCCCGCTGCCGCCACCGCCCTTTCGCCCAGCACGCTGGCCGCCGAGATCGACCGCGCCGCCGCGGCGCTGACGCCGCAGCTCATCGCCTGGCGGCGCGACATCCACCAGCACCCCGAGCTCGGCAACCGCGAAACGCGCACCGCGGCGCTGGTGGCGGCGCACCTGCGCTCGCTGGGCTTGGACGAAGTGCGCACCGGCGTGGCACACACCGGCGTGGTGGGCCTGCTCAAGGGCGCGCGGCCGGGCCCGGTGGTGGCGCTGCGCGCCGACATGGACGCGCTGCCGGTGGCCGAGCAGGTGGACCTGCCTTTCGCGAGCAAGGTGCGCACCGAATACAACGGCGAGAACGTGGGCGTGATGCACGCCTGCGGCCACGACACGCACACGGCGATCCTCATGACCGTGGCTTCGGTGCTGGCGGGCCTGAGGCAGCGGCTGGCCGGCAGCGTGAAGTTCATCTTCCAGCCCGCCGAGGAAGGGCCGCCCGAGGGCGAACGCGGCGGCGCCGAACTGATGATCGAGCAAGGCGCGCTGAAGAACCCGGAGGTCGACGCGATCTTCGGCCTGCACGTGACGAGCATGCTCGGCAGCGAAGTGATCGGCGTGCGCGGCGGGCCGCTGATGGCCAGCGCCGACGGCTTCAAGATCCGCGTGCGCGGCCGCCAGACGCACGGCGCGGCACCGTGGCGCGGCGTCGACCCGATCGTCACCGCCTCGCAGGTGGTGCTGGGGCTGCAGACGATCGTCAGCCGCCAGCTCGACATCACGCACGAGCCGGCGGTGGTGACGGTGGGCGCCATCAAGGGCGGCGTGCGCGACAACATCGTGCCCGACGAAGTGCAGATGATCGGCACCATCCGCGCCTTCGACGAGGCGATGCGCAGCCAGATCCACGAGCGCGTGCGCGAGACCGCCGAGGGCATCGCCGGGAGCGCGCGCGCCGACTGCGAGGTGTGCATCCGGCGCGGCTACGACGTGACGGTGAACGACGCGCAGCTGACGGCGCTGATGCGGCCGACGCTGGAGCGCGTGGCCGGCGGCGCGGGCCGGCTGCCGCCGATGCCGAAGGTGACCGGATCGGAGGACTTCTCGTGCTTCCAGCAGGTGGTGCCGGGGATGTTCTTCTTCCTGGGCGTGACGCCGGCCGACAAGGACGCGCACACGGCCGAGCCGAACCACTCGCCGCGGTTCTACGTGGACGAATCGGCGTTGCCGCTGGGCGTGCGCGCGCTGGCGCACCTGGCGTGCGACTACCTCGAGGCGCCGGAGGCGGCGCGGCGGCTGGAGTGAATCACATCTGATCCAGCGGACTGCGCACGCCGCGGCCGCCGCGGTTCATGACGTGCGTGTAGATCATCGTCGTGCTGACGTCGCTGTGGCCCAGGAGTTCCTGCACGGTGCGGATGTCGTAGCCCGACTGCAGCAGGTGCGTCGCGAACGAATGGCGCATCAAGTGCGGCGAGCAAGGCTTGTCGATGCCGGCCCGGCGGGCGGCCAGCGCGACGGCCTTCTGCACCGAGGCCTCGTGCAGGTGGTGGCGGTGCAGGGGGCGCGGGTCGGCGAGGGTGGCGGCACTGGCGTTCGCGAAGGCGTTCGCGGAGGCAGCCGCGGAGGGATCCGCGGAGGCAGGTGAGGAAGCATTCGGAGTGGCATTCGGGGAGGCATTCGGGGAGGCATTCGGGGAGGCATTCGGGGAGGCATTCGGGGAGCCCTTCGGGGTCGCATTCGGGGAGCCCTTCGAGGAGCTTTTCGGGGAGATATTCGGGGAGGCATTCGGGGAGGTATTCGGGGAGGAATTTGGGGAGGAATTTGGGGAGGAATTTGGGGAGGTATTTGGGGAGATGTTGGTGGCACCTGCGGCACTCCCGGCACTGCGGCCGCGACCGGCGCGTAGACCGGCGGCTGCGGCCGTGTTGTCGTGGCCGGGTGCGCGCGGATCACGCGAGCGCGTTGCGCTGGGAAAGACCCATTGCCAGCCCCACGCCTTGGCGGCATGCGGGTACTTCTGCGCCAGCGCGTGAGGCAGCCACACCGAGCCGTGGCCCTCGGCGAGGTCGCGCTGGTGCAATGCGCGCACTCTGGCGAGTTGCTCCTGCAGCGGCAGCACGAGGTTCTCGGGCAGCACGGTCACCCGGTCCTTGCCACCCTTGCCGCTGCGCACGACGATCTCGCGCCGCTCGAATTCGATGTCCTGGACACGCAGGCGAAGGCCTTCGAGCAAGCGCATGCCGGTGCCATAGAGCAGCGACACGAGCAAGCCGGGGCTGCCGTTCAATTCGGCCAGCAGGCGGCGCACCTCACCCGGCGTGAGCACCACCGGCAGCCGGCGCGGGTTGCGCGCGGCGATGACTTCGTCGAGCCAGGGCAGATTCGTGTTCAGCACGACGCGATAGAGAAACAGCAGCGCCGATCGCGCCTGGCCCTGCGTGGCCGGAGCGACGTTGCGCTCCACCGCCAGGTGGGTGAGGAAGCGCGCCACGTCTTCGGGCCCCATATCGCGCGGGTGGCGCTTGTCGTGAAAGAGAATGAAGCGCCGAACCCAATCGACATACGCGGCTTCGGTACGGATGGAGTAATGGCGCACGCGGATGGCGCGGCGGAGTTGATCGAGGAGGCGGGGAGGGGAAGGGGAAGGGGGAGGGGAAGGGGAAGGGGAAGGGGAAGGGGAAGGCCCCGCCGGAGGCACGGGCGCCGGGCGGCCAAGGGGCCGTCGAGACGGGGCGCCGGGCGGAGCGGACTGCGCGGGCGCCAACCCCTCAGGTGGCAGCGGATGAGGGGGCCGGGAACACGGGTCGTGGGCGGAGTTCATCCGCCACAATTTAGGCAGCCCATTTCGCAGCGGCGACGGCCCTTGTCGGTGAACCCGGTGGGCCCTCCACTGGGGGAGGCAAGGCCCCGCCCTGCGTCATAGGGTTAGTCCGGATGCTGAATTAGGACAAATTACGGGGTCGGCTGCGGTAGGGTCAGTACACGTTAGGCCTCAGATGGAACCACCCCTGCGACTCGCCGCGCTCAGTGAAGACGCCGCAGTCGCAGAGATCCTCATTGAGTCGCGCCGCCGGTTCCTGCCGTTCGCTCCAATGCGCCACCCACCCGCGGAAGTGCAAGCTTGGGTGGGGCAGCAGCTTTTGCCAACCGGGCGGGTTGTGGTTGTCGAGGTGGCCGCCAAGCTGGTCGCCGTACTGGCGACTTCCGAGCAAGAGAAGTGCTCCTGGATCGACCAGCTCTATGTCCTGACAGGCTACACAAGCCGCGGGCTTGGCACGCGCCTGCTCCAACACGCCCACCAGACTCTGCGGCCCCCCATCCGCCCGTACACGTTTCAGGCCAACCTGGGCGCGCGGCGCTTCTACGAGCGTCATGGGTATCATGCTGTGGAGTTCACGGACGGCTCGGCCAACGAGGAGCAATGCCCGGATGTTCTCTACGAGCTTCAGGCTTCCCGGGCTGAGGCCTAACCCCTCGCTCGAGAGGCGACCCCGCGAGGCGTGGCACCCTTGGGCCGCGCAGGGCAGTCGCAGGCTCCATTGTCCTGCGCGGCCCAAGGGCGCCACGCCTCGCAGGTCGCCTCAGCTCGAACGTTAGGCCTCATATGACCGACCGTATCTACCTCCGAAGTCGGGCCGAAGACGAGTTCGAGTACGTGAGTGCCGAGGAGCTGGACTCCTACCTTGAACGGATCGTTCCCTATGTTGGATGGATCATCGTCCACTTCAACTCCCTGGAAGACCATATCTCAGCCTTCATCCGGCAAGCAGTGCTCAGAGATCCCATCCAAGACGAGCGCCTGGATGTCTTCCTCTCCGAGATGATGTTCGCGCCAAAGTGTCGCGCACTGCTCCATCTTTACGGCCAGATGATTGAAGCGAAGGCGGTCAAGTACACGCACGACGACTTGAATGAGTTGGAGGCCATGCTTCTCGAGTGTGCGAAGCGCCGCAATGAGTATGCGCATGCCGACTGGATCGGAGTGAAGCAGGAGAGCTATGTTCTCGTGAAGGCGCAATCGAAGAAGACGGGGGTCTTCCATCGATACAAGAAGTTCGATGTGCCGCGGCTAGAGGACGACGTGGAGTACCTTCGCAAGGCTCGCTTCACGCTGTGTGACTTCAACGACGCCATCCATGAGCAACTGCACGGTAGCGGCTGAGTTTGCGAGGCCGCGCGGCGATGAGGCCTAACCCCTCGCTCGAGAGGCGACCCCACACGGCGTGGCGCCCTTGGGCCGCGCAGGGCAGTCGCAGGCTCCATTGTCCTGCGCGGCCCAAGGGCACCACGCCGTGTGGGTCGCCTCAGCTCGCACGTTAGGCAGCGCACAACAACCGCCTCTGCCCCTCGTCGCTTGACTGAAGCCTTTGATGTAGCTACAGTAAAGCGTGCGCATCGTCTTCGATCCGGCCAAAGACAAACTGAACCTGGCCGATCATGGCGTCTCTCTTGCTCTTGCCAGGGAGCTTGCGTGGGACGAAGCGCTGGTCTGGCTTGACGATCGCTTCGAGTACGACGAGCTGCGAATGATCGGGCTGGTACCGAGGGGCGATCGCCTGTACTACGTGGCCTTCGTGGACCGTGGAAGCACGAGGCGAGTCATCAGCCTCCGCTACGCGGAGCGAAGAGAGGTGAAGCACTATGTCGAAAACTACTCCTAAGGCAAAGCGGGTGCTGGTGATGCCAAGCGTCGCCGAGAACCGCAAGATCGTTGCCGCCGCCAAGCTCGATCCGGATGCAAGACCTTTGACGGATGCCCAGCTGAAGGCGATGGTCCCGCTGAAGGCGGTCCGAGGTCGGCCGAAGCTCGAGAACAAGAAGCAACTTGTCTCGGTCAGGTACAGCCCGGAAGTCTTGGCCTACTTCCGTGGCACAGGGGAAGGTTGGCAGTCGAGGATGGACGGAGTGCTTCAAGACTACGTAGCCAAGCACTCTTCTCGCCGTGCCAAACGCGCTGCCTAACCCCTCGCTCGAGAGGCGACCCGCCACGGCTTGCCCCCGTGCCCGCCAGGGCGGAGGGGCGTGTAGCCCAGTCGGGCCAGGCGGCCAGCCGCTCCGGGCGC
>JAEUPF010000120.1 GCA_016790425.1 Rubrivivax sp.
GGCCATCGTCAGCGTGTGCGCATGGCTCAGCCGTTCGTCCGACAGCCCGGCGGCCATGTTCGTGAGCAGCGAAACGGCCAGGACGCGCAAGCCCGCGTGGCGCGCCGCGATCGTCTCGGGCACCGTGCTCATGCCCACCGCTTGCGCGCCGAGCAGCTGGCACATGCGGATCTCCGCCGGCGTCTCGAACTGCGGGCCGAGGAACCAGGCGTAGACGCCTTCGCCGATCGTCGCCAGGTCGGCGCAGCCGGCGTCGCCGGTCGAGCTGCCGCCGGCGAGCGAGCGCACCGCGGCCCGGGCTCCTTCGCGCAGCGCGCCGTCGTAGGCGTTCACCATCGAGACGAAGCGATCGTCGCCCGCTTCGCCGAAGAGCGGCGAGGCCTGCGAGAGGTTCAGGTGGTCGCTGACCAGCATCGTCGAGCCGGGCGGCAACGCGGGCGTCAGGCTGCCGGCAGCGTTGGTCTGCACGAGCACCTTCACGCCGGCGGCGGCGAGCGTGCGCACGGCGCCGGTCATGCCGTCGGCGCGGCCGGTCTCGTAGGCGTGCTGGCGCCCGGCGAGCACCGCCACCTCGTGCCGCCCGACGCGCCCGAGCGTCACCCGGCCGGCGTGGCCGCCGACGGCGAGCGCCGGGAACGCGGGCAGCTCGGCGTACGGGATGACGAGCGGCTCGCGCAGCACTTCGGCGAACGGCCCCCAGCCCGAGCCCAGCAGCACGGCGATCACCGGCCGCCGGCCGCCGGCCAGCAGGCGCCGGGCGCTGGCCTGCACGGCGCGCCGCGCTTCGTCGCGGTTGGCGGCCGGCGCTGGGGCGGGACTCGTCATCGTGGGCGTCGTGCGGCTTGGGGTGCCCGCGGCGCGGGGCGTGGCGGCGTGCGCCGCACGGTCGCGTCGGCGTGCGCGGCGCATCGTAGTCCAGCACCCGGCGAAGGCGGGCGACGCGCCGCGATTCTGGCGGTCGATCGCCCGATGGCCCCGGCCGGACGGCCCGAGGCCGCATGCGGCACCATCGCGGCCCGATGAACACGCTCGTTCGCAGTGCCGGGGTGCGCCTGGCGCGCAGGTTCGGCCGCAGCTTGCAGCGCACGTTCGGCCGGCCCGCCCTGCCGCCGCTCGTGCTGGCCTGCCTCGCGGCCACCTGGCTGATCTGGGGCTCGACCTACCTGGCGATCAAGTTCGCGCTCGTCAGCCTGCCGCCCTTCTTCCAGATGGGCACGCGCTTCCTCGCCGCCGGGGCGCTGCTGGCCGCGTGGCTCGCCTGGCGCGGCACGCCGTGGCCCGATGCCGTGCAGTGGCGCAACGCGGCGATCGTCGGCGCGCTCATGCTCGGCGGCGGCATGGGCGGCACGGCGCTGGCGGAGACGACGGTGGCCTCGGGGCTCGTCGTCGCCTTCATCGCCATCGGGCCGATGGTGCTGGCACTGTTCAACCTGCCCTTCGGCGTCAAGCCGGGCCGCATGGAAGTGCTCGGCATGGTGGTCGGGCTCGCGGGCGTGCTGGTGCTGGTGCGCGGCGCCGGCTTCGCCGCCTCGCCCGCGGGCCTGGTTGCGCAGACGGTGGCGATGGTGTGCTGGTCGGCCGGCAGCGTGCTGAGCCTGTACCGCTTCCCGCTCGCGCCCGGTGCCATGGGCTTCGCCAGCGAGATGCTGTGCGGCGGCGCGCTGCTGATGGGCATCTCGTGGGCGATCGGCGAGACGCCGGCCTGGCCGCCGACCGCGGCTGCCGCGCTGGCCTGGGTCTATCTGGTGACCTTCGGCTCGCTGATCGCCTTCAACGCCTACATGGTGCTGCTGGCGCGCGCCAGTGCCGCGGTGGCTTCGAGCTACACCTACGTCAACCCGGTGATCGCACTGGCGCTGGGCGTCGGTGTCGGCGGCGAGGTCGTGAGCGGCGGCGAATGGCTCGCCACCGCGGTCATCGTGGCCGGCGTGGTGCTGCTGCTGTGGGGGCAGCGGGCGACGACCGCTGCCGTTTCTTCGGCGGCTGCGGCCCCTTCGGCCCCTTCGACCCCTTCGACCCCTTCGACCCCTTCGACCCCTTCGACCCCTTCGGCCCCTTCGGCCCCTTCCGGCGCAGGTGCCCGCCGCTGAAGCCGAAGGGCAGCAGTTCGCCGAGCGTGAACATGCGGCGGGCGCCACCGCGCGGCCCGAGCAGATAGACCGTGCATTCGGCGGTCGCGAGCTCGGCGATCTTCTGCCGGCAGCCGCCGCAGGGCGTCACCAGCAGCGGCGATGCGGTGGCCACCGCGACCGCGCGCACGCCCTTGCCGCCGGCCAGCACCATCGCCGCCAGCGCCGAAGCCTCGGCGCACAGGCCTTCGGGGTAGGCCGCGTTCTCGACGTTGCACCCGGCATGCACGCGGCCGCTTTCGTCGAGCACCGCGGCGCCGACGAAGAACTTCGAGTACGGCGCATGCGCGCGCGGCCGCGCCGCGCGGGCGGCGGCGAAGAGCGCGTCTTCCTCGGCAGGGGTGACGGCTGGCGTGGGCTTCATGTTGCGGTGTCCGCTCCTTGACTGTCCGGCGCTACCGCTCCTTGACATAGGGCCGCCCGAGCGCCTGGGGGGCCACGGCGCGGCCGATGAAGCCGGCCAGCAGCACGACTGTCATCACGTACGGCAGCGCCTGGATCGCCTGCACCGGCACCGCACCCACCAGCGGCAGCGGCACGCCTTGCAGCCGGATGCTCGCCGTGTCGAGGAAGCCGAACAGCAGGCAGGCGGCGAGCGCGCCCACGGGGTGCCACTTGCCGAAGATCATCGCCGCCAGCGCCATGTAGCCGCGGCCGGCGGTCATGTTGGGGATGAAGCTGGGGTTCATCGCCAGCACGAGGTAGCTGCCGGCCAGCGCACTCAGCACGCCGTTCAACGCCAGCGCCGCGAATCGCATGCGCTGCACCGAGACGCCGGCGGCGTCGACCATCGCCGGGTTCTCGCCGCTGGCGCGCAGGCGCAGGCCGAAGCGGGTGCGGTACAGCAGCCACCACACCGCGGCCACCGCGCCGAGCGCGCCGTAGACGAAGGCGTCGTGGCCGAAGAGCGCCAGCGCCAGCGTCGGCCCGACGAGCGGCCACGCGCGCACCGCCGCCGCCGCGCTGCCGAAGAGCGGGTGCAGGCGCACCGCCTCCGGCAGCGGCGGCGTCTGGCCGCCGAGCGAGAACCAGGCGATGCCCAGCACCACGGTCAGGCCGGCGGCGATCATCGTGATCGCCACGCCCAGCACCACCTGGTCGCCGCCGTGCGTGACGCAGGCGTAGCCGTGCAGCATCGACAGCGCCACGCCGACGGCGACGGCCGCGGCCAGCGCCAGCGCCAGCGAGCCGCTGATCGCGCCGACGCTGGCGGCAGCGAACGCGGTGAGCAGCATCTTGCCTTCGAGGCCGAGGTCGATGACGCCGCTGCGTTCGCTCAGGCACCCGGCGAGTGCGCACAGTACCAGCGGCACGCTGACGCGCAGCGTGCTGGCCACCAGGGTGCCGATGAGGACGTCGTCCATCGCCTTCTCAGCGGCGCGGGCGGCCTCTGTTGCCGCGGACGTCGTCCGCGTTCGATGCGGCAGGCGCCGGCCCTGGCGGACGCGTGGCCAACAGCGCCACCGCCCGCGCCAGCCACGGCGCCGCCACCTGGGCCATGGCGCCGGCGAAGAGCACGATGAGCCCCTGCAGCAGGAACACCATGTCGCGGCTGAAGCCGCGGATCTCGAAGGCGAGTTCGGCGCCGCCCTGGTACAGCGCCCCGAACAGCACCGCCGCCAGCACGATGCCCACCGGATGGTTGCGGCCGATCAGGCTGACCGCGATGCCGGTGAAGCCGGCACCGGCGACGAACTCCGCCAGCAGCCGCCCGTGTGCGCCGGCCACCTCGTTGACGCCGACGAGGCCGGCCAGCGCCCCCGACATCGCCATCGACAGCATCGTCAGGCGCGGCGGCCGCATGCCGGCATACAGCGCTGCCTGCGGCGCGAAGCCCACGGCGCGCAGGGCATAGCCCGGCTGCGACTTCCACACCGCCAGGTACACCGCCACGGCCGCCGCCAGCGCCAGCAGCAGCGAGACGTTCAGCGGCGTGCGCGGCCAGTCGATGCCGAGCACGTTCATCAGCACGTGCATGCCCGGCACGCGCGCGCTGGCGGCGAAGGCGGCCGTCTCGGCGGCCATGTTGCCCGGCTCCTTCAGCACGTTGACGAGCAGGTAGACCAGGAGCGCTGCGGCGATGAAGTTGAACATGATCGTCGTGATGACGACGTGGCTGCCGCGCCAGGCCTGCAACGCCGCCGGCACGGCCGCCCAGGCCATGCCGAACAGCGCCGCGGCCAGCACCATGAGCGGCAGCATCGCCGCCAGCGGCAGGTGCGGCCCGAACGCGAGCGCCGCCAGGCCCACGCCCAGGCCGCCGAGCATCGCCTGCCCTTCGCCGCCGATGTTGAACAGGCCCGCGTGCAGCGCCACCGCCACCGCCAGCCCGGTGAAGATGAAGGTGGTCGCGTAGTACAGCGTGTAGCCGATGCCGGCCTTCGAGCCGAAGGCGCCCTTGACCAGCAGCGCGAGCACCTGGACCGGCTGGAAGCCGATCACCAGCACCACCGCGGCGGCTACGGCGAGCGCCAGCGCCAGGTTCACCGCCGGCAGCACGGCCACGTCGACCCAGCGCGGCAGCTCGACGGGCGGGCTCATGTTGACGCGGGGGTGTGGCGGCGCATCAGTGCACGGCGTTGCTGCCGATCAGGCGCCCATGAGCCGGCCGAGCGTGTGCTCGTCGCACTGGGCGATCGGCAGCTCGCCGGCCACTCGCCCGCCGTTCATCACGACGACGCGGTCGGCCAGGGCCATGATCTCGTCGAGCTCGGAAGAGACGACGAGCACCGCACCGCCGCCATCGCGCAGCGCGCGCAGCCGGCCGTGGATGAACTCGATGGCACCGATGTCGACGCCGCGCGTGGGTTGGCCGACGAGCAGGATGCGCGGCTGGCCGGGGCGGCCGAACGCTTCGCGCGCCAGCACCAGCTTTTGCTGGTTGCCGCCGCTGAACTTGGCCGAGGCCAGCGCCGCGTCGCGCGGGCGCACGTCGTAGCGCTCCATCATCGTGGCGCAGTCTTCGCGCATCACGGCGCCGCGCAGCCAGCCGTGGCGGTCGTAGCGCGGCTGCTGCTGGTAGCCGAGCGTGGCCGACTCCCACGCCGCGAAGGGCAGCACCAGGCCGCGCTGGTGGCGGTCTTCGGGCACGTGCGCGATGCCCAGCCGCCGCGCCGTGGCCGGGTCGAGCCAGCGCGCCGGCGTGAACTCGCGGCGTCCCGCCGCGCCCTGGATCGCCAGCCGCCCGGCCTGCGGCACCAGCAGGCCCGCCAGCGCGTCGAGCAGCTCGCTCTGGCCGTTGCCCGAGACGCCGGCGACGCCGACGATCTCGCGCTCGCGCAGCGTGAGCGAGACGTCGGCCAGCCGCGTGACGCCGAGCGCGTCGCGCCAGGTAAGAC
>JAEUPF010000143.1 GCA_016790425.1 Rubrivivax sp.
ACCGGCCGAGCTGCCGCGACATCAGCCATGCGCAACGAAGGCCCGAAGGATGTCGAGGCCGACGCGGCCGCTCTTCTCGGGGTGGAACTGGAACCCCGTGACGTTGCCGCGCCGCACCGCTGCGGTGACGCGGTGGCCGCCCAAGTCGTAGGTGGCGAGCAGGTGCGCGGGATCGTCGGGCAGGAAGTGGAACGAGTGCACGAGGTAGACCGCGTCGCCCGGCTTGTGGGCGGCCAGGCTGCCGCCCTCGCCCTCGCCCTCGCCCTGGCCGGCCGCGGCCGCCGCGGCCGCCTGCGCGGCCCGCGGCGCGATGTCGATCGGCGTCCAGCCGATGTACGGCACCTTCTGCGGCTGCCCGCTGGTCGAGGTGCGCGGGATCGGCACCACCCGGCCGGCGATGATGTCCAGGCCGGCGTGGGTGCCGAACTCCTCGCTCTGCGTGGCCAGCATCTGCATGCCCAGGCAGATGCCCAGCAGCGGCCGCCCCGAACCGGCGTGCTCGCGCACGGCCTCGGCGAGGCCGCGTTCGCGCAGCCCCGCCATGCCGTCGGCGAAGGCGCCGACGCCGGGCAGCACGAGGTGGTGCGCCGCGCGCACGCCGGCGGCATCGGTGGCCAGGTGCACCTCGGCGCCGCACGACTCGAGTGCGCGCTGCACGCTGTAGAGGTTGCCGATGCCGTAGTCGACGACAGTGACTGGCGTGGTGGTGGCCATCAGACCTCCCGCATCGCGATGCCGGCGCCCCGCGCGGCGCTGCGCATCGCGGCCAGCGTCGTGCGCTCGTGGTGCAGCGCGTCGGCGATGGCCACCGCGTCGGCGCCGGCCCGGACCACGTCGCGCAGATGCTCGTCGCTGCCGAAGCCGCCGCTGGCGATCACCGGCACCGGCACCGCGGCGGCGATGGCGCGCGTCAGCTCGGTGTCGAAGCCCTTGCGCGTGCCTTCGCGGTCGATCGACGTCACCAGCACCTCGCCGGCGCCCAGCTCGACGCCGCGCCGCGCCCACTCGATGGCATCGACGCCGCTGCGCTCGCGGCCGCAGTCGGTGTAGACCTCCCAGCGTCCCGGCGCCTGCTGCTTGGCCTCGATCGACAGCACCATGCACTGCGAGCCGAAGCGGCGCGACACGTCGGAGATCAGCTCGGGCCGGCGCACCGCGGCGGTGTTGATCGCCACCTTGTCGGCGCCGGCGCGCAGCAGGTCGCGCACGTCGTCGACGCCGCGGATGCCGCCGCCAACCGTCATCGGCACGAACACGTCGTGCGCGGCGCGGCGCACGATCTCGGTCAGCTTGCTGCGGCCGTAGAGGCTGGCCACGATGTCGATGTAGATGAGCTCGTCGGCGCCTTGCTCGTAGTAGCGGCGCGCGTACACCTGCGGGTCGCCGATGACGCGCAGCCCCTCCAGGTGCACGCCCTTGATCAGGTTCGGACCCTTGATGTCCAGCCGCGCGATGAGACGCACGTTGTTCACGCCGTCATTCCTCGCCGTGCCAGACGGCGTGGCGCAGCCGCCATTGGCCGCCCTCGTGCTTCCACAGGTGCGGGCTGCGGAACGAGTCGGCCAGATTGTCGAAGTAGGCGCGGTCGATCAGCGGCTGCTCGAACATCTTCGAGGCCTGGGGAAACTCCTTCGGCGGGATGCTGAGGTAGCGGAAGATCTCCTCGGCGAAGCGCTCGGGGAACTCGCCGTCGAAGCGCCGCGCCAGCGCCACGCCCTCCTCGCGCAGGATGTCGCGCGAGCGGATCTCCTGCGCCGCGTCGTAGGTGGCGCGGCCGATGCCGAACTTGATGAACGTCGTGTAGTAGTGGAAGTCGTCGATGCGGTCGTCGATGCTGTTGTACTTGCTGTAGGTGCCGGGCGTGCGCTCCGGCGAGGCCTGGAAGCCGCCGTGCTCCACCGCGTAGTAGTAGCAGCTCTGCGGGTGCCACTTCAGGTAGTAGCCGAGGTAGTGCACCTCGACCTTCTGGCGCTCGATCTCGGCCGGGTCGGCCGGCAGGTACGGCTGCAGCTCGTGCGCGTCGACGCCGAAGTCTTCCTGCAGCGAAGCCAGCGACGTACCGCCGAGGTAGATGTTCGCCTTGTCGGCGGCGGTGAAGTAGGACCAGTCGCGCCTGGCCGACTGCGTGTCGGCGATCGGGTTGCCGTACTCGGCCTCGTTCTCGCCGTAGAAGACGAGCGGAATCTTGTGCAGCAGCGCCATCTTCGGGGCCAGCGACTTCTGGCCGAAGATGAAAGGCTGGAAGGGGTGGAACAGGTTCTCCACCGCCAGCCGCGTGACGAGCCGGTGCACGCGGCCGTTGGGCGTGCACAGGAAGTTGTCGAAGCCGGCGTGGATCCAGGCCTGGAAGTTCCTCCAGCCCCACTCGGTGTAGACGTGCGGCGCCCAGGTCACGGTCAGCGGGTGCATGCCGTACTTGTTCTTCAGCACGTGCGCGGCGTAGAAGCTGTCCTTGCCGCCGGAGCCCGGCACCAGGCAGTCGTAGCTGCCGTCGCTGCTGCGATGGCGGTTGCACAGATCCACCAGGCGCCGCTCGCGCTCGGCCCAGTCGATGCTGCCGTGCTTCTGCTCGGCCATGCGGCAGGCGTCGCAGATGCCTTCGGCGTCGAAGTTGATCGTCGCCTTCTTGCTGTCCTTCGTGTGCGCGTACTCGACGGCCGAGTTGGGCCGCTGGTTCGAGATGACGCAGCGGCGGCAGAAGCCCACCTGCAGCGGCAGCCCGTAGCGGGCGCTGTCGGGCGTGTCGGTCTGGAAGGGGCGCAGGTCGACGTCGCGGCGGCGCGGGTACAGGGGAGGGCGGCTCATCGTTTTCCTCAGGAGACCAGGCGGACGAAGGTTTCGAAATCGGCCGCCGTGTCGATGTCCAGCGACCGCTCAGCGGGCATCGGGTAGCCGACCGTGCCCGCGGCAACGAAGCTGCGCTCGCGGCGCAGCCAGTCGCAGCGAGCGACGTAGACGGCGCCGTTGAGCACGACCACCGGCGGCAGGTCCTGCCGGCGTGCAGCACGCTCGGCAACCGGCAGCAGGGGCGCCAGTTCGGCGCGCTCGTTCATGCGGAACATCCAGTACGGGCTCTGCTCGGCGGCCGTCACTGAGACACAGGCCGGCGCGCCGTGCTGCACGAGCATGCGGCAGGCGGCGTCGATGTCGGCGGCGCTGCGCAGCGGCGAAGTGGGCTGCAACAGCACGACGAGGTCGTGCGGCGGCAACTGGTCCAGCGCGTGCAGCACGACGTCGATCGAGGCCGCTTCGTCGGTGGCCAGTGCGCCCGGGCGGCGGAACGGCACCTCGCAGCCGCAGGCGCGCGCGACGCGCATGATCTCCTCGTCGTCGGAGGAAAG
>JAEUPF010000018.1 GCA_016790425.1 Rubrivivax sp.
GCCCTCGCGCACGATGCTCTGCGCGAGCACGGTGGCGGTGGTGGTGCCGTCACCGGCGGCGTCGCTGGTCTTGGAAGCGACTTCCTTGACCATCTGCGCGCCCATGTTCTGGAGCTTGTCCTTGAGCTCGATCTCCTTGGCCACCGACACACCGTCCTTGGTGACGGTGGGGGCGCCGAAGCTGCGCTCGAGCACCACGTTGCGGCCCTTGGGGCCCAGCGTCACCTTGACCGCGTTGGCCAGGATGTTGACGCCTTCGACCATGCGGTGACGGGCGTCGGAACCGAAGACGACGTCTTTGGCTGCCATGTGATTTCTCCGTTTCTCGAGTTCGGGTGGATTACTTCTTCTCGATCACCGCGAAGAGGTCTTCCTCGCGCATGACCAGCAGTTCGTCGCCGTCGACCTTGACGGTCTGGCCGCTGTACTTGCCGAACAGCACGCGGTCGCCGACCTTGACGTTCAGGGCGACGAAGTCACCCTTGTCGTTGCGCTTGCCGGGGCCGACGGCGAGGATCTCGCCCTGGTCGGGCTTCTCGGCGGCGTTGTCCGGGATCACGATGCCCGAGGCGGTCTTGGTCTCGTTTTCGAGGCGCTTGACGATCACGCGATCGTGCAGAGGACGAAGCTTCATTCCATCTCCTTCATGGGAAGAGAACGGTCCGGCGCCCTCAGGGCGCCGGCTCTCTCAGTGGATCAGCAAGTTGGCCCTTGCTGACATTCGCTGAAGGGCGGCCGCGCGACGGCTCCCGCCCTGTTGCTTTCGTTAGCACTCGCGCTTGGCGAGTGCTAGCAGCGCAGATTATAGGGACCGGTCGGCCGCGTTCAAGGCCGGCCGGGGTCTCTCGATGGGTTGGTGAAAACCCTCAAGCGCCGGGTCACGCCGCTCGCGTCTCCCCGCTCGCTTACGGCGCCCGTCAGGTCGAGCGAGCTGCGCCGCGGGGATGGAGCGCTCAGTGCCGCGGCGGCTGCTCTGGCGTCGGACCCCCGTCGCCCGCCGAGTCGGGCAGCGGCGAATCGGGCGGCGCTTCGGCCGGCACGCGAAAGCGCTCGCTGGCCCACGCGCCGAGGTCGACGCTGCGGCAGCGCTCGCTGCAGAAGGGCCGCCAGCGGTTCGAAGGCGCGAACGGCGCCAACGTGCCGCATGTCGGGCACGGCACGAGCCGCGGGGACCCCGGGGTGTTCACGGTCTGTCGCCGAAGGGGCTTCGCGTGCTCAGGCGCAAAGCGTCAGCTCGAAGGTGACGTCGCCGCTGGCCGGCCGCAGGCGGCCGTCGGCGTCGGCGCGCATGAAGCGGATCGACACCAGCAGCCGGTGGCCGCTGATCTCGGGCACGAGGCCACCGGCGCCGTCCAGGCGCACGCGCAGCAACTGGTAGGTCTTCCCTTGCGGCAGGCTCTGCTGGTACTGACCGCCGGTGGCGATCATCCGCTGCGCCCGGCCGCTGTCGCGCAACAGGCCGAGCAACACGCGCAGCGCCCCGGCCAGCGGCGCCAGCGTCGCGACCCAGCTGGCAAGGTCGTGCTGCCGCTCGCCCGCGGGCTTCTGTTGCCAGGCGTGATAGGCCGGCAGGTCGAACGCGCAGGTGCCTCCGGGGATGCTGATGCGGCTGCGGATGCTCATCAGCCAATCGTTGGCCGTGAGAGCCTGGCCGGCCTTGCCCTGCAGCTGGTTCAGGCCGTCGAACGCCTGCTCCAGGCCGGTGAGCCACTGGTCGAGCGAAGCGGCGTCGACGCCCGGGTGGCCCAGATACGTCTGCAGCAGCGCGCGGTGGCGCTCGAGTTCCTTGAGCAGGTCGCTCTTGAGGTCGGCGCGCGAGGCCACGTCCATGATCTCGAAGATCGTGGCGAGCGCGAAGTGATGGTCCATCGCCTCTTCGCGCGCGGCCAGCAAGCGCAGGCGCTCGAACAGGTGCTCGAGCCGCAGCATCGTGCGGATGCCTTCGTGGAACGGATACTCGTAGAGGACCAAGGCGAATGCGGGATGCGGGCCGTGAACAGGCGCGGCGAGCGCATGGGAGCCCGCCGAATCGATTGTTTCACAGGGCGTGCGTGCGACTCGCATCTGCCGCAGGCTCGCCGACCCACCAGCGGTAGAGCTGGCCAACCGCAGCGGCGAGCTCGTCGAGTGACAGGCCGTCGTTGTGGATGACGGCGTCGGCGATGGCACGCCGCGCCGCGCGCGGGGCTTGCTGCGCGATGACACGCTCGGCCGCGGCAAGCGTCCAGCCGGGTCGTTCGGCCACGCGTGCCGCCTGCGTCGCTTCGCTGCAATCGACCACGAGGACGCGCTCGACGCGGTCGCGCCAGTGGCTCGACTCGGCGAGCAGCGGCACGTCGAAGACGACCGGTTGCCCGGCCGCAGCCGCGGCGGCGTGGGCGCGCGCCTGCTCGCCGATCAGCGGGTGCAGGATGCCCTCCAGCCGCACTTTGGCCGCCGGATCGGCGAAGACGAGGGCGCGCATCCGTGCGCGGTCGAGCGCGCCGTCGGCCGCGATCGACTCGGCCCCGAAGGCGGCGGCGATCGGCGCGATGCCCGCGCCGCCGGGCAGCGTGAGCGCACGCGCAATGGCGTCGGTGTCGACGAGGTGGGCGCCGCACCGCACCAGCAGCCGCGCCACTGTGCTCTTGCCGCTGCCGATGCCGCCGGTGAGGCCGATCCGACGCACCGCAGTCATCGGCGACCTTCGCCCCGCGCGGTGCGGTGCGAGGATTGCGGTCGTCCGGACGGCATCACGACATCATCCACCCACCCGCGGCAGCATCGTCTCGCCCAGCGCCACGAAGTTCGGACGAAGCAGCAGCGCTGCAATGCCGGCCAGCGCCAGGTACGGGCCAAAGGGGATCGGTGTCTCGCGCTTGTGCCCACCGAAAGCGATGAGGCCGATGCCCACCACCGAGCCGACCCCCGCGGCCACCAGCAGCACGCCGGGCAGCACCTGCCAGCCCAACAGCGCGCCCAGGCCAGCCAGCATCTTCATGTCGCCTTCGGCCATTGCGTTGGGCTTGCGCAGCAGCACCGCCCAGACGACGCCCAGGATCCACAGCACGCCGTAGCCGGCCAGCGCACCGATGGCCGCGTCATGCCACGGCACGATCGAGACGCGCGCCGCCGAACCGACGAGGCCGATGGCCGCGAGTGGAATGGTCAGGCTGTCGGGCAACAGCGTGTAGTCCAGGTCGATGAGCGCCATGGCGATCAGCAGCGCCACCGCGACGCAGCCGATCACCGTGAACCAGCCGGCACCGTACACGACGGCGGTGAGCGCGAAGAGCGCCGCCGTCGCCGCTTCGACGAGCGGGTAGCGCAGGCCGATGGGCGCCTTGCACGCCGAACAGCGGCCGCGCAGCGCGAGCCAGCTCGCGACGGGGATGTTCTCGCTCACGCGCAAGGGGTGGCCGCAATGCGGGCAGCGCGAGCGCGGGCGCAGCAGCGACAGCGGCGGGGCCGCTTCGATCTGGCGGTTGATGGCGAGCGCGGCGGCGGCCAGTTCGGCCGGCGGATCGGCGCGCGCGCCGAACGCCGAGCGCCAGCTGCGCTTGTCCGAAAGCGCGAAGTCGGCCACGTCGAAGGTCCACCAGCCGCGCATCGTCATCGTCGGCAGGCGGTGCACGACGACGTTGAGGAAGCTGCCGACGCACAGCCCGAGCAGGGCCAGCAGCCACGGCGACAGCAGCAGCGCGACCCCATCGGCCACGGCAGCGCCCGCGGCACCGCCGGCGGGCATCAGACGACGGCGCCCAGCTTGAAGATCGGCAGGTACATCGAGATGACGATGCCGCCGATCAGGACGCCCAGGATGACGATGATGAACGGCTCCATCAGGCTTGACAGGCCCTTGACCATCTCGTCGACCTCGTCCTCGTAGAACTCGGCCGCCTTGGCGAGCATGTGGTCCAGCGAGCCCGACTCCTCGCCGATGGCCGCCATCTGCAGCACCATGGTCGGGAAGACTCCGGTGGCCGTCATCGCCGTGGTCAGCGCCGAGCCGGTGGAGACGTCCTTCTGGATCTGCTCGGTGGCTTCGGCGAAGACGGCGTTGCCCGAGGCGCCGCCGACCGAATCGAGCGCCTCCACGAGCGGCACGCCGGCGGCGAACATCGTCGACAGCGTGCGCGTCCAGCGCGCGATGACCGACTTGTTGATGAGGTCGCCGAACACCGGCACGCGCAGCAGCAGCCGGTCCATCGACTTCTGCATCTTCTCCGAACGCTTCCAGCTCTGGAAGAAGAACCACAGGCCGCCGAACAGCAGCGTGAAGATCGCCCACCAGTAGTTGACGAAGAACTTCGACATCGTGATGACGAACATCGTCGGCGCCGGCAGGTCGGCGCCGAAGGACTTGAAGACCTCCTCGAAGGCCGGGATGAC
Organism: Rubrivivax sp.; assembly: GCA_016790425.1. Lineage (GTDB taxonomy): Bacteria > Pseudomonadota > Gammaproteobacteria > Burkholderiales > Burkholderiaceae_C > Rubrivivax. The sequence goes on from JAEUPF010000018.1 coordinate 4,372, forward strand.
CCAGATCATGATCACCGTCAGCACGACGAAGGCGACGACGACGACGGCGATCGGGTACATCAACGCCGACTTGATCTTCTGCTTGATGGCGAGCGTCTTCTCCTGGTAGAGCGCGAGGCGGTCGAGCAGCGCTTCCAGGATGCCGCCGGCCTCGCCGGCCTCGACGAGGTTGCAGTACAGCGAGTCGAAATGAAGCGGGTGCTTGCGGAACGCCGAAGAGAGGCTGGTGCCGGTCTCGACGTCGCTGCGGATGTCGTTGAGCAGCTTGCCCATGCGCGGGTTGGCGGCGCCGCGGGCGACGATGTCGAACGCCTGCAACAGCGGCACGCCGGCCTTCATCATCGTTGCCAGCTGGCGCGTGAAGACGGCAATGTCCTTCTGCTTGATGGCGCGGCCGCCGCTGGTACGCCGCTTCTTGATCTTGTTGACCAGGATGCCCTGGCGGCGCAGGCTGGCGCTGACAACCGCTTCGCCGCCGGCGCGGATCTCGCCGCGAACGATCTTGCCGTTCTTGTCCTTGCCTTCCCACTCGAAGATGGCTTCCTTGGAGGGCTTGGCGAGTGCTGCAGTTGCCATGAGTGCGGATGCTTCCGGCGGGAGGTTGCGATGAGCGGCTGGCGCGCGCAGCCTGTTGTTATTCGTTGGTGACCGTGATCACCTCTTCGAGCGTGGTGACGCCCGTGCGCACCTTGACGAGGCCGGACTGGCGCAGATCGCGCACGCCGTCGAGCTTGGCCTGCTTCTCGATGTCCAGCGCCGTGCCTTCGCTGAGGATGATCTTCTGGATCGCCTCGGTGATCGGCATCACCTGGTAAAGACCGACGCGGCCCTTGTATCCGTTGTTGCAGGCCGAGCAGCCGACGGCGCGGAAGGGCTTCCAATTGCCGTCGAGATCCTCGGCCTGGAAACCGGCCTTGAGCAACGACTCGCGCGGGTAGTCGGCGGGCTTCTTGCAGTTCTCGCACAGCCGCCGCGCCAGCCTCTGCGCGGTGATCAGCAGCACGCTGGCAGCGATGTTGAACGGCGCCACGCCCATGTTCATCAGCCGCGTCAGCGTCGTCGGCGCGTCGTTGGTGTGCAGCGTGCTCATCACCATGTGGCCGGTCTGCGCGGCCTTGATGGCGATGTCGGCGGTCTCGAGGTCGCGGATCTCGCCGACCATGATGATGTCGGGGTCCTGCCGCAGGAACGCCTTCAGCGCGGCGGCGAAGGTGAGGCCGGCCTTGTCGTTGACGTTGACCTGGTTGATGCCGGGCAGGTTGATTTCGGCCGGATCCTCGACGGTGGCGATGTTGACGCCGGGCTGATTGAGGATGTTCAGGCAGGTGTACAGCGACACCGTCTTGCCACTGCCGGTGGGGCCGGTGACGAGCACCATGCCGTAGGGGCGCCCGATGGCCTGGAGCAGGCGGTCGCGCTCGATCTTCTCGTAGCCCAGCGCCTCGATCCCGAGCTTGGCGCTGCTGGAATCGAGGATACGGATCACCACCTTCTCGCCGAAGAGGGTGGGCAGCGTGCTGACGCGGAAGTCGATCGCCTTGGTGCCGAACTTCAGCTTCATGCGGCCATCCTGCGGGACCCGCTTCTCGGCGATGTCCATGCGGCTGATGACCTTGATGCGGCTGGCGAGCTTGTCCTTGATGGCCAGCGGCGGCTGCGTGATTTCGCGCAACTCGCCGTCGACGCGGAAGCGGACGCGGTAGTTGTATTCGTACGGTTCGAAGTGCAGGTCCGACGCGCGCATGTTGATCGCGTCGATCAGCATCTTCTGCAGGAAGCGCACGACCGGCGCGTCCTCGACCTCGGCGGTGACGTCGGCGCCCTCGCCGGCTGCGGCATCCTCTTCGGTGACGTCGAAGTCGAAGTCGGCGGTGGCCAGCGACTCCAGCACCTCGTTGGCCGAGGCGCCCTGCGTCTCGAGCTCGCGCGACAGCTTGTCGTACTCGACGATCACCCACTCGGGCGTGAGCTGGGTGGCGAACTTGATGCGCTCGACCGCCTCCTGGTCGGTGGGGTCGGCAGCGCCGATGAAGAGGCGGTTGCCGCGCTTGCCCAGCACGATGAGCTGGTACTGGTTGGCGATCTTCGGATCGACCAGGTTGCGCGGCAGCTTCTGCAGATCCACCGCCGACAGGTCGACCAGCGGCAGCGCCAGCGCCGTCGACAGGGTGTGCGCGAGTTCGTCCGGCTTCATCGCCCCGCCGCCGACGACCGCGGCGACGAAACTGCTCTTGCGCTCGCGGGCGCTCTTGTTCAGCTCTTCCGCGGTCTTGGCGTTGAGCTTGCCGGCATTGACGAGGACCCGCGCCACGCCCGAGAGGGTGGACGGCGGCGGTTCGACGACGGTCTCGGCGGCCATGGGCAACGAATTGGCGACAGATCGGCGAATGGAGCGGCGAAGGGCCGGCGCCGGGTCGGGGCCGAAGCGGCCTTCAGCGCGGCGAACGACAGAAGATCATCGCCGATCCACCCCCGGGTGTAAACGGCCGCCGCGTCGAGAACGGCGGCCGATGTCCGCGACATTGTTCCGGAGTTGGCCGCAGCGGCGGCATGGCCCGAACGTCAGACGAGAAGGTGGTCGGGGTGAGAGGATTCGAACCTCCGGCCTCTACGTCCCGAACGTAGCGCTCTACCAGGCTAAGCTACACCCCGAAGTCGGTGCACCGCCACATCTGCGGCGACGCGGAGTCCCGGGAGGTCCCGGTCAGGAAGACCTGTGCACCGATCGAACACATAAGTCTATCAGAGCCTCGCGCGCCCTCGACGGCGGCAGCGCCAGCGCGCGCTGGCGCGCCTTGTCGGCCTCCTGCTGTGCCGCGGCGCGCGTGGCTTCGAGCGCGCCGGTGCGGCGGACGATGGCGATGATCTCGGGCAGGCGTTGTTGCTCGCCTTGCTCGATGGCGTGGCGGATGAGCTCGCGCTGGCCCGCATCGGCCCTCTCCATGGCCAGCAGGAGCGGCAGCGTCGGCTTGCCCTCGCGCAGGTCATCACCGACGTTCTTGCCCAGCGCCGCGGTGTCGCCTTCGTAGTCGAGCAGGTCGTCGACGAGCTGGAACGCCGTGCCCAGACAGCGACCGTACTCGGCGCACGATTCCTCGGTGGCCGCGTCGGCCTCGCCGAGCACGGCACCCAGCCGCGCGCTGGCCTCGAACAGCTTGGCGGTCTTGAAGCGGATGACGCGCAGGTAGTCCTCGACCGACAGGTCGGGGTCGTGCATGTTCATCAGCTGCAGCACCTCGCCCTCGGCGATGACATTGGTGGCGTCGGCCAGCACTTCCAGCACGCGCATCCGGTCCACCGAGACCATCATCTGGAAGGCACGCGAGTAGAGGAAGTCGCCCACCAGCACGCTGGCGGCGTTGCCGAAGGCGGCGTTGGCGGTGGCGCGGCCGCGCCGCAGCGCCGACTCGTCGACCACGTCGTCGTGCAGCAGCGTCGCAGTGTGGATGAACTCGACGATCGCCGCGAGCTCCAGGCGTTCCGGGCCGCTGCAGCCGAAGGCTTCGGCGAACAGCAGCACCAAGCGCGGGCGGATCCGCTTGCCGCCGGCATTGACGATGTAGGCCGAGATCTGGTCGATCAGCGCCACGCGCGAGGCGAGCCGTTGCCGGATCAGCTTGTCGACTTCCGCCATCGCGCCGTCGACCGGATCGGCGATGGCGGTGGAATGAGCGGGGCTTTCGATCACGCGGCGAGCCGTTCCGAGGGCGCCGGATTATAGGAAGGGCGGCGGCGGCGGCGGGTCCGGCAGCCTTGCCCTGAGTGCCAAGGGACATCAGGAATCCTTCCCTGCTATACTGAAAGGCTGCTTCGGCGCCGCGGCTTATCTCCCTCGGTGGCGGAGCCGCATCATCGAAGAGAGGTCACACATGTACGCGGTCATAAAAACCGGCGGCAAGCAGTACAAGGTCGCTGCCGGCGAAAAGATCAAGGTAGAACAGATTGCTGCGGACGTGGGCCAGGAAGTCGTCATCGACCAGGTGCTCGCCGTCGGCAACGGCGCCGAGCTGAAGGTTGGTTCGCCCTGGGTCGCGGGTGCCAGCGTCAAGGCCACGGTTGTGGCGCACGGCCGGCACGACAAGGTTCGCATCTTCAAGCTGCGCCGCCGCAAGCACTACCAGCGCCATGGCGGGCATCGCCAGCAGTACACCGAGCTGTCGATCGGCTCGATCGTCGGCTGAGCCAGGAGCACACAGACATGGCACAGAAGAAGGGCGGCGGCTCCACGCGCAACGGCCGCGACTCGCAGCCGAAGATGCTCGGCGTGAAGGTGTTCGGCGGCGAAAAGGTCAGCGCCGGCTCGATCCTCGTCCGCCAGCGCGGCACGAAGTTCCACCCCGGCCCCAATGTCGGCCTCGGCCGCGACCACACGCTGTTCGCGCTGGTCGACGGGGCCGTCAAGTACGAGACCAAGGGGGCGCTGAACCGCCAGGTCGTGAGCGTCAAGCCGGCCTGAGCGATTCACTTCGCCTCCCCAGCGAAGCCCCGCTCCGACGGGGCTTCGTCGTTCCTGGGGTGGCGCGCCGCTCGCTACCATCCCCGCACGCACCGTGAAGTTCGTCGACGAAGCCCAGATCGACGTGGCCGCCGGCCACGGCGGGGCCGGCTGCGTCAGTTTCCGGCGCGAGAAGTTCATCCCGTTCGGCGGCCCGAACGGCGGCGACGGCGGTCGCGGTGGCAGCGTCTTCGCCGTGGCCGACCGCAACATCAACACGCTCATCGACTACCGCTACGCGCGCCGGCACGAGGCGAAGAACGGCGAGGCCGGCCGCGGCGCGGACCAGTTCGGCGCCGCCGGCCCCGACATCGAGTTGCGCATGCCCGTGGGCACCATCGTCAGCGATGCCGATGGCGGCGAGCGGCTTGTCGAACTGCTCGAGCACGGCCAGCGCGCCCTGCTGGCCAAGGGCGGCGACGGCGGTTTCGGCAACCTGCACTTCAAGAGCAGCACCAACCGCGCGCCGCGCCAGAAGACGCCGGGCTGGCCGGGCGAAGCGCGCAAGTTGAAGCTCGAGCTGCGCGTGCTGGCCGATGTCGGCCTGCTCGGCATGCCCAACGCAGGCAAGAGCACGCTGATCGCGGCGATCTCCAACGCGCGCCCGAAGATCGCCGACTATCCGTTCACCACGCTGCACCCGCACCTGGGCGTGGTCCGCGTCGGCCCCGAGCGCAGCTTCGTGGTCGCCGACATCCCCGGCCTCATCGAAGGGGCGAGCGAGGGCGCCGGCCTCGGCCACCAGTTCCTGCGCCATCTGCAGCGTACGCGGCTCTTGCTGCACGTCGTCGACGCGGCCCCGTTCGACGAAGGCGTCGACCCGGTGCAGCAGGCGCGCGCCATCGTCGCCGAGTTGAAGAAGTACGACGCGGCGCTGGCGGCCAAGCCGCGCTGGCTCGTCTTCAACAAGCTGGACATGGTGGCTGCCGAAGAGCGCGAGCGGCGCGTCAAGGACTACGTGCGCCGCCTGCGCCACAAGGGGCCGGTGTTCGCGATCTCGGCGCTGGCGCGCGAAGGCCTGCAGCCGCTCATCGAGGCGGTGTGGGCGCATGTCGCCCGCGAGGCGCAGCACAAGCCGGCGGCCGACGTGCGCTTCGACCCTGCCACGGCCGCGCCGGGACCCGAGGGACCGCATGCGACCTAGCGTCGTCCAGGCGGCCCGCCGCATCGTCGTCAAGGTCGGTTCGAGCCTGGTCACCAACGAAGGCCGTGGTGTCGACGCCGAGGCCATCGGCAACTGGTCGCGCCAGCTGGCGGCGCTGGCGCGCGAGGGGCGCGAGCTGGTGATGGTCTCCAGCGGCGCCATCGCCGAAGGCATGAAGCGACTGGGCTGGAAGGCGCGCCCCAAGGAGCTCAACGAGCTGCAGGCCGCCGCCGCCGTCGGCCAGATGGGCCTGGTGCAGATGTACGAGAGCCGCCTCGCCGCGCACGGCATGGGCAGCGCGCAGGTGCTGCTGACGCACGCCGACCTTGCCGATCGCGAGCGCTACCTCAACGCGCGCTCGACGCTTCTCACGCTGCTCGAGCACCGCGTGATCCCGGTCATCAACGAGAACGACACCGTGGTCACGGAGGAGATCAAGTTCGGCGAGAACGACACGCTGGGCGCGCTGGTCGCCAACCTCGCCGACGCCGACGCCTACGTGATCCTCACCGACCAGCGCGGTCTGTACTCGGCCGACCCGCGCAAGGATGCGGCGGCGCGTCTGATCGAAGAGGCGAACGCCGGCGACCCGGCGCTGGAGGCCATGGCCGGCGGCGCCGGCTCCGGCATCGGCCGCGGCGGCATGCTGACCAAGGTGCTGGCCGCCAAGCGTGCCGCACGCAGCGGCACCAGCACCGTGATCGCCTGGGGCCGCGAGGCCGACGTGCTGCTGCGGCTGGCCGCCGGTGAGCGCATCGGCACGCAGCTCGTCGCCACGACAGCGAAGCTCGCCGCGCGCAAGCAGTGGATGCTCGACCATCTGCAGATGCGCGGCGCGCTCGTCGTCGACGAAGGCGCCGTCGTCAAGCTGCGCGAGGAGGGCAAGAGCCTGCTGCCGATCGGCATCACCGAGGTTCAGGGAGAGTTCGCGCGCGGTGACGTGATCGCCGTGCGCGACCGCCGCGGCACCGAGATCGCGCGCGGCCTGGCGAACTACTCGGCCGCCGAGGCGCGGCTGGTCGCACGCAAGCCTTCTTCGCAGATCGAGGCGGCGTTGGGCTACGCCAACGAGCCGGAGATGATCCACCGCACCAACCTCGTGCTCACCTGAGGCGGCACGCCGGCGCACGTCAGTCGTTGACGATGCCGCCCTCGTCGTGCGGCGGCAGCACGCCACCGGGCTGCGGCAGCAGATCCTGCCGCTGCGCGCGCAGCCCGGCACGCAGGTAGCGGTTGTGGTGGTTGGCGCGCGGCAGGAAGCGCGCCAACTCGGTGAGCGCCATCTCGTAGACGCCACGCTTGAACTCGATCACGACGTCCAGCGGCACCCAGTAGTCGTTCCAGCGCCAGGCGTCGAACTCGGGGTGGTCGGTGGCGCGCAGGTTCATGTCGCTGTCGCGGCCGGTCAGCCTGAGCAGGAACCAGATCTGCTTCTGCCCCTTGTAGTGGCCGCGGGCGTCGCGCCGGATGTACTGCTCGGGCACCTCGTAGCGCAGCCAGTCGCGCGTGCGCGCGAGGATCTGCACGTGCTCCGGCAGAAGGCCCACCTCCTCGTGCAACTCACGGAACATCGCCTGCTCGGGCGACTCGCCGTACTTGATGCCCCCTTGCGGGAACTGCCAGGAGTGCGTCTTGAGACGCTTGCCCCAGAAGACCTGGTTGCGCGAGTTCAGGAGGACGATGCCGACGTTCGGCCTGAAGCCGTCCCTGTCGAGCATAATCAGACCCCAATCTTTGACTGATTTCATTATTGCACCGGCGTCGTGCGGACGGCGAACCCTCGCTAACCCGCAGCGCACGCTGACCCCCCAGCGAAGCGGTCGCCAGGAGGTCGATGCAACGAGGCCCGGCGAGCGCCGCCTCAACGGCGTCCGGTGCGGACATCAGCACCCACACCACGCCGCCCGATGAGAGCCACGCAGACCTTCGTCTCCACGCTGAAGGAGGCGCCCACCGACGCCGAGGTCATCAGCCACAAGCTGATGGTGCGCGCCGGCCTGATCAAGCGCCTGGGCGCCGGCATCTACAACTACATGCCGCTCGGGCTTCGCGTCATCCGCAAGGTCGAGGCCATCATCCGCGAGGAGATGAACCGAGCCGGCGCCATCGAACTCCTGATGCCGGTGGTGCAGCCCGCCGAGCTGTGGATGGAGACCGGGCGCTTCCAGAAGATGGGGCCGGAGCTTCTGCGCGTGAAGGACCGGCACGAACGCGACTTCGTCATCCAGCCCACCAGCGAAGAGGTGATCACCGACATCGCGCGCCAGGAGCTGAAGAGCTACAAGCAGCTGCCGCGGAACTTCTATCACATCCAGACGAAGTTCCGCGACGAACGGCGGCCGCGCTTCGGCCTGATGCGCGGGCGCGAGTTCACGATGAAGGACGCCTACTCCTTCGACCGCGATGTCGCGAGCGGCCTCACGAGCTACCAGGCGATGTTCAAGGCCTACTGCGCGATCTTCGACCGCATGGGTCTGACCTACCGCGCCGTGGCAGCCGACTCGGGCGCCATCGGCGGCGATGCGTCGCAGGAGTTCCAGGTCATTGCCGACACCGGCGAGGATGCGCTCGTCTACTGCCCGACAAGCGACTACGCGGCGAACATCGAGCTGGCCGAGGCGGTGGCGCTGCCGCCGCTGCAGGCAAGCGCGTCGGCGCCGCTGGCGAAGACGCCCACTCCCGGCAAGGCCACCTGCGAAGACGTTGCGGCGCTGCTCGGCATACCGCTCGCGGCAACGGTGAAGTCGCTCGTGCTCGCCACCGACGAGAAGAACGAGCGCGGCGACGTCGTCAAGACAACGGTGTGGCTCCTGCTCGTGCGCGGCGACCACGCGCTCAACGAAGTCAAGGCGTCGAAGGTTCCGGCGCTGAAGGATGGGTTCCGCTTCGCCACCGTCGCCGAGATCGAATCGCACTTCGGCTGCAAGCCCGGCTACCTGGGCCCGATCGGCACGCGCCAGCCGGTCAAGGTCGTCGCCGACCGCACCGTGGCGGCGATGCACGATTTCGTCTGCGGCGCCAACGAGCCCGGCTTTCACTACACCGGCGTCAACTGGGGCCGCGACCTGCCGCAGCCCGATGCGGTGGCCGACATCCGCAACGTCGTGCCCGGCGACCCCAGCCCCGACGGCAGGGGCGTGCTCGCCGTCCAGCGCGGCATCGAGGTCGGCCACGTCTTCCTGCTCGGCACCAAGTACAGCGCGGCGATGAACGCCAACTACCTCGACGAGAGCGGCAAGCCGCAGCCGATGGTGATGGGCTGCTACGGCATCGGCGTCACGCGGCTGCTGGGCGCCGCGATCGAGCAGGGGCACGACGAGCGCGGCATCGTCTGGCCGACGGCTTTGGCGCCGTTCGCCGTGGTGGTCTGCCCGATCGGCTACGACCGCACGCCCGAGGTCCGGGCCGCCGCCGAACGTCTGCACGACGAGCTGGCCGCCGCCGGCGTCGACGTCGTGCTCGACGACCGCGGCGAGCGCCCGGGCGCGATGTTCGCCGACTGGGAGCTGATCGGCATTCCGCAGCGCATCGTCGTCAGCGAGCGCGGCCTCAAGGCGGGAACCGTGGAAGTGCAGGGCCGCCGCGAGACAGCCGCCAGTGCGGTTCCCTTGGCCGACGCAGCGGCCCTGGTGAAGGCCCGCCTCGGCGCATGACCGTCACCCGGCGCCGGCTGTGGCTGGGTGCCGCGCAGGCGGGCATGCTCGGGGCGGTCGGTGTGCTCGCCGTCCATGCGCCGCCGGCCCGGGCTGGCGCGCAAGTCGAGGAGCCGCTGGCCGATGCAGTGCGCACGGCACTGGCCGCTGCGGTGGCCGAGGACGCGCCGCCCAAGCCCACGTTCGACAACATCGAAGAGCGCCTGGCCTACCTGAAGTGGCTGGGCGCAGCGAGCGAGAGGCTCAAGCGGCGCAAGGCCGACCACCACACGCGCGTGGAATTCCTCGAAGCGCTGTGGTACGAGAGCAAGCGCGCCGGGCTCGAGCCGGCGCTGGTGCTCGGCCTGGTGCAGGTGGAAAGCGGCTTTCGCAAGTACGCCATCAGCAGCGCCGGCGCGCGCGGCTACATGCAGGTGATGCCCTTCTGGGCCCGCCTCATCGGCGACGGCGACGAGCACCGCCTGTTCCATCTGCAGACCAACCTGCGCTTCGGCTGCGTGATCCTGCGCCACTACCTCGAGCGCGAGCGCGGCGATCTGTTCATGGCACTCGGCCGCTACAACGGCAGCCGCGGCCGCGCCGAGTATCCCAATGCGGTGTTCGCGTCGCGGCGGCAGTGGGACGTCAGGGCCGCCTGAGCGCCTGCGCGCGCCGAGGGCAACGGCAGCGCGCTCGCGGCCGCGCGCTCAGGCCTTGGCGGTCAGCAGCTGCTGCAGCTCGCCCGACTGGTACATCTCCATCATGATGTCCGAGCCGCCGACGAACTCGCCGTTGACGTAGAGCTGCGGGATGGTGGGCCAGTTGGCGTAGTCCTTGATCCCCTGGCGCACCGCCTCGTCCTCGAGCACGTTGAAGGTGGCCGGGTCGTCCACGCCGCAGGCTTTCAACACCTGCACCGCACGGCCGGAGAAGCCGCACATGGGGAACTGGGCCGTCCCCTTCATGAAGAGCATCACCCGGTTGCCCTTCACCATCTGGTCGATGCGTTGCTGCACGTCGCTCATCGGCTGACCTCGCCTGCCTTTGCTGGAAAGAAAACGAAGGGCGCAGTATGCGGCAAGCGCCGCTCCCGCTTCGCCCCGGGGCCAATGCGCTGCGCCAGGCCGCGGGCCGGATTCAGAAGCTGTAGCGCACGCCCAGTTGCAGCACCGGTGCGAGGCGCAGGTCACGCACCGCCGAATCCATCGGCTGGTTGCCGAAGATCGCGCGGCCGACACCGGCCAGCCCCGAAGGCCTGCCGGCCACGAGGCCCAGGTCGGCGTTGAGCGACAGCCCGCGCCACAGCGCCGGGCTGCTGTAGCCCAGGCCGAGGTAGGGCAGCGTCGACAAACCCTCGGCGGCGCCGTAGCCGAAGCCCGCAGCGCCGTTGTCGAGCACCGTCACCGCCAAGCGCGCCGAAGGCGCCGCACTCAGCACCGGGGCGCCGCCGGGGTTGCCGAGCATCACGCCGCTGGTCGCGCGGAAGTTGCCGAAGCTCGGCGTGGCGAAGACGAAGTCGCCGAGCAGCGCGCCACCCTGTACGCCGCGCGCCACCGCCGCCGTCGGGTCGGCGATACGCGCCAGGGTCAGCGGCGTCAGCGAGGCCGTCTGCACCGTCACGCGCGCCTGCAGCTGAGGCCAAAGCCACTCGCCGGAGGCTGCGACAAGCCCCTGGCCGGCCTGCGCCGGCAGCGGGCAAACCATGCCGCTCGCTGCGGCAAGTGCGGCAAGGCCCCAGTCGGCCGAGCTGCGCAAGCGAGCACGCACCGTCGACGCGAGGGCCCTGGCTCGGGTGCCCGAAGGGGAATGCCGCTGCCCGTTGTTCATTTCGCTGACCCCCTTCTCGCGCCGTGTACCCGGCTCGGAGCAAATGATGCGCCCGGCCACGCCGTCCGCCATCCCTCAACGCAGCGAGTGCCGGGCAACAGTTGGCAAGAGGCCACAGCAGCCCGGCGCCGCCTGCGGCCCAGCGAGATCGGCTGGCGCTCAGGCGCCGTCCGGCCTCGCGCGCGGCTGGCTGCGCTCAGGCCAGCGGCCGCCTGCCGCCGGTGAGGCGCGCAAGGCCTGCCAGGTCGTTGCGGGTCTGGATCGCGGCGAAGCCGGAACCCGCCAGCAGCGCCGCCACGGCCTCGGACTGGTCATGGCCATGCTCCAGCAAGAGCCAGCCGCCGGGCGGCAGGCGCGCCGGTGCGCCGCCGACGATGGCGCGCAACGCTTGCAGCCCGTCCTCACCGGCCACCAGCGCGGCGGTGGGTTCGTGGCGCAGCGCCCCCAGGTGCGGATCGCCCGCCTTGACGTAGGGCGGGTTGGATACCGCGATGCCGAACATCTGCCCGGACAGCGGTTCCCACCAATCGCCGGCGTGCCAGGTGACCGGCAACCCCAGGCGCGCGCCGTTGGCTCGTGCCACCGCCAGGGCCGCCTCGCTGCGATCGCTGGCATGCACCTCGAAATCGGCGTGCGCCCGGTGCCGGAAGGCCAGCGCGACGGCGCCGCTGCCGGTGCCCAGGTCGATCAGGCGGCGCAGCGGCGCCTGCGGCGCGAGTTCCAGCGCCCATTCGACCAGCCCTTCGGTTTCCGGCCGCGGCACGAGCACGTCCGCGCCAACCTGCAGCACCAGGCCGCAGAACTCGCGCTCGCCGACGAGGTAGGCGAGCGGCACGCCGTCGGCGCGGCGCGCCAGGTCTGCCTCCAGGCGCGCCAGCAGCGCCGGCGCGATCGCCTCGTCGTCGTGGGCCAGCAGCCAGGCGCGCGGCCGGCCGAGGTGGCGAGCCAGCAGCAGCTGCGCGTCCAGCCGGTCCACGCCGGCGCTGCGCGCGCGTGCCAGCCAGCCGCCGATGTCCACGTCCGCTGCCCCACCCCGGCGGCTCATGCCAGCGCCGACGCCTCAGCGCCCACCCGCTTCGAGCTGCTCCAGCTGCTCGGCCGCGCGCGCCGCCTTCAGCGCCTCGATCACGTCGCCGAGGTCGCCGTCCATGATCTGCCCGAGCTTGTACAGCGTCAGGTTGATGCGGTGGTCGGTGAGCCGCCCCTGCGGGAAGTTGTAGGTGCGGATGCGGTCGCTGCGGTCGCCGCTGCCCACGAGGCTCTTGCGCGTCGCCGCTTCCTTGGCGGCGCGCTCGCTGCGCTCCCTGTCGCGGATGCGCGCCACCAGCACCGCCAATGCCCGGGCCTTGTTGCGGTGCTGGCTGCGGTCGTCCTGGCAGTCGGCAACGATGCCGGTGGGCAGGTGCGTGATGCGGATCGCGCTGTCGGTCTTGTTGACGTGCTGGCCGCCGGCGCCGCTGGCGCGGAAGGTGTCGATGCGCAGCTCGGCCGGGTTGAGCTGCACTTCCTCGGCCTCGTCGGGCTCGGGCAGCACGGCCACCGTGCAGGCGCTGGTGTGGATGCGCCCCTGGCTCTCGGTGGCCGGCACGCGCTGCACGCGGTGGCCGCCGGACTCGAAGCGCAGCGTCCCGTAGGCGCCGACGCCCTCGACCCGCAGCACGAGCTCCTTGTAGCCGCCGAGTTCGGCCGCGCTTTCGCTGAGCACTTCGGTGCGCAGACCGACGCGCTCGCAGAAGCGCAGGTACATGCGCGCCAGGTCGCCGGCGAAGAGCGCCGACTCGTCGCCGCCGGTGCCGGCGCGGATCTCGAGGAAGGCACCGCGCTCGTCGTCGGGATCTTTCGGCAGCAGCGCCGCCTGCAGTTCGCCTTGCAGGCGCTCGAGGTCGGCGGCGGCGGCCTCGATCTCCTCGCCGGCCATGGCGGACAGGTCGGCGTCGTCGCTGGCCGCCAGGTCGTGCGCGGCAGCGAGATCGCGTTCGCGCTGCTGGTAGCGGCGCCAGCGCTCGACGACCCCTTGCACCTCGGCCTGCTCGCGCGACAGCATGCGCCAGCGCTTCATGTCCGCCGCGACGGCGGGGTCGGACAGCGTCGCGTCGAGTTCGGCCAAGCGCAGCGCCAGGCGGTCGAAGCGCTCGCGCAACCCGGCACTGAGCGGGCCTGAAGGCGTCGGGCCGCTCATCGCGGCGTCGATCCGTCGTTGCTGCTGCCGCCGCCGGACCCGCGCGCCGGGTTCGAGCTGCCGCGCAAGAACAGGCGCGAGACGGTGTCGGCCAGTCGCTCCCGCTCGGCGCCCTCGGCACCATGCAGTTCAGCGAGCGCACCATGCAGCATCTTGCCGGTGAGGCCGCGCGCCAGCGATCGCAACACCTGCTCCACGGGTTCGCCACGCGCCAGCAGCTTGCGCGCGCGCGCCAGTTCGGCCGCACCCCAGTCGTCGGCCTGCCGGTTCAGCGCCTGGATCAGCGGCACCGCGGCGCGCTGGTCGAGCCAGTGCGCAAAGCTCTGCACGCCGGCGTCGATGATCGCCTCGGCCTGCTGAACGGCCGCCTGGCGCTTCTCGCCCGCACTCTGCACCCGCTCGGACAGGTCGTCCACGGTGTAGAGGTAGACGTCGGCCAGCTGCGCCACCTCGGGCTCGATGTCGCGCGGCACCGCCAGGTCGACCATGAAGATCGGCCGCCGCCGGCGCGCCTTCAGCGCCCGTTCGACGGCGCCCAGGCCGATGATCGGCAGCGTGCTGGCGGTGCAGGAGATGACGGCGTCGAACTCGTGCAGCCGCGCCGGCAGGTCGGCCAGGCGCAGCGCCTGGGCGCCGAAGCGTGCCGCGAGCTTCTCGCCGCGTTCGAGCGTGCGGTTGGCCAGCGCCATCGTGCGCGGCTGCCTGGCCGCGAAGTGCGTGGCGACCAGCTCGATCATCTCGCCGGCACCCACGAACAGCACGTTCAGCTGGCGCAGGTCCTCGAACAGCTCACCGGCCAACCGCACGGCCGCGGCGGCCATGCTGATGGAGTGCGCGCCGATTTCGGTGGACGTGCGCACTTCCTTGGCCACCGAGAAGCTGCGCTGGAAGAGCTGGTGCAGCGTCGTGCCGAGCGTGCCGGCTTCGTCGGCCAGGCGCACCGCCTGCTTCATCTGGCCGAGGATCTGCGGCTCGCCCAGCACCATCGAATCGAGACCGCTGGCGACGCGGAAGGCGTGCCGGGCGGCGTCGCGGTCGCGCATCAGGTAGCCGTGCTGCTGCAGATGCTCGGCGCTGATGCGGCCCTGCTCGGCCAGCCAGTCGAGCGCCGGCTCGAGCACCGGCGGCGCCCCCGCTGCGCCGACGGCCAGGTACAGCTCGGTGCGGTTGCACGTGGAGACGATGGCCGCCTCGGGCGCAGCGCGCTCGAGGCGGCTGTTCAGGCCGCGCAGCGCCGGCGCCAGTTGCTCGGGCGCGAACGCCATGCGGCCACGCAGGTCCAGCGGTGCGGTCTGGTGATTGAGGCCGAATGCGATGACGCTCACTGCTCGATTGTAGATTTCGGGCCTGCCGGGAACTCTTGACGCGGCGCATGGAACCGATCGCCCTTGCCAACCACCTCGCCAACCTGTTCGTGCCCGCCATCGCCCTGGCGGCCGTGGCCGCAGGGCTGGCCAAGCTGGCGTGGCGGCGCGAATTGGCGGCACGGGGTTGGTGGCGGCTGGCATGGCCGGCCGCGGCGGCCAACGCGGCCGTCACGGTGGCGGGCCTGGCGTGGACCGGCGCCGACGGCCGCATGGCGACCTACGGCGCCATGGTGCTGGCGAGCGCCGCTACGCTGTGGTGGCGGGGGTTCGGTCCGGGGCGGCGCTGAGGGCCGGTTCCGCCAGCACCGGCACGCCGCGCAGCGAGTGCGGCAGTGCCTCGGTGATCGTCACGTCGAGCATCTGCCCCACCAGGCGCGCCCCGTTCGGGCCGCCGTCGAAGTTGACGATGCGGTTGCACTCGGTGCGGCCCATCAGCTCGCGCTCGCTCTTCTTCGAGCGGCCCTCGACGAGGATGCGTTGCACCGTGCCGACGCGGCTTTCGCTGATGCGGCGCACGTTGCGCTCCAGCAGCGCCTGCAGCGTCTGCAGCCGCTCGAGCTTCAGCGCCTGTGGCGTCTCATCGGGCAGCGAAGCGGCCGGCGTGCCCGGCCGGCGGCTGAAGACGAAACTGAACGAGCTGTCGTAGCCGACCTCTTCCACCAGGCGCAGCAGGCGCTGGAAGTCTTCGTCGGTCTCGCCGGGGAAGCCGACGATGAAGTCGCTCGAAAGCGCGATCTGCGGCCGCACCGCACGCAGCCGGCGCACGAGGCTCTTGTATTCCATCGCCGTGTAGCCGCGCTTCATCGCCATCAGGATGCGGTCGCTGCCGTGCTGCACCGGCAGGTGCAGGTGGCTCACGAGCTGCGGCAGCTTCGCGTAGGCCTCGGTCAGCCGCGGCGTGAACTCGTTCGGGTGGCTGGTGGTGTAGCGCAGCCGCTCGATGCCGGGCACCGCGGCGACGCCTTCGAGCAGCAGCGCGAAGTCGGCGAGCTCGGCCCCGTCGGCCGTCATCGCGCCGCGGTAGGCGTTGACGTTCTGGCCGAGGAGCGTCACTTCCTTGACGCCCTGCGTGGCCAGGCCGGCAACTTCGGCAAGCACGTCGTCGAAGCGGCGGCTAACCTCCTCGCCGCGCGTGTAGGGCACGACGCAGTACGAGCAGTACTTCGAGCAGCCTTCCATGATCGAGACGAAGGCGCTGGCGCCCTGCACGCGGGCCGGCGGCAGGTGGTCGAACTTCTCGATCTCGGGGAACGAGATGTCCACCTGCGGCCGCCGTTCGCTGCGCCGCGCCTCGATCATCTGCGGCAGCCGGTGCAGCGTCTGCGGGCCGAAGACGAGGTCGACATACGGCGCGCGCTCGATGATCGCCTCGCCTTCCTGGCTGGCGACGCAGCCGCCGACGCCGATCAGCACGCCCTTGTTCTTCAGGTGCTTGACGCGGCCGAGGTCGCTGAACACCTTCTCCTGCGCCTTCTCGCGCACCGAGCAGGTGTTGAACAGGATGAGGTCGGCCTCGTCGACGTTGCCCGTGGGCTCGTAGCCCTCGGCAGCGCGCAGCACGTCGGCCATCTTGTCCGAGTCGTACTCGTTCATCTGGCACCCGAAGGTGCGGATGAAGACCTTCTTCATGGCAACACCCAACCGCCACGAAGCCTCACGGCCGCGTCCAGGTCTGGCCGATGGGATCGAAGGTCCAGGCGGCCGCCTGCTCGCGCGTCGCCGGCCACGGCAGCCTGGCGCGTTCGGCGGCGGTGAGGATCCAGACCTCGCCGAGCTGGCCCTCGCGGTCGAAGGTGTAGTGCACGACGAGGCGCTGATGGGTCGCCAGCGCGCCGCTGACGATCAGCAGGTTGTTCTCGCCGCGGATGCGCGCGCCCGGTGCCAGGCGCGCCGGCTGGCCGTTGAGCAGCAGTTCGGGCGGCTGCACGACGACGATCTCGCCGCGCAGCGCGGCGGCCGGGAAGCTGCGCGGCGCCTGCGCGGCAGCGTGCAGCGAAGTCAGCGTTGCCATCGCCGCGACGATGGCCACCACAACCGCCCGGCGGGAGCCCGCGCCGGGCACCGCACGAGTGGGCGGGCAGGAGAAGGAAAAGGCGGAGGTCGCACAGCGGGGCATGGTGTGGATCCAGTGGCTGTGACAGGCGCGGCAAGCGAGCCAACGAAAAAGCCCGGGCATGGAGCCCGGGCCGCAACGTCTTCGATCTCGAACGAAACCTGGTGGCGCTTCAGGGACTTGAACCCCGGACCTGCGGATTATGATTCCGTCGCTCTAACCAACTGAGCTAAAGCGCCAAGAGCGCAAGATTATATCGGTCTCGCTTCGGCCAGCCGGCCGCGCTGCGAGGCGCGAGATGCCCACCGGGCCCCGGGCCGCGGGCCACGGAAACGATGTTCAGCTTCTTCCGCAAGAAGGCGCCGGTGGCGTCGCCGGCCGCTGCGGCCCCCGCTGCTCCCGCCGCTGCTCCGGCCGTTTCGAGCGCACCGCCCGCGGCTGCCGCCGCGCAGCTGCCTGCGGCTGCGCCGGCCTCCGACGCGCGCTGGTTCGCGCGCCTGCGCGAGGGTCTGCGCAACACCGGCGGCAGCATCGCCGCGGTCTTCTCGGGCACGCGCATCGACGCGGCGCTGTACGACGAGCTCGAAGCGGCGCTGCTGATGGCCGACGCCGGCAGCGCGGCGACGCAGGCGTTGCTCGACGAACTGAAGCGCCGCGTCAAGGACACCAAGGCCACCGACCCCACGGCGGTGAAGGCGCTGCTGGCCGAAGTGCTGGCCGACGAGCTCAGGCCGCTGCAGAAGCCGCTCGTCGTCGGCGAGCACGAGCCCACCGTGATCATGGTCGTCGGCGTCAACGGTGCCGGCAAGACCACCAGCATCGGCAAGCTGACGCGCCACCTCGCCGAGGGCGGCTGCAAGGTGTTGCTGGCCGCGGCCGACACCTTCCGCGCCGCGGCGCGCGAGCAGCTCGCGGTGTGGGCCACGCGCGCCGGGGCCGGCGCCAACGGTGGCAGCCATGCCGAAGGCAGCCATGGCGCCGGGCTGGTGCAGATCGTCAGCCAGGAAGGGGCCGACCCGGCCGCGGTGACCTTCGATGCCGTCTCTGCCGGCCGCGCCCGCGGCTGCGATGTCGTCATCGCCGACACCGCCGGCCGCCTGCCGACGCAGACGCACCTGATGGAAGAGCTGAAGAAGATCCGGCGCGTCATCGCTCGCGCGCAGGAAGGCGCGCCCCACGAAGTGCTCCTGGTGGTGGACGGCAACACCGGGCAGAACGCGCTGGCGCAGGTCAAGGCCTTCGACGCCGCGCTCGGGCTCACCGGGTTGGTCGTCACCAAGCTCGACGGCACGGCCAAGGGCGGCGTGCTTGCCGCGATCGCGCGCTGGGGCGCCGAGCGCAACGGCCCCGGCGGCCGGCCGGTGCCGGTCTACTTCATCGGCGTTGGCGAGAAGCTGGAAGATCTGCGGCCGTTCGACGCCGGCGAGTTCGCGCAGGCCCTGCTGCGCTGAAGGGATGGCCGGCGCGCCTTCAGCGCTTGGCCGGCAGCGCTTCGAGGTCGTCGAAGTAGTCGGACGAGACCGGCTCGGCGCTCTCGCGCTCGTGCACGCGCGGGCCGTAGACGGTGGCAGCGAAACCGCGGTCGTCCTCGGGCAGCTCTTCCATCTCCGCGACCGGGATCAGCGGCATCGGGCGCGAGCTGATGCCTTTGGCCGAAGCGCCGCCTGTCTGCAGCAGGGGCAGCAGCATCGCACGCGCGCCGGCGACGTCGGGCATCGCGCCTTCGCGCCACGTCAGCACCTGCACGCCGGCGTGGCGCAGCACGCGCGACATGCGCTCGTGGCGGCGCCGCGCGCGTTCGCTTTCGGTCGCGCTGCGCACGTCGACGACGGCAATCACGCGCGAGCCGGCATCGCACAACAGCAAGTCGGCGCTGAGCGAGCCCACGCGCTGCAGCCACTCGGTGTAGCTGCGCCGAAGCGGCACGCGCACGAAGCGCGACAGCGGCACCTGCGCCAGCACCAGGTGCTGCGGGAAGGCGCGGCGCAGCACGTCATAGGCCTGCCGCTCGTCGATGGTGAGGATGCGCCCGGCCTCCGGCGGCCAGCCGGCCAGGGTGTCGATGTCGTCGCGCCCGTCGTCGCCGCGCGCGTTGCGCTGCCAGCGGCGCATGGCCCACAGCAGCAGCAGCGCCAGCATGGCGGCCGGCACGGCGAAGGTGGCGATCGAAGGAAGACTGTCCATGCGGCGGAATCGGGCGGAACGGGAGTGTCGGGCTCGGGCGCGGAAATGAGAAGCGGCGCGAAGGGGGAGCAGCGGGGGGCACCGGCCCTGCGGCGGGCGCGCCTCGGCCGAGCATTCCGTACGATCGGCAACACTTGGCGCGCGGACCAGCCCTCAACTCACAAGAAACGTATCCGGAAGTGACGGCGGCAGGCCGGGCCTCCTTCGCTTGTCCGACAGGCGGGTCGCCGCGCCTGCCGCAAGGCCCTGCGTTTCGCCGGTCAGCGCGGCGGCAAACCCGGCAGGCCGCCCATCCCGCCCATGCCACCGCCCATGCGGCGCATCATCTTCATCAGGCCGCCGCCCTGCATCTTCTTCATCATCCCCTGCATCTGCTCGAACTGGTTGAGCAGGCGGTTCACTTCCTGCACCTGCACGCCGGCGCCGGCGGCGATGCGGCGCTTGCGCGTGGCCTTGATCAGCTCGGGCTTGCGCCGCTCCAGCGGCGTCATCGAGTTGATGATGCCTTCCATGCGCCGCACGTCGCGTTCGGCGCGGCCCATGTCGGCGCCGGCCGCCTTCTCGGCCAGCGCGCTGGGCAGCTTGTCGACGAGCCCGGCCAGGCCACCCATCTTCTTCATCTGCGAGATCTGGGCCAGGAAGTCGTTGAGGTCGAAGCCCGAGCCGCTCTTGACCTTCTCGGCGAGCTTCTTCGCCTCGTCGATGTCGACGCCCTTTTGCACCTCCTCGACCAGCGCCACGATGTCGCCCATGCCGAGCACGCGCCCGGCGTGGCGCTCGGCGTCGAAGACTTCCAGGCCGTCGATCTTCTCGCTGGTGCCGGCGAACTTGATCGGCGCGCCGGTGACCTGCCGCACCGACAGCGCGGCGCCGCCGCGCGAGTCGCCGTCGAGCTTGGTCAGCACGATGCCGGTGAGCGGCAGCGCCTCCTTGAACGCCTTGGCCACGTTGACCGCGTCCTGGCCCTGCATCGCGTCGACGACGAACAGCGTCTCCACGGGCTTCACCGCGGCGTGCAGCTCGCGGATCTCGGCCATCAGCGCCTCGTCGATGGCCAGCCGCCCGGCGGTGTCGACGATGAGCACGTCGAAGAAGTGGCGCTTGGCGTGGTCCAGCGCCGCCAGCGCGATCTCGCGCGGCTTCTGCTCGGGCGTGCTGGCGAACCACTCGGCGCCGGCCTGCCGGGTCACCGTCTTCAACTGCTCGATGGCGGCCGGGCGATAGACGTCGGCCGAGACGGTGAGCACCTTCTTCTTGCGCCGGGTGATGAGATGCCGCGCCAGCTTGGCCGTGGTGGTGGTCTTGCCCGAGCCCTGCAGACCGGCCATCAGCAGCACCGCCGGCGGCTGCGTCGCGAGGTCGATGTCGGCCGGAGGCTTCAGCGCACCGTTCGCGTCGAGCTCGCCCATCGTCGCGGCGAGTTCCTTGTGCACGATGCCCACCAGCGCCTGGCCCGGGTTGAGCGAGCCCACGACCTGCTGGCCGAGGGCCTTGTCCTTGACGCGGGCGATGAAGTCGCGCACCACCGGCAGCGCGACGTCGGCCTCCAGCAGCGCCAGCCGCACCTCGCGCAGCATGTCGGCGACGTTGCCCTCGGTGATGCGGGCCTGGCCGCGCATCGTCTTGACCAGGCGCGACAGGCGTTCGGAAAGGGTGGAGGCCATGGGTAAACTCTTGTGGTGATTTTATCGAGCGCGTCGGCCCCACTCGCCCAGGGCGGCGGCCTGCTGCTGGCCGCAGTGACGCTGTTCCTCTACGCGCTGGCGGCGTTGCCGGCGCTGCTCGAAGGCGCCACCTGGCGCCGCCTGGGGGCGGCCGCGCTCGTCGGGGCCTTCGTGCTGCACCTGTTGCTGCTGATCATCGACATCGGCGGCTTCGGGCCCGGCGGCACCGTGCACGGCATGCGCTGGGGCTTCGGGCCGGTGTTGTCGATGACGGTGTGGTTGATGATCGCGGTGCACACGGTGGAAAGCCGCTTCCTGCCGCTGCCCGCGGTGCGGCTGGCGCTGGCGCTGGCGGGCATCGTCGGCGTCGTCGCGGCGGTGCTGTTCCCGGGCGACGCCCGGCACGGCGGCTCGCCGCTGGCGCCGCTGCACTTCGCGCTGGGCGTCGGTTCCTACGGGCTCTTCGCCGCCGCGGTGCTGCACGCGAGCCTGCTCGATCGCGCCGAGCGGCGGCTGCGCGCCGGTGCTGCCGCGCCCGGCTCGGCGCGCGAGGGCGGCACCGCGCCGGCAGGAATGCCGCTGCTGCAACTGGAGCGGCTGACGTTCCGCTTCGTCGAGGCGGGCTTCGTGGTCCTCACGCTGACGCTGCTGCTGGGCGTGTTCAGCGCCGCGCAATGGCGCTGGGACCACAAGTCGGTGTTCTCGCTGCTCGCCTGGGGCGTGTTCGCTGCGCTGCTGATCGGGCGCCACCGGCGCGGCTGGCGCGGGCGGCAGGCCACGCGCTGGCTGTACGTCGGCGCGGCGCTGCTGTTGCTGGCCTACGTGGGCTCGCGCTTCGTGCTCGAGGTGATGCTCGGCCGGCCCTCGGCCTGACGCGCTTGGCCTCGCTGCCGCTGTTCTCCTTCAGGCGCACGCTCCGAGGATCCGCATGGCCAAGTTCCTGCTCCTGATCGCCATCGTCGCCGGGCTGGCGCTGTGGCTGCTGAAGGGGCGCAAGCGCGTCGAGCCGCCGCGTGCCCCCGGCGCCGGCCGCGACACCGGCGCCACGGCGATGGTCGCCTGCGCCCATTGCGGCGTGCACCTGCCACGGCCCGACGCCAGCTACGACGCCGAAGGCCTGCCCTACTGCGGCGAGCCGCACCGCGTGGCCGGGCCGCGCCGTCCCTGAGGGCCGCCGTGCCGCTCGGCCTTGCCGACCGTGCCCTCATTCCATTGATGCGATCGTCGCCACGATGAACGCACCGGGCGGCGAGCGCCGCCGAGCCGACCGCCGCGGCATCGAGCGCCGCCGCGCCGCGGGACGCCGGCGCGACGACACGCTGTTCGCAGGCACGCTGGGCAGCGACCACCCGAGCGAATCGTTCTTCGATCCCGGCTGGCTGGCCGCCGGCGAGTTGCCGCCGGACAGCCGCCTGCTGCTGCGCCAAGTGCGCCGCATCGCCGTGGCGCAGGACACGGCGCTGGTGCGCGTCTTCCGCACCTACGTGGCGGCGCGCGCCGTCATCGGCGCCGGCCTCGTCGCCGCGCAAGGCGCGTCGAGCCTGCTCGGCTTGCGCCACGGCGAATCGCTGGCGCTGTTGAGCGTGGCCTACGCGGTGCAGGCGATCACACTGTGGTTGCTGCCGCGCTTCCGGCCGCTGGCCGAGCGCAAGCCGCTGGCGGCGCAGCGACGCCGGCAGTGGCTGGCGACGATCGGCATCGACCTGCTCGCCTTCACCACGCTGCACGTGCTGGAGGTCGGCTCGAGCTTCAACTACGCAGCGCTGCTGGTGCTGCCGGTGCTGATGGCCGGCGTGCTCACCTCGCGCCTGCTGGCGCTGGGCACGGCGGCGGCGGTGTCGCTGGCGCTGCTGATCGTGGCCTGGCGCGCTTCGACACTGGACGCGCTGGTGCCCGGGCTGATGCTGCAATCGGGGCTGGCCGGGCTGGGCCTGTTCGTCATCACGCTCCTGGCCGGCGAGCTGGCCGGCCGCCTGGCGCGCGAGGAACTGGCCGCACGCGGCAGCCTCGAGCTGGCACGCCAGCAGGCGCAGCTCAACCGCCTGGTGATCGAGGAGATGGCCGACGGCGTGCTCGTCGTCGACCGCAGCCTGCGCGTGCGCGCCGCCAACCCGGCGGCGCGCGCGCTGCTCGCCAGCGAGGGGCTGGCGCCAGCTGCGCCTTTCGGCCTGGCCGAACGCGCCGCGTGGCGCACCCTGCACGACGAGGTCGAGCGCGTCTTCAGCGGCGGCGACGCGGCCACGGCTGCAGCGCCGGCGTTTGCCGGCCACGCGGGAGGCCCTGGGGACACCCTGCCACGCAGCGCAGCGCGAGGCCCGGGGCGCGACCCCGCCGCCGCCTGGCCCGAAGCCGGCCGCGACCTGACGCTGCGCTTTCCCGACGGCCTGGCACGCACGCTGCGCGTGCGCGTGCGCTTCATGCGCAGCGGCGCCCGCGAAGGCGACCCCGGCGCGGGCGGGGCAGGCCCTGGCGCCGGCAGCGGCACCGACCTGCCCGACGAGCCGTTCGTCGTGCTGCTGCTGGAAGACGTGCGCACGGCGCAGGCGCGGCTGCGCCAGGAGAAGCTGGCCGCGATGGGCCGCGTCTCGGCCGGCATTGCGCACGAGATCCGCAATCCGTTGGCAGCCATCGCGCAGGCCAACGCCCTGCTGCAAGAGGACGACCTGGCGCCGGCGCAGCAGCGGCTGGCGCGCATCGTCGCCGACAACGTGGCGCGGCTGGACCGGCTGGTCGACGACGTGCTCGAGGTGGCGCCCAGCGCCGACCCGGTGGCCAGCGTCATCGACGCCCGCGCCACGGTGGCCACCGCGACCGGCGAATGGGCCGCCGCCGCGCAATGGCCGCTGGCGGCCGAGAGCCCGCTGGCCGTCCAGATCCCCGACGCGCCGCTGGGCGTGGTGTTCGACGCCGAGCATCTGCGCCGCGTGCTGGTCAACCTGCTCGACAACGCGCAGCGCCACGCCAGCGCCGCCACCGGCGCGGTGCTCGTTCGCCTGACCGCGCTCGACGGCGGCACGGTGGCCTTGAGCGTGCTGTCCGACGGCCCGGTCATCGCCCCGGAGGTCGAGCGCTTCCTCTTCGAGCCCTTCTATTCGACACGCAGCCGCGGCTCGGGCCTCGGCCTGTATATTTGCCGCGAACTGTGCGAGCGCTACGGCGCCAGCATCGAGTATCGACAGCGCGCGGCCAGCGAGCGCGCCCGCAACGAGTTCGTGGTCACGATGCGCCGCGCCGAGCTGACCGACGCGGCGACGGTGCTGCCCCTGGACTCATGACCGCCTCTGCTGATCGACGCCTCATCGACTGACGAAACGCCCGCGATGCCTTTCCGCGTGCCTGCACCCGCGTGTCCATCGAAGCGCCCCGCGTGACCGCCAGCGACGCCGCCTTGCCCAACCGAACCCCGAGCCCCGCCGCGGGGGCGGCAGCGCCTGCCACAAGCGCGGCCTCCGGCAGCGGCCCGCTGCGGCTCCTCGTCGTCGACGACGAACCGGACCTGCGCACGCTGTACGAGCTGACCTTGCTGCGCGAGGGCTACGACGTCGAGTGCGCCGGCAGCGTCGAGGAAGCCTGGGCCATGCTCGGCGAGCGGCCGTACAACCTCGTCATCACCGACATGCGCCTGCCCGACGGCAGCGGGCTCGACCTGCTGCTGCGCATGGAAGCGGCCGGCCGCGGCGAGAAGGCGATGGTGATCACCGCCTACGCCTCGCCCGAGAACGCGGTGGAAGCGCTGAAGGCCGGCGCCTACGACGACCTCACCACGCCCGTGGACCTGCGCCAGTTCCGCGCCGTCGGCGCCGCGGCGCTCGGCCGCACGCCGGGCCCGCCGCGCGCGCGCGGCGCGGGCGCCGGCGGCGACGGCCGCGCCGCTGCCAGCCACCGCGCCGTGGCTGGCAGCGCGCTGGCCCGGCTGGCCGGCGAATCGCTGGCGATGCAGCAGGTGCGCACGCTGATCGAGAAGGTGGCGCGCAGCATGGCGCCGGTGCTCGTGGCCGGCGAGTCGGGCACCGGCAAGGAACTCGTCGCGCGCGCGATCCACGAGACCTCGCCACGCAGCAGCGGGCCCTTCGTCGCCGTCAACTGCGGCGCCATTCCCGAGGCTTTGCTGGAAGCGGAGTTCTTCGGCTTCCGCAAGGGCGCCTTCACCGGCGCGCACGAAGACCGCGAAGGCTTCTTCCAGATGGCGCAGGGCGGCACGCTCTTCCTCGACGAGATCGGCGACCTGCCGCTGGCGATGCAAAGCAAGATGCTGCGCGTGATCCAGGAGCGCGCCGTGCGTCAGCTTGGCGCCGCGGCCGAGGTGGCGGTGAACGTGCGCATCGTCAGCGCCACGCACAAGGACCTCGGCGCCGAAGTGCAGGCCGGGCGTTTCCGCCAGGACCTGTACTACCGCCTCAACGTCATCCGCATCGCGGTGCCGCCGCTGCGCGAGCGCATCGCCGATCTGCCGGCGATCTGCGCCGCGGTGCTGGCGCGCATCGCCCGCGACGCCGGCGTGAGCCCGGTGCCGCACCTCGCACCCGACGCGCTGCAGCACCTGCTGCGGCATCCGTTCCCGGGCAACGTTCGCGAGCTGGAGAACCTGCTGCACCGCGCGCTGGCGCTGTCCACCGGGCCTTCGATCACGCGCGCCGACCTCGGGCTCGTCGATGCCGACGGCGACCTCGCCGCCGAGGAACCCGGTGCCGCAGACAGGCCTTCCGCCAGGGCCGTGGAGCCGCCATCGCCTGCCGCCGCTCCGTCACCGGCGCCGCTGCCGGCCGATCTCGCGGCCTATCTCGACGGGGTCGAGCGCGACATCCTCGAGCGCGCGCTGGCGGCGCACCGCTACAACCGCACGGCCGCCGGCGCCAGCCTCGGGCTGTCGCTGCGGCAGATGCGCTACCGCATGGCCCGCCTGGGCGTGATGGCGCCGGAGGCCGGCGGTGAACGCGGCGAGCGGGGCGAGCGCGACCGGGCCGAACGCGGCGAACGCGGCGAGCGGGGCGACCGTGGTGACCGCGGTGAGGGCGGTGAGTAGGCCCTGCCCCCGGCCGCCGGCCTGAGCGGCGCGGCGGATTGGCTGGCCCTTTCCATGCGACGCTGGCACGAGGGGTGGTGGCCGGGGGCTCTGCGCATCGATTCGCCCAACGAAGGCCCGCGGCCGCCATCCGAGCGCATCACGCTAGTGGTGCTGCATTCGATCAGCCTGCCGCCGGGCCGCTATGGCGGCGACGCGGTGCAGCGCCTGTTCACCAACCGGCTCGATCCAGCGGCGCACGAATCGTTCGCGGCGCTGGCGGTCCTGCGCGTCTCGGCGCACTTCTTCATTCGCCGCGACGGCCGCGTCGAGCAGTACGTGTCGTGCGACCGGCGCGCATGGCACGCCGGCGCCTCGCGCTGGCGCGGCCGCGACAACTGCAACGACTGGTCGATCGGCATCGAGCTCGAAGGGCTCGAAGGCCGGCGCTTCGCCGCCGCGCAGTACGCGGCACTGGCGCGGCTGTTGCGCGCGCTGGCGCTGCGCTATCCGCTGCAGGAAGTGGCCGGGCATGAGCATGTGGCGCCGCAGCGCAAGCGCGACCCGGGTCCGGGCTTCGACTGGGCGCTTCTCGCGCGCCTGCTGCGAAGGCGCCGGCCGGTGCTGGTGCCGCAGGCGCTGCCGCACGCGGCATGACGCGGTGCGGCGCACCTGCTTGCCGCCGCACAGGAGCGACGCGGCGTGCCGCCATAGGGGAAAGCACGCACGCCCGCGGGGCCGTCTCGTAACGCTACCCCTAGTGCCTTGTTGGCTGCCCGCACACCATATATAGTGTCCGCGGGGTGCCGCAAGTGATGTCGACAGTGCATGACGCCGGCGCCGCGAGGACGTGGGCCCGCGGTGTCCGGACCGGCCGAAAGAGTGTCCGTGCGAAGCGCACAGGACGCCCGGCCGCTCGGTGCCCCGAACCGGAGCAAGGCCGCGTGCCAGACGGCCGAGTTGCACGACAGCACGTGCCTTGAAGACAGGCTGGCCCGCCCACTTTGCCGGCGGGCCGGCAACAACGGCCGCCAACGCGTCGCGGCGACGCCCTGATCCGCCACACCGCTGCACCGCCACGCACACCGGCCCCCGCCGATCCATTCGCCAGCGACACCCAACAAGCTCGAGAGAGGAACCTGCATGCAGCCTGCCGCCCCCGCCGCCTTTGCCGAAGGACTCGCCATGGCCTCGTCGTCCGGCCTTGCCGCAACGCCCGGCACCTCGCCTTCGTCGTCGGCCTACACGGGCTACCAGATCATCCGCCGCAACGGCGCGGTGGTCGGGTTCGAGCCGAACAAGATCGCGGTGGCGCTGATGAAGGCCTTCCTCGCCGTGCATGGCACGCAGGGCGCGGCGTCGGCCAGCGTACGCGAGACAGTGGAGATGCTCACCGAACTCGTGGTGCGCGGCCTGCTGCGCTCGCGCCCCGGCGGCGGCACCTTCCACATCGAGGACGTGCAGGACCAGGTCGAACTCGGCCTGATGCGCGGCGGCCACCACGAGGTGGCGCGCGCCTACGTGCTGTACCGCGAGCGGCGCGCGCAGGAGCGGGCGCGCCAGGCGGCGCCGTCCGTGACGCGCACGCCCGAGCTCTTCGTCACCGACGCCGGTAGCCGCCGGCCGCTGGACATGGCGGCGCTGCGCGCGCTGGTGGAATCGGCCTGTGCCGGGCTCAATGCGCCGGGCGGCGCCGAGGTCAGCGCCGAACCGATCCTCGCCGAGACGCGCCGCAACCTCTACGACGGCGTGCCGATCGACGAAGTCTTCAAGGCCGCCATCCTGGCCGCGCGCACGCTGATCGAGAAGGACCCGGCGTACACGCGCGCCACGGCGCGGCTGCTGCTGCACACCATCCGCAAGGAGATCCTCGGCCGCGAGGTCACGCAGGAGGAGATGGGCGAGGCCTATGCCGAGTACTTTCCCCGCTTCGTCAAGCAGGGCATCGGCGCCGAGCTGCTCGACGAGAAGCTGGGCCAGTTCGACCTGGCGAAGCTGGGCGCGGCGCTCAGGCCCGAGCGCGACCTGCAGTTCGACTACCTCGGCCTGCAGACGCTGTACGACCGCTACTTCCTGCACGTCGATGACGTTCGCATCGAGCTGCCGCAGGCGTTCTTCATGCGCGTGGCGATGGGGTTGAGCCTGAACGAGATCGACCGCGAGGCGCGCGCCATCGAGTTCTACGAGGTGTTGTCCAGCTTCGATTTCATGAGCAGCACGCCGACCTTGTTCAACAGCGGCACGCTGCGCTCGCAACTGTCCAGCTGCTACCTGACCACGGTGGCCGATGACTTGGATGGCATCTACGAAGCCATCAAGGAGAACGCGCTGCTGTCCAAGTACGCGGGCGGCCTGGGCAACGACTGGACCCCGGTGCGCGCATTGGGTTCGCACATCAAGGGTACGAACGGTGAGAGCCAGGGCGTTGTGCCCTTCCTGAAGGTGGTGAACGACACCGCGGTGGCCGTCAACCAAGGTGGCAAGCGCAAGGGGGCGGTGTGCGCCTACCTGGAAACTTGGCACCTCGACATCGAGGAGTTCCTTGAGCTGCGCAAGAACACGGGCGACGACCGTCGGCGTACGCACGACATGAATACCGCGAACTGGATTCCGGATCTGTTCATGAAGCGTGTGGTTGAAGGCGGCGAGTGGAGCCTTTTCTCCCCCAGCAACACGCCGGATCTGCACGACCTGTTCGGCGCCGATTTTGAGAAGGCCTATGTGGCCTACGAACAGAAGGCGGCGCGCGGCGAGATCAAGCCCTACAAGAAGATCGGTGCGCGCGAGCTCTGGCGCAAGATGCTCACGATGCTGTTTGAGACCGGGCACCCCTGGATCACCTTCAAGGACGCCTGCAACGTGCGCTCGCCCCAGCAGCATGTCGGCGTCGTGCACTCCAGCAATCTGTGCACCGAGATCACGCTGAACACGAACGACAGTGAGATCGCCGTCTGCAATCTGGGTTCGATCAACCTGTCCCAGCACCTGAAGGACGGCGCGGTCGA
>JAEUPF010000076.1 GCA_016790425.1 Rubrivivax sp.
GGGGGTCGTGCAGGTGGTCGATTGGCTGTGGCAGTACGCCTTCGACCAGCGCGCCAGCGACATCCACCTCGAGCCGCGCCGCGACATGGGGGCGATCCGTTTCCGCATCGACGGCGTGCTGCACACCGTCTACCAGGTGCCGCTCACGGTGATGGGTGCGATGACGGCGCGCATCAAGCTGCTCGGGCGCATGGACGTGGTCGAGAAGCGCCGGCCACTCGACGGGCGCATCAAGACGGTGCGCCCGGCCACCGACACGGAGAAGGGCGGCGAGGTCGAAATGCGCCTGTCGACCCTTCCCACGGCCTTCGGCGAGAAGATGGTGATGCGCATCTTCGACCCTGAAGCGGCCCTGAAGACGATCGACGCGCTCGGCTTCGCCGAGCACGAGGCGCGCGCCTGGGGCGAGCTGATCCAGCGCCCGCACGGCATCATCCTCGTCACCGGCCCCACCGGCAGCGGCAAGACGACGACGCTGTACAGCACGCTCAAGCGCCTGGCCACCGACGAGGTGAACGTCTGCACCGTCGAGGACCCGATCGAGATGATCGAGCCCTCGTTCAACCAGACGCAGGTGCAGCCGGCGCTGGACATGGGCTTCGCCGAGGGCCTGCGGGCGCTGATGCGGCAGGACCCGGACATCATCATGGTCGGCGAGATCCGCGACCTCGCCACCGCGGAGATGGCGATCCAGGCCGCGCTCACCGGCCACCTCGTCTTCAGCACGCTGCACACCAACGACGCGGTGGGCGCGGTGACGCGGCTGGCCGACCTGGGCGTGCCGGGCTACCTGATCGCGGCCACCGTCATCGGCGTGCTCGCGCAGCGGCTGGCGCGCACGCTGTGCCCGGCGTGCAAGCAGCGCGACGACACCACCACGCGCGAGGCGCTGGACGAGATGGTGCGGCCGTGGCGCCTTTCCGGCGGCGTGCGGCCGTACAAGCCGGTGGGCTGCCTCGAGTGCCGCAACACCGGCTACCGCGGCCGCGCCGGCTTGTACGAGCTGATGGTGATCAGCGAGAACCTGCGCCGGCACATCCACCCCACGCTGGACGCCGCGGCGCTGGCGCGGCAGGCGGTGAAGGAAGGCATGCGGCCGCTGCGCCTGGCCGGCGCGATGCGCGTGGCCGAAGGCGTGACGACGATCGAGGAAGTGCTGCGCGCCACGCCGATGCTGTAGCGCGCGCTGCTGCCCTCTTGCGCCGACGATGCGCGCCGACGATGCGCGCTGCCCGGTGCGCGCCGCCGGTGCGCGCGGTGCCCTCTCGCTGGCTGCGTGCGCTGCCTTCGCGCGCCGGGCGGCCCGCCCTGCGGAACGGCCGCGCTTTCCTTACGTGGAAACCACAGAGGGGAGCAGGGAGGCCGGTTCCTAGAATCCCCGCGGTCGATGATGGCTCCGGCGTCTTGCCGGCGGCGGTGTCGGCCGGAGGAGACGCGCTTGAAGATCAAGAGTGAGAAGGACTTCTGGTCCGGGCTGATGTTCGTCGTCGTGGGCGTCGTCTTCGCCTGGGGCGCCACGACCTACAGCTTCGGCAGTTCGGCGCGGCCGGGGCCGGGCTACTTCCCGTTCGGGCTGGGCATCATCCTGGCGCTGATCGGCGCGCTGATCCTGTTCGAGTCGCTGACCATCGAAGTCGAAGGCGGCGAGAAGATTGGCGAGTGGCCGCTGAAGCAAAGCGGCGTCATCCTCGGCGCGGTGGCGCTGTTCGGGCTGCTGCTGCCCAAGATCGGCATGGCGGTCGCGCTGCCGGTGCTGATCATCGTCTCCAGCCTCGCCAGCGGCGAATTCAACTGGAAGGAGGTGCTGCTGAACTCCGTCATCCTGACGGTCGGTTCGTGGGCCATCTTCATCAAGGGCCTGGGGCTGACGATCCCGCTGTGGCCGGCCTTCCTCACTGCCTGAAGCGACGGAGCACACGATGGAACTGCTCAACAACCTCGCTCTGGGCTTCGGCGTCGCGCTGTCGCTGACCAACCTGCTGTACGCGCTGATGGGCGCGCTGCTGGGCACGCTGATCGGCGTGCTGCCGGGCCTGGGGCCGGTGGCGACGATCGCCATGCTGCTGCCCAGCATCTATGCGCTCGACGCGACGCCGGCGCTGATCATGCTGGCCGGCATCTACTACGGCGCGCAGTACGGCGGCTCCACCACCGCCATCCTCATCAACGTGCCCGGCGAAAGCGCCTCGGTGGTGACGGCGTTCGACGGCTACCAGATGGCGCGTCGCGGTCGCGCCGGCGCGGCGCTGGCCGCCGCGGGCCTCGGCTCGTTCTTCGCCGGCACGGTGTCGACGCTGATCGTTGCCGCCTTCGCACCGCCGCTGACCGAACTGGCCTTCAAGTTCGGCCCCGCCGAGTACTTCTCGCTGATGGTGCTGGGCCTGATCGGCGCCGTCGTGCTGGCGTCTGGCTCGCTGGTCAAGGCGATCGGCATGATCATCCTCGGCCTGCTGCTGGGACAGGTGAACACCGACGTCATCTCCGGCGTGCCGCGCTACAGCTTCGACATTCCCGAGCTCACCGACGGCATCGGCTTCGTCGCCATCGCGATGGGCGTGTTCGGCTTCGGCGAGATCATCACCAACCTGGGTCGCCCGGCCGAACACCGCGAGGTGTTCACCAAGGACGTGAAGGGCCTGTGGCCGACCGCCGAGGACTTCAAGCAGGCCTACCCGGCCGTGCTGCGCGGCACCGCGCTCGGCTCGATCCTCGGCGTGCTGCCCGGCGGCGGCGCGCTGCTGGCGAGCTTCGCCGCCTACACGCTGGAGAAGAAGAGCCGCGGCCGCCCGGGCGAAGTGGAGTTCGGCAAGGGCAACATCCGCGGCATCGCCGGCCCCGAGAGCGCCAACAACGCCGGCGCGCAGACTTCGTTCATCCCGATGCTGACGCTGGGCATCCCGCCCAACGCCGTGATGGCGCTGATGGTGGGCGCGATGACGATCAAGGGCATCCAGCCCGGCCCGCAGGTGATGACGAGCAACCCGCAGCTGTTCTGGGGCCTGATCGCCAGCATGTGGGTGGGCAACTTCATGCTCATCATCCTGAACCTGCCACTGATTGGCATCTGGATCAAGCTGCTGACGGTGCCCTACCGCTTCCTCTACCCGGCGATCCTGGCCTTCTGCTGCATCGGCCTGTACACGCTCAACAACAACAACTTCGACGTCTTCACCGGCGCCATCTTCGGCATCATCGGCGTGGCGTTCTACAAGCTCGGCTGCGAGCCGGCGCCGTTGCTGCTGGGCTTCATCCTGGGACCGATGATGGAAGAGAACCTGCGCCGCGCGCTGCTGCTGTCGCGCGGCGACTGGACCACCTTCGTCACGCGGCCGCTGTCGGCGGCGCTGCTGCTGGGCGCGCTGGCGATGGTCGTCGTCGTCACGCTGCCCTCGATCAAGCGCAAGCGCGAAGAGGCGTTCCAGGAAGCGGACTGAGGGGCAACGGGCAAAGGGGCAACGGGGCAACGGGGCCAGGCGGCCTGCCCCGGTTCCCCCGCCCGGACCCGCTGCCCGGCGCGGCGGGTGCGATGCGCCGGCTCGGCTGCAAGCCGTCGGTTAACCTCGCTGCCCCATGAGCGTCCCCGCCGCCTTCGCGCCGCTCGTGGAGAACGCGGTCTTCCGCGGCCTGTGGGTCGCCTCGCTGGCGGCGAACATGGCGATGTGGATGCACGACGTCGCAGCCGCCTGGCTGATGACCTCGCTCACCACCAACCCGGCGCTGGTGGCGCTGGTGTCCACCGCTTCGGCGCTGCCGGTGTTCGTGCTCGGCATCCCCAGCGGCGCGCTGGCCGACATCGTCGACCGCCGGCGCTTCTTCGCCGTCACGCAAGTGTGGGTGTCCGTCACCGCGGTGGCGCTGGTGGTGCTGGTGGCGTCCGGGGCGTTGAGCGCGCCGCTGCTGCTGCTGCTCACTTTCGCCAACGGCATGGCGCTGGCGATGCGCTGGCCGGTGTTCGCCGCCGTGGTGCCGCAGGTGGTGACGCGCGAGCACCTGCCGCAGGCGCTGGCGCTGAACGGCATCTCGATGAACCTGTCGCGCGTGGCCGGGCCGATGGTCGCCGGCGCGCTGCTGGCCACGCTCGGTGCCGACGCGGTGTTCGCGCTCAACGCTGCCGCGGCGGTGCTGTCGTTCGCGCTCATCCTGCGCTGGAAGAGCACGCCGCGCACCAGCACGCTGCCGGGCGAGCGCTTCGTCGGCGCGGTGCGCGTGGGCCTCACCTTCGCGCGCCAGTCGCCGCGGCTGAAGGTGATTCTGCTGCGCATCTTCCTGTTCTTCGTCCAGGTGTCGGCGCTGTCGTCGCTGCTGCCGCTGGTGGCGCGCGGGCTGCACGGCGGCGGGCCGGGCACCTTCACGCTGATGCTCTCGGCGCTGGGCATCGGCGCCATCGTCGCGGCGCTGATGTTCCCGCGCTGGCGCGCCCGCTTCGACCGCGACCGCTTCGTGCACATCGGCACCCTCGTGCACGCGGCGTTCACCAGCCTCGTCGTCGCCGTGCCCGAGATCTGGGTGGCGCTGCCGGCGATGCTCGTCGTCGGCATGGCGTGGATGTCGGTGGCCAATTCGCTGAACATCGCGGCGCAGGTGGCCATGCCCGACTGGGTGCGCGCCCGCGGCATGGCCATCTACCAGACGGCGTTGATGGGCGGCGCCACCGCGGGTTCGCTGCTGTGGGGGCAGGTGGCCGGCTGGATCGGCGTCACCGCCACCGTCTGGGCGGCGGCGGGCTTCGCGCTGGCCGTGCTGCTGCTGACGCGCCGGCTGACGGTGGAAGGCGGGCGCGACATCGACTTCTCGCCCGTCACCACGCCGCGCTCGCTGCCCGAGCCGCGGGTGCCCGTTGCCAACGACGACGGCCCGGTGATGGTGACCATCGAGTACCAGGTCGATCCGGCGCGCGCCGCCGAGTTCGCCGAGGTGATGCAGCGCACGCGCCGCGCGCGCCTGCGCCAGGGTGCGCTGTCGTGGGGCCTGTTCCGCGACGTGGCCGAGCCCGGCCGCTACATCGAGTACTTCGTCGACGAGACCTGGATCGAGCACCTGCGGCGGCTGGAGCGCTTCACCGCCTTCGACGCCGAGCTGCGCCAGCTGCGCCTGGCGTTCCACACCGGCCGCGCGCCGCCGCTGGTGCGCCGCTACGTCGGCGACGCGCACATGGCGCCGGCCGAGGCGCCACCGGTGCATTGAGGCCGGCGCAGGCGGTTCACACCTCCGGCCGCGTCCACAGCCACACCGCCACCACGGCCATCAGCGCCGGCACGCCGATCTTGGCGTGCAGCGGCGCCGGCGTCAGCGCGATGAGCGCGGTGCTGGCGCACATCATCGCCGTGGCCATCCACTTGGCGCGCCGCGGCACGGCGCGGTGGTCGCGCCAGCGGCGGATGGCCGGGCCGTGCTTGGGGTGCTCGAGCAGCCAGCGCTCGAGCTGCGGCCAGCCCATGCCGCCGGCCCACGCGGCCACCAGCAGGAACGGCACCGTCGGCAGCCCCGGCACGACGATGCCGATGAGCCCGAGCAGCAGCATCAGCAGCGCCAGCGTGCGCCACAGCAGCAAGGTGATGGCCCGGCGCAGCATCGCGCCATGCTACGGGCTTTAGCATCGGCAGACTGCAAGCCCCGCACGCCCCCGCCTTCGCATGAACCACAACCCCTTCGACTGGAGCACCGGCTACGCGAGCCGCCGCTCGCCCGTGTTCGCCCGCAACATCGTCTCCACCTCGCACCCGCTGGCGGCGCAGGCCGGCCTGGCGCAACTGCGCGCCGGCGGCAACGCGGTGGACGCGGCCATCGCCGCCGCGGCGATGATGACCATCGTCGAGCCGTGCAGCAACGGCCTCGGCTCCGACGCCTTCTGCATCCTCTGGGACGGCCAGGCGCTGCACGGGCTGAACGCCAGCGGCCATTCGCCCCGGGCGTGGACGCCCGAGTACTTCCGGCGCAAGTACGGTGCCGACGTGGCCACGCCGCCCAAGCGCGGCTGGGACTCGGTCACCGTGCCTGGCGCCGTGGCCGGCTGGCGGGCGCTGCACCAGCGCTTCGGCAAGCGGCCTTTCGCCGAGCTGCTGGCGCCGGCCATCGAGACGGCCGAGCGCGGCTACGCGGTGCCGGTGGTCGTGCAGCACAAGTGGAGCGCCGCCGCCGCGCTGCCCGAGGTGACCGAGCAGCCGGGTTTCGCGCAGGCGTTCCTGCGCGGCTCGGGGGCGCAGGGGCAGCCGAACGTCGGCGAGCGGTTCGTCTTCGCCGAGGCGGCGCGCACGCTCAGGCTCATCGCGCAGACGAAGGGCGAGGCGTTCTACCGCGGCGAAGTGGCGGCGGCCGTCGCCGCGCACGCCAAGGCGCACGGCGGCGCGATGACCGAGGCCGACCTGGCTGCTTACCTGGACGAGGGCCCGCAGTGGGTGGGCACCATCAGCACCCGCTACCGCGGCCACGAGCTGCACGAGATTCCGCCCAACGGGCAGGGCATCGCGGCGCTCATCGCGCTGGCGATGCTGGAGCACTTCGACGTCGCCGCGCTGCCGGTGGACAGCGTGGCCAGCCAGCACCTGCAGATCGAAGCGATGAAGCTGGCCTTCGCCGACGTCTACCGCCACGTGGCCGACGCGCGCGCGATGAAGCTGACGCCGGCGCAGATGCTCGACGCGCCGTACATCGCTGCGCGCGCGAAGCTCATCGACCCCCGGCGCGCACAGGACTTCGGCCCCGGCCACGGGCCGCAAGGCGGCACCATCTACCTCACCGCCGCCGATGCGAACGGCATGATGGTCAGCTTCATCCAGAGCAACTACATGGGCTTCGGCTCGGGCGTCGTCGTGCCGGGCTACGGCGTCAGCCTGCAGAACCGCGGCCACGGCTTCACGCTCGACGCCACGCGCGCCAACGTCGTGGCGCCGGCCAAGCGGCCGTTCCACACCATCATCCCGGCGTTCCTCACGAAGGACGGGCAGCCGGTGATGAGCTTCGGCGTGATGGGCGGCGACATGCAGCCGCAGGGCCATCTGCAGACGCTCGTGCGCATGCTCGACTACCGGCAGCAGCCGCAGGCCGCGTGCGACGCGCCGCGCTGGCGCTTCAACGCCGGGCTGCTCAACTGCGAGCCGGGCATGAGCGCGGCCACCGTCGAGGGGCTGGCCGCGCTCGGCCACCGCGTGCAGCCGTTCAGCGACAGCTACCAGGACTACGGCGCCGGCCAGTTCATCTGGCGTCTGGGAGACCCCCAGGTCGAAGGTTATGCCGCCGCCAGCGACCCGCGGCGCGACGGGCAGGCCGCCGGCTTCTGATCCGCTGCTGGTGGGCATGAAGGCCGCCGCCGCCCCCAGGCGGGCCAGGGGGTGGGGCTGGCGCGCTGCGCGTGCAGCGATCGCCGCCGGGCAGGCGCGTGCCGCCTTCGGGCCCGGCATCGCGCTGGCGGCGCTGGGCGCGGTCGCCTTCTCGGGCAAGGCGATCATCGTCAAGCTGTGCTACCGCTACGGCGTCGACGCGGTGACGGTGCTGATGTACCGCATGCTGTTCGCGCTGCCGTTGTTCATGGCGCTGGCGTGGTGGGGCGGGCGCGGGCGGCCGTCGTTGAAGCAGCGCGACTGGGCGGCGGTGGCGGGGCTGGGCTTCTGCGGCTACTACCTGGCGAGCTTCCTCGACTTCCTCGGGCTGCAGTACGTCACCGCCAGCCTCGAGCGGCTGGTGCTGTACCTCAACCCCACGTTCGTGCTGCTGCTCGGCTGGCTCTTGTTCCGCCGCCGCGTCAAGGCGGCGCAACTGGGCGCGATGGCGGTCAGCTACGCCGGCGTGGCGCTCGCCTTCGGGCACGACCTGCGCCTGGACGGGGGCGACACCGGCCGCGTCGCCCTGGGGCTCGCGCTCGTCTTCGCGAGCATGCTGTCGTACGCGATCTACCTCGTCACCAGCGGCCAGGTGGTCAGCCGCATCGGCTCGCTGCGCCTCACCGGCGCCGCCACCAGCGTCGCCTGCGTGCTGTGCATCGGCCAGTTCGCGCTGCTGCGGCCCCTCGAGACGGTGGTGGTGCCCGAGCCGGTGCTGTGGCTGTCGCTGCTCAACGCGGTGGCCTGCACCTTCGTGCCGGTGCTGGCGGTGATGATGGCCATCGAGCGCGTGGGCGCCGCGGTGGCGGCGCAGGCCGGCATGATCGGCCCGCTGGCCACGGTGGCGATGGGCGTGGTGCTGCTGGGCGAACCGTTCAACGCCTGGATCGTCGCCGGCACGGCGCTGGTGCTCGCCGGCGTGTGGCTGCTGGCGCGTTGCCGGTGAAGCGGTGAAGCCTGGCGGCTTGCCGATAGCATCGCCATCCAAGGAGACCGAACGACATGGATCTTGGCATCGCAGGCAAATGGGCGCTCGTGTGCGCCGCCAGCAAGGGCCTGGGCAAAGGCTGCGCCCAGGCGCTGGTGCGCGAGGGCGTGAACGTGGTCATCACGGCGCGCGGCGCGCAGGCGCTCGAGGCCACCGCGGCCGAACTGCGCGAGCTGAACCCGGCCGTACAGGTGCGCGCTGCGGCCGGCGACATCACCACCGAAGAAGGGCGCGCGGCGGCGCTGGCGGCGTGCCCGCAGGTGGACATCCTCGTCAACAACGCCGGCGGCCCGCCGGCGGGCGACTTCCGCGACTGGACGCGCGAGACCTGGATCGCCGCGCTCGACGCCAACATGCTGGCGCCGATCGCCCTCATCAAGGCGACGGTGGACGCGATGGCCGAACGCGGCTTCGGCCGCATCGTCAACATCACCTCGGCGGCAGTGAAGGCGCCCTACGAGGCGCTGGGCCTGAGCAACGGCGCCCGCACCGGCCTCACCGGCTTCGTCGCCGGGCTGGCGCGGCAGACCCGGCTCGCCTCGCGCAACGTGACGATCAACAACCTGCTGCCCGGCCCCTTCGACACCGAGCGGCTGCGCAGCAACACCGAGGGCGCGGCGAAGAAGCAGGGCCAGACCTTCGAAGCGGTGTGGGAGGCGCGGCGCAAGGCCAACCCGACGCAACGCTTCGGCGACGCGCGCGAGTTCGGCGCCATGTGCGCGTTCGTCTGCAGCGCGCACACGGGCTACATGACGGGGCAGAACGTGCTGCTGGACGGCGGGGCGTACCCGGGCACGTTCTGAGCGGCGGCGCGCGGCCGGCCGCTGCGCCGGCCTCAGCGCGGGCTGCTCGACGCCGCGGCGGCCGCAGCCGGCGCCGCAGCGGCGACGGCATGGGCCAGGAAATGCGCCAGGTCCTCGATCTGCGCCTCGCCCAGGCCGGCCAGCGCCTCGCCCATCGCGTTCGTGTAGCCCAGGCGCACGCCGGAGCGGAAGCCTTTCAGCGCGATCAGCAGGTAGTCCTCGCGCTGACCGCCGACGCGTGGCACCTGGCGGCCGCCGGCGAGGTCGGCGCCGTGGCAGCCGGTGCAGTGGTGCTGGAAGGCGAGCGCGCGGCCGCGGTCGAAGCGCGCCGCGTCGCGCGTGCCGCCGCCGGCCGCAGAGGGCGGCGGCAGCGTGGCGATGAACTCCGAGAAGCCGCGCAGGTCGGCATCGCTCATGCCCTTGGCGATGGTGGCCATCGCAGCGGCCAGCGGATGGTCGTTGCGCCGCCCTTCGCGGAAGAGGAAGAGCTGGGTGATGGCGTAGAACGACGGTTGCCCACCCAGGTGCGGCACCAGCGCCATCTCGCTCGTGCCGCGCGGCCCGTGGCAGGCGGCGCACAGCTCGGCATAGCGCGCCGCGTGCGCCGTTGTTGCGCCGGTACCTGCGCCGGTACCTGCGCCGGTACCTGCGCCGGTGCCCGCGCCGGTGCCCGACCCTTGCGCGAAGGCGGCCGCTGCGAGACTGGCTGCCGCCAGCACGCCAGCGCGCGCCGCCGCCAGCACCACGGCCACGCTGCGGCCCGCCCGCGCCGGGGTGGCGCGGGCGCCGGCGGTGCCGGCCGTCATCGGCGCGGCCTCACTTGCCGCCGTAGCTGATGCGGTAGATGGCGCCGTTGTGGTCGTCGCTCACCAGCAGCGAGCCGTCCTTCATCACCATCACGTCCGCAGGGCGGCCCAGGTACTCGTTGTTCTCCACCAGGCCGGTGAGGAACGGCTCGATGCGGCTGACGCCGCCCTTGCCGTCGGGGAACGCCACCACCACGTCGGCGGCGTACTTCTTCGTGCGGTTCCACGGCCCGTGGCGGGCGATGAAGATGGCGCCCTGGTACTTGGCCGGGAACATCTTGCCGGTGTAGAAGCGCATGCCCAGCGGCGCCGCGTGCGCGCCCAGCTTGGCCGCCGGCTTGGCGTAGTCGGCGCAGCTCTTGCCCCAGCCGAACTGCGGGTCGGCGAAGTCGCCCGAGTGGCAGTAGGGGTAGCCGAAGTGCTGCTTGCCCGGCTGCGTGACGTGGTTCAGCTCGTCCTCGGGCAGGTCTTCGCTGAGCCAGTCGCGCTGGTTGTCGGTGAACCACAGGTTGCCGGTCTTGGGGTGGAAGTCGAAGCCCACCGTGTTGCGCATGCCGTGCGCCACCACCTCGACGCCGCTGCCGTCGAGGTTCATGCGGAAGATCTTCGCGTAGCGGTCGTCGGGCTCGCAGATGTTGCACGGCGCCCCCACCGGCACGTACAGCTTGCCGTCGGGCCCCACCTTGATGAACTTCCAGCCGTGCGGCACGTCGCCGGGCAGCTTGTCATAGACCATCACCGGCGCCGGCAGCTTGTCCAGGTTGTCTTCGATGCCGTCGTAGCGCACGATGTCCTTGGGCGTGGCGACGAACAGCGCGCCCTTGTGGAACTCGATGCCGTTGGGCAGGAACAGCTTCTCGGCGAGCGTCTTCACCTCGCGCTGGCCGCCGCCCTTGTCGACGACGGCGTAGAGCTTGCCGGCGACGAACAGCGAGCTGACGAACACCGTGCCCTTGTCGCCCTGGCGCATGCCGCGCGCGTCGAGGATGCCGCTGGCGAAGACCTCGGCCTTGAAGCCGGGCGGCAGCTTCATCTTCGCCAAGGGCAGCTTGTCGGCGGCGGTGGGAATGGGGAACGCGGGCACCGGGGCCATGCGCATGGCCACCTCGGTCTTGGGCCGGCCGACGGCCCAGAAGGGTTCTTCGGCCGGCGCCGGCGGCGCGGGCTGCGCCGGTTGCGTCTGCGGCAACGCCGGCAAGGCGGTGAGGGCGACGGCGGCGGCGGCCAGCCAGCGCAGGCCGCGGGAAAGCGGGCGCTTCGCAGCGCCGCTCGAGGGTTTCGCGTGCATCTCGTGTCTCCTCTGTCGTGGGTCGTCCGTTGGCGGACTCTTCGAATCTGGCGCACGGCCTGTGCGCGGGGGAGAGGGCAGTGCCCCTCGCCGCGCCGGCACGGCGGGGCGCTAGTGTGTCAGGCTTGCCCTGACTTGTGCAGCGCGCGGTATCGGCTCGACGGCGCCGTAGCCTTCGGTGGAAAGCGCCGCGGCCACGGCGGCGTAGCGGCCCGCCTCGGCGAGCGAATCGCCGGCGACCCAGCGCGCCACGAAGGCGCCGCCGAACGTGTCGCCGGCGCCGGTGGCGTCCACCGGCCGGCAAGGGTGCGGCGCGATGCGGTGCCGCTCGTCGGCGCTTGCCACCAGCGCGCCCTTGCCGCCGAGCTTCAGCGCCACGACCTCGGCGCCCAGGCGCAGGCAATGGTCGGCGATGGCATCGGGGTCGGCGAGGCCGGTGATGGCGGTGATGTCGTCCCAGCTCGGCAGGCACAGGTGCGCCAGGCGCATCACGTCGGTCATCACGGCACGCGCGCGCGCCAGCGGCCACAGCTTCAGGCGCAGGTTGGTGTCGAAGCTCACCTTCGCTCCCGCTGCGTGCGCCATCTCGATGGCCGCGTAGCCGGTGTCGCACGCCTGGCCGCTGATGGCCAGCGAGATGCCCGACAGGTGCAGCACCTTGGCGCCCTCGATCAACGTGCGCGGCAGCGCCGCGGGCGTCATGCGGCTCGCCGCCGAGCCGCTGCGGAAGAAGTGGAACTGGTGGCCGCGCTCGTCGTGGGTGACGAAGTAGATCGCGGTGTAGGCCGCCGCGTCGGTGGCCACGCCGCGGTGGTCGACGCCTTCGCGGTCCCACAGCGCGCGCAGCATGCGGCCGTAAGGATCGTCGCCGAGCGCGCTGACGTAGGCCACGCGCGCCCCCTGCCGCGCCGCGGCGATGGCGAAGTTGCTGCTGTCGCCGCCGAAGCCTTGCAGGTAGGCCCGGCCACCCGGCTCGCCGGTCTGGTTGAACTCGACCATCGGCTCGCCGAGCGAGACGATGTCGAAGCGGGGCTCCTCGGAAGGCGGGGTGTGCATCGCTTCAGCGTACCAGCATCGGCGAATCGCGCAGAGCACGACAGTTGGTCGAACACAGCGACAGCCCAGGAGCAGCTATTCTTCGAGGACGGGAAAGCTTCCTAGGAACGTGGGGTTCTTTGGCGACTCGAAGCTGCAGACTGAGGCGTCCCCGAGTGGCTGCAGGCGCCTGCCAGGTCCATACAACGACTGCGTGATGCGCATGGCCGCGCAGGCCGCTTCGAACGGCAAGTACAACCCCGCGACCAACAATTGCCAGAGCTGGGCAGATCGAGCACGGGAGCAGTACAAGAGGCTCATGAATTCGGGCATTGGTCCTGCGGCTTGCGGACTGTGACGCTGGCCTACGTTGTCGCCGCCTTGATTGCAGTCGCCGTGTTCCTGGCGATGGGCGGGTCGGACATGCGCCTGAGGATCGGTGTGGCCGCGGGGCTCTTCATCTGCATTGCTGCGCTGGCAACGTGGGTCGTCATGCGTATTGGTGACGAAGCCGCTCCAGGGTCGACAGAGGTGAACTCGATTGCTCCGGGGCAGGATCCCCGTGCCTCTGGAGCGAAGTGATCTCGGCGGGTGGGTCAAGGCTTGCTTCTTGCCTCCAACCGCTCGACGGCCTCCCGCGCCGTGACGATGGGGATGCCCTGGGAACGATGAACACAACGCGAAGAGTCGTAGCACTTACGGCGGTCGGCTGCATCCTGCAGTTGGTGTTCGTGTTAGGCTGGATTGCGCTCGGCAAAGGCGATGCACCGGCATGGGTGAAGTGGGGTCTCGTTGGCTTCTTTGTGATCGCTTCGCTGATCGTGATCCACAAGGCATCGAGCTTGCTCGGATGGCAGGCACTGCTGCTTTGTTGCGGTTGCCTTGCTGTTACGAGCGTTGGCATCTACCAGCTACTCGGCTTCACGATCTTCCCGGGACTGGTCAAAGACGTTGACCTGTTCTCGTGGGGCTATCTGACCAGGACGCTCACCATCTTGGGTCTTAGCTTCTTCGGCTACGCGGTACTCACGCTCTTGGCGCGTCTCGCTCCGAGAGCTGCTCGCGCCTGACATCGAGAACCGAAGGGCCGCATGCATGGCCCTTCGCTCCTCATCCGATGCGCGCAACCGCCTCTGCTGGCGCGACGATCGGTATCCCCTCGAAGCTCGTGAGCGAGAGCAGATCGCCGTCGCCGCTGACGATGAGATCGGCCTTCGCCGCGATTGCCAGCGCGAGCACCTGATCGTCATCGGGATCGCGGCACACGGGCTTGGGCAGCGGCGGCGGCTCGATCACTTCGGCGAGCTGCCGCACCTCGGCCAGCGAGCGCTCGCGCGAAGTGCTGGTCTTGGCGAGGATCGCATCGAACTTCGCGCGCCCGAGCACGTCGACGAGCTCGGCCAGCAACGCCGGCGAGCTGACCATCGAAACCGTGCCGGCGCGCAATTGTTCGAGCAGCGCATGCGGCGGCCCGCGCCACAGCAGCGCGGCCACGAGCACATTGGTGTCAATGACCGCCCGCACGCTGCCTGCGCTCCGCGCGTGCGGCCTTCACCTCGGCATTGATCTCTTCCATCGACATCGGCTCGATGCCGGCCATGGCCACGCGATCGGCGATCGACAGCAGCGAGTCGGCCGCCTGCTGGCGCTTGAGCGCATCGGTCAGCAGCCGGTCCAGTGCCTGCGGCGTCAGCAACCCCGCATCGCGCGCAGCCTTGGCCGTCGCTTCGGGCAGTTCGATTTGAATCGTCGTCATCGTCAAGCTCCCTGCGTGCTCGCGGTGCGTTGCGCGCGCGTTTGCGAGTCAATGCGCTGCTTGAGCTTCTCGCGCTCGATGAAGGTATCGAGCAGCTGGGTGATCTGCCGCTTGGCCTTGGGGTCGAGCTTCTCGATGGCCAAGAGCCGCCGCTCCAGGCCGTTGGTGGCCAGCCGCTTGACGCGGCGCGGCGGCGCCATGCCGAGCAACACGTCGGCGCCGACGCCAAGCACCTGCGCCATCTGCGGCAGCAGATGCGCTGGCGGCTGCGCCCCCGGCGCCTCGTAGTAGGCCACCATGCGCTGGGTGATGCCCACCTCGGCGGCGAACTCGACCTGGGTGTAGCCGGCAGCCTTGCGCAAGCTGGCCAGGCGCTCACCAAAGTTCTCGATCACATCGGTCTTCCGCTTGGACATGGGGGCCTCGTCAGGGGGCGTGCACCCATGCTAGCACCGATCCGGCGATCGGCTTTTGCGAATATCCGAGAACCGTATATCCGCGGCGGTGGGTGGCGCGTGCGGGAAGCGCTCAACTCCCCGCTGTCGGTTGCCGTACCGAAGCCCCTTTCAGCGAACGATGCGCACGATGCGCCCGCTCGGGTTGTCGGTCAGCAGGTACAGGTAACCGTCGGGACCCTGGCGCACGTCGCGGATGCGCTCGTTCAGGCTCGTGAAGAGCGCTTCGCGGTTCACGACCGTGTTGCCGTTCAGTTCCAGCCGCCACAGCGCCTTGCCGCCGAGCGCGCCGGCGAAGAGGTTGCCGCGCCACTCGGGAAAGCGGTCGCCGGTGTAGAAGGCGAGGCCGCTGGGCGCGGTGGAGGTCGGCACCCACCACGTCAGCGGCGGCTCGAAGCCCGGGCCGGTGCTGGCGCCGCCCACCGGCGTGCACGCGCCCACCGGGTCGCCGTATTCGCAGCCGTAGCTCACCAGCGGCCAGCCGTAGTTGCGGCCGGCCAGCGTTCGGTTGACTTCGTCGCCGCCTTGCGGCCCGTGCTCGCTCGTCCACAGCTCGCCGGTGGTGGGGTGCAGCGCCGCGCCTTGCACGTTGCGGTGCCCGTACGACCAGATCGTCGGCTGCGCGCCGGCCCGGCCGACGAACGGGTTGTCGGCCGGCGCGCTGCCGTCGGCGCGGATGCGCATCACCTTGCCGTGGCCGGCGCCGAGGTCCTGCGCGCGCGGCCGCTCGCTGGCGATCGAGCGCTCGCCCAGCGTCACGAAGAGCGTGCCGTCGGGGGCGGGCACGATGCGGCCGCCGAAGTGCGCCTGGGAACCCGCGACCTTCGGGGTCTGCCGGAAGATGACGGTGAAGCCGCTGATTGCGGTCGCCGCCGCGTTGAGCACGCCGGTGCCCACCGCGGTGCCGTTGCGGCCGGCTTCGGTGCCGCTGCCCGGCTCGGCGAAGGCGAGGAAGATGCGCCGCGAGGTGGCGAAGTCGTTGGCGATCGCCACGTCGAACAGGCCGCCCTGGCCGCCGCTGTCCACCGCGGGCGTGCCGGTGATCGCCGCCGAGACGGTGCGGCCGTCAGCCGACACGCGCTTGAGCGAGCCGGCCTTCTCGGTGACGAGCATCGAGCCGTCGGGCAGGAACGCCAGGCTCCAGGGCGACACCAGACCGGTGGCGAAGGTCTCGGCGCGCGGCGGGCCGCTCGGCGCTGGGGCCGGCGCAGGCGTGGGTGCTGGAGCGGGCGACGGAGAGGGTGAAGGCGACGGAGAGGGTGAAGGCGACGGAGAAGGCGAGGGCGAAGGCGCCGGGGACGGCGAAGGCGCCGGGCTCGCCGTGCTGTTGCCGTCACCCCCGCCGCAGGCGGCCAGCGTCGCCACCAGCAGCATCGTCAGCGACAGGCGCGACACGTTCGAGGCGGACAACGGGCGCACCAGGCGGGGCTGGCGCCACAGGCTCGGATGAAGATGAGTGGCTTTCATGGGCGGCGCACTCTAGGCGGCCCGGCGCGCCGCCCTGCAACATCATGCAAGCCGTGTGAACGCTGCCGAGGATGCCCTTGCCAACGCCGCCGGGTTGCGGCGAACGGTTACTCCGGCGCCGCGGCGCCGCAGTTCCAGCAGACCTCGAACGGGCCTTCGACCACTTCGCCGCAGCCGCGGCAGAGCCACCGCCGCT
Source organism: Rubrivivax sp. (assembly GCA_016790425.1). GTDB lineage: Bacteria > Pseudomonadota > Gammaproteobacteria > Burkholderiales > Burkholderiaceae_C > Rubrivivax. Next base: position 16,111 of record JAEUPF010000076.1, read on the forward strand.
CGCTCGGGCGCAGCCAGCGTTCGAACCACTCCGCCGCCTCGGCGTGCCGGCGCTCGTCGTCGATCCACACCTCGGGCAAAGCCTGGTCGGGCGGGATCTCGCCGGCGATGCCGCTGGCATAGGCGCGCTGCACGTGCACCTCGAAGCCGGCCGCGCCGAGCTGATCGGCCCACAGCGTGGCCAGCGCGAGGTTGGGGGCTTGCAGCAGGCGCTTCATGGTGGGGGCGCCGGGGCGGCGCGCCTGGATGTTGCCATCGCCGCTGGCGCGGGCACGGCGGCAGGCGGCGCGCGCTTGGCTTAACCTCGCCGCGTCCTGCCGATTCGACCCACCCGAACCTACCCCCGAGGAGAACGCCATGCCCGTCGTCAAAGCCATCCAGATCAGCGCCACCGGCGGCCCCGAGCAATTGCAGCTGGCCGAGGTCGAGGTCGGCGAGCCGGGCCCGGGCGAGATCCGCATCCGCCACCAGGCCTGCGGGCTGAACTTCATCGACGTCTACCACCGCACCGGCCTGTACCCGCTGAAGCTGCCGCACACGCTGGGGATGGAAGGCGCCGGCGTCGTCGAAGCCGTGGGCGAAGGCGTCACGCACCTCAGGGCGGGCGACCGCGCCGCCTACGCGAGCAACCCGCCGGGCAGCTACAGCGAAGCGCGCGTGATGCCGGCCAAGACGGTGGTGAAGCTGCCCGACGACATCGCCTTCGACACCGCCGCCGGCATGATGCTCAAGGGCCTGACGGTGCAGTACCTGCTGAAGAAGACGCTGCCGGCCGAGGGCCTGCAAAAGGGCGACCCTGTCCTCTTCCACGCCGCCGCCGGCGGTGTGGGCCTCATCGCCTGCCAGTGGGCCCGGGCGCTGGGCCTGCAGCTCATCGGCACGGCCGGCGGGCCGGCCAAGTGCGCGCTGGCCCGCGAGCACGGCGCCGCGCACGTCATCGACTACAAAAGCGAGGACTTCGTCGCGCGCGTCAAGGAGATCACCGGCGGCAAGGGCGTGAAGGTGGTCTACGACTCGATCGGCAAGGACACCTTCGAGGGCAGCCTGAACTGCCTGCGCCCGTTCGGCCTGATGGCCAGCTTCGGCAACGCCTCGGGCCCGGTGCCGCCGTTCGCGCCGGGCATGCTCGGGCCGAAGGGGTCGCTGTACCTGACGCGGGCGACGCTGTTCACGCACATCGCCACGCGCGAGGCGACGCAGGCGATGGCCGAGGACCTGTTCGCCGTGGTGCGCAGCGGCGCGGTGAAGATCCGCATCGACCAGCGCTACCCGCTGGCGCGGGCCGCCGAGGCGCACCGCGACCTCGAGGCGCGCAAGACGACCGGCAGCACCGTTCTCGTTCCCTGACCTTCCGGTTGACCGGGCAAGGCGCGACCGGGTGAACCCCATACCGGCCGGCGGGCGCGCAGCGCATGATGCGCGCCCCGGCGCTGGAGCCGTTCGTGGTGAGCCCCGTGCATGCCGATCCGGTCCTGCTGCGCGTCGAAGGAATCAGCGTCCGCTTCGGGGGTATCGTGGCGCTGGACGGCGTGTCGTTCACGGTCGAGCGCGGCCGCATCGTCGGGCTGATCGGCCCCAACGGCGCCGGCAAGACGACGCTGTTCAACTGCGTCTCGCGCCTGTACGCCTGTCAGGCCGGGCGGATCACCTTCGACGGCGCCGACCTGCTGGCGGTGCCGCAGCACGCGGTGGCGGCGCTGGGCATCGGGCGCACGTTCCAGAACCTGGCGCTGTTCGGCAGCATGAGCGTGCTCGCCAACGTGATGGTGGGCCGCCACAGCCGCACGAAGAGCGGCTTCGTGGCCAACGCGCTGCACCTGAAGCGCGCCGCCGGCGAGTGGCGCGCCACCGAGGCGCGGGCGCGCGAGCTGATCACGCTGCTCGAACTCGACGCGGTGGCCGAGGCGCCGGTGGCCGCGCTGCCGTTCGGCACCCGCAAGCGCGTCGAACTGGCGCGTGCACTGGCCGGCGAGCCGAAGCTGCTGCTGCTCGACGAGCCGGCCAGCGGCCTCAACCACGACGAGGTGGCCGGCCTCGGGCGCCTGGTGCGCGACATCCGCGACCGCCTCGACCTCACCGTGCTGCTGGTCGAGCACCACATGGGCCTGGTGATGGGCATCTCGGACCAGGTGGTGGCGCTGAACTTCGGGCGCAAGATCGCCGAAGGCACGCCGGCCGAGGTGAGCTCGCAGCCCGCGGTGATCGAGGCCTACCTCGGAAGCGCGGTCGTTGCGCCGGGGCCGCCCGGCGCGAGGGCCCTGGCATGAACGCGCCCGCGGTGGCCGCGGCGCCGCCGCTGCTCGACGTGCGCGACCTGCACGCCGGCTACGGCGCCACGCGCGTGCTGCACGGGCTGACCTTCTCGATCGCCGAGGGCTCGATCACGACGCTCCTGGGCGCCAACGGCGCCGGCAAGACGACGACGCTGCGGGCGCTGTGCTCGATGGTGAGCGCCTCGCAAGGCGAGATCCGCCTGGCGCAAGGGGCCGGCAACGGGGCGGCGGCGATGCGCCGCATCGACGGCATGGCCACCGAGGACATCGTGCGCCTGGGCGTGGCGCACGTGCCCGATGGCCGCGGCACCTTCACCCACCTCACCACCGAAGAGAACCTGGTGCTGGGCGCCTACTTGCGGCGCGACCGCGCCGCGGTGGCGGCCGACATGGAGCGCATCTACGGCTACTTCCCGCGCCTGCGCGAGCGGCGCGCGCAGCCCGCGGGGCTGCTCTCGGGCGGCGAGCAGCAGATGCTGGCGGTGTCGCGGGCGCTGATGCTCAGGCCGCGCCTGATGCTGCTGGACGAACCGTCGTTCGGCCTGGCGCCGCTGATCGTGCAGGAGCTGTTCTCGATCCTGCGCACGATCAACCGGCAGGAGCGGGTGAGCATGCTGCTGGTCGAGCAGAACGCGGCGATGGCGCTGGAGCTGGCCGACCAGGCCTGGCTCATCGAGACCGGACGCGTCGTGCTTGCAGGCGCGGCGGCCGACATCCGGCGCGACGACGCGGTGCGTCGCGCCTACCTCGGCTACTGAGCGCAGGGGGCACCGTCGGCATGGAAGCACTGCTGCACCAGATCGCCGCGGGCCTGGCCGCCGGCGGCGTCTACGCCAGCGTGGCGCTGGCGCTGGTGATGATCCACCAGGCCACGCACCTGGTGAACTTCGCGCAAGGCGAGATGGCGATGTTCACCACCTACATCGCCTGGGCGCTGGTCAACGCCGGCGTGCCGTACTGGGCCGCCTTCGCGCTGACCGTGCTGGCGGCGTTCGCGATCGGCGTCGTCATCCAGCGCGTCGTGCTGCAGCCGATCCGCGGCGGCTCGGTGCTGTCGCTGGTGGTGGTGTTCATCGGCCTGCTGGCCATCTTCAACAGCCTGGCCGGCTGGATCTTCACCTACACGATCAAGTCGTTCCCGAGCCCGTTCCCGGCCGAGCCGCCGTTCGGGCAGCGCTACATCTCGGCGCACGAACTGGGCGCGATCGGGGTCACGCTGGTCGTGCTGCTGCTGCTGTGGGCGTTCTTCCGCTTCACCACGCTCGGCCTGGCGATGCGCGCGGCAGCGCAGAACCCGGTCTCCAGCCGCCTCGTGGGCATCCGCGTCAACTCGATGCTGATGCTCGGCTGGGGCCTGGCGGCGGCGGTGGGCTCGGTGGCCGGGATGATGGTGGCGCCGATCGTCTACCTCGACCCCAACATGATG
>JAEUPF010000157.1 GCA_016790425.1 Rubrivivax sp.
AGCATGAAGACCATCACGCCGCGGAAGATGGTGTGGATCGGCACGTCGGGCGCCAGCCCGTGGGCGATGAAGACGTTCACGCCCACCGGCGGCGTCACCGAGCCCATCGTGGTGACGATGGTCAGCACGATCGTGTACCACACCGGGTCGTAGCCGAGCGCGATGGCCAGCGGGAAGAAGATCGGCACCGTCACGACGAGAAAGCCGAGCGCGTCCATCAGGCAGCCGCCGATGATGTAGATCGCCAGCACCACCAGCATCACGACGAAGGGCGGCACCGGCAGCGCTGCGGCCCAGTCGGCCAGCTCGAAGGGCAGGCGCGAGACGGTGAGGAAGCGCCCGAACAGCACCGCGCCGGTGATCATCAGCACCACCATCGCCGAGACGCGCAGGGTCTCCGCGGTGGAAACGCGGATCTGCTCGAAGCCCAGTTTGCCGCGCGCGACGCCGATCACCAGGGCGCCGAAGGCGCCCGCCGCGCCGGCCTCGGTGGGCGTGAACCAGCCCACGTAGAGGCCGCCGATCACCAGCGCGAACAGCAGCAGCGTCTCCAGCACGCCCGACAGCGACGCGAGCTTCTGCTTCCACGTGGTGGCCGGACCGGGCGGCCCCAGCTCGGGGTTGCGCCAGCACAACGCGAGCACGGTGACGAGGAGGAACGCGGTCAGGAGGAGCCCGGGCACGATGCCGGCCAGGAACAGCCTGAGCAGCGACTGCTCGGTCTGCACCGCGATGACGATCATCACCACGCTGGGCGGGATCACGACGCCCAGCGTGCCGCCGATGGCCACCGCGCCGGTGGCCAGCGCGCGGTCGTAGCGGTAGCGCTGCATCGCCGGCAGCGCGATCGTGCCCATCGTCGCGGTGGTGGCGGAATTGGAGCCGCAGATCGCCGAGAAGCCGGCGCAGGCGGCGATGGTCGTGCAGGCCAGGCCGCCGGGCATGCGGCCGAACCACATGTAGGCCGCGTCGTACAGCCGCTCGGTGATGCCGGCGCGGTAGGCGAACTGGCCCATCAGCACGAACAGCGGCACCACGCTCAGGCCGTAGGACGAGAACTGGTCCCACACGTTGGTGGCCAGCAGCTGCGTGGCCGCCGGCACCGACAGCAGCCAGGCGTTGCCGGCCAGCCCGGCGAGCAGCATCGCGAAGCCGATCGGCATGCCCACCAGCATCAGCAGCGACATCAGCGCCAGGCCGACCAGCGCCACGGTGACCGGCTCCATCCGTTCCCTCCGCTCCTGCCGCTCGCGCTGCTCGCGCCGCTAACCGCGGTCCGCACGCGGGCCCGTGCGCGAACCCGTGCCGGAACCCGTGCGCGAACCCGTGCCGGAACCCGTGCCCGAACCCGTGCGCGAACCCGTGCGCGCGTGTGCCAGCGCCTTCAGCAGGTCCACCGCCAGCGCGAGCGCCAGCGCCCAGGCGCCCAGCGCCGCCACGTAGACCCACGGCCACACCGCGACCTTCAGCGTCTCCGATCGCGACCCGGTGGCCCGCAGTTCGCCGGCGTGGCGTGCGAGCACCCAGGCGGTGACGACGAACAACAACAGTCCGAGCAGGCCCACGAGCACCGCCAGCACCGACCGCACGCGCGGCGGCTGGCGCGCGGTGAGCAGGTCGATCGCGACATGCCCCTTGTGCAGCTGCGTATAGCCCAGCGCCAGCATCATGGCTGCCGCCGAGAGCCAGCCGATGATCTCGAACGAGCCGGCCACCGGCCGGCCGATGCCGCGCAGCACCATGTCGGCTACGGCGAACAGCATCATCGCGATCAGCGCGCTGCCGGCCGCCCAGCCGAGCGCACGGTTCAGCGCGGCGCTGAAGGACTCCAGCGGCTTCATGAGGCCCGGCGCACGCGGGCCATCAGGACTTCATGAACTGGTCGCGCAACTCGCGCAGGCGGGCGAGGTACTTCTCCGCCGGCAGGCCCTTGGCGCTCATCTCCTTCACCCAGTCGGCGTTCATCTGCTGCAGCCTGGCGTCCCAGGCGGCGCGCTCCTCCTTCGTCAGCGAGAGGATCTGCAGCTTGTGCTCCTTCTTCGCCCAGTCGAGCGCAGCGCCGACGTTCTGCTGGTCGTGGTAGCGGCCGGTCCACAGGGCCATCTCGGGACCGAGGTCGTCGATGACCTTCTTCACGTCGGCCGGCAGCGCTTCGAACTTCCTGCGGTCCATCACCGCAGCGAACGCGACGACGACCGTCGGATAGTCGGTGACGTACTTGAGCGTCTCCGCGAGCTTGAAGTCCTGCAACACCTCGCGCGAGGTCATGGTGCCTTCGATGACGCCGGTCTGCACCGACTGCGGCACCTCCGGCATCGGCATGCCCACCGGCGCGGCGCCCAGGGCGGCGAGCACCGGCACGCCGGTGCCGGCAGCACGCAGCTTCATGCCGGCCAGCTGCGCCGCGTTGGCCACCGGCCTCTTCGACTGGATGTAGCCCGGCTCGTTGGTGAACATCGCGATCACCTTGAAGGCCTCGAACTCCTTGGGCTGGAACTCGCGCGTCAGCTCCCACAGCACGCGGCTGGCCACGGTGGCGTTCGGAAAGCCCACCGGCAGCGAGACGCCCGAGGTGAGCGGAAAGCGCCCGGGGTCGTATGACGGGGCGCCAAGACCGATGTCGGCCACGCCCTTGGTCACGCCGTCGTACATGTCGCGCGCGCCGAGCAGCGTGCCGGCCGGGAAGGTCTTGACGCCTACCTTGCCCTTGGTGCGCCGGGCCACCTCGTCGGCCCAGTGGGCCATCTGCTTGCCGGGGAACGTGCCCGCCGGCGCGAAGAAGGCATAGGTGAGGTTGATGTCGGCGGCCATCGCCGCGCGCGGCATCAGCATCGCCGCGGGCAGCGCGGCGGCTGCGCCGGCCAGCACGACGGACCGCCGCGCGACGACACCGCCGCCGGCCCCTGCAGTGCCGGCAGCCACTGCTTGCTTGCTCGCACGCTCGATGCTCATCGCGCTTCTCCTCACTGTGGTTGCTTCACGGGTTGCGGAATCACCAGGTCCACGCCGTCGAGGCTGACGGGCCGCACGCGGGCCCGATCGTGCAGGGGCGTGTACGGAAAGGGGCGCGTCGCGTCGAAGCCGACCTTGGCGCCGAGGTAGTTCGGAAACGACGGGTTCAGCCCGTGCCCGAACACCTTGTCCACGGTCAGGATGCCGTGCACGGGATCGAGCCGCGTGGCCATGGCCCACTCCACGTCGGAAGGGTCGCGGATGTCGACGTCGTCGTCGACGACGGTCACCATCTTCAGCGGCGGAAAGGCGGCGAACGCGGCCATCAGCGCCTGCCTGGACCAGCCGGCGCGCGTGGGCGACATCTGCACGACCGCGTGGTAGAAGCCGCAGCCGCCGTGCGTGAAGTACACGTCCTTCACGCCCGGCACCTGGCGCTGCAGCAGCGCCAGCACGTTGGCCTCGCCGAGCAGCCCCACCGAGTTGAACACCTCGACACCCGACAGGATGGTGTGGAACACCGGCTGGCGCCGCCGGTGGATGCGCTTCACGCGCACCAGCGGCCGCGGCGCGACGGTGGCGTAGTAGCCGGTGACCTCGGCGAACGGTCCTTCGGGGTGCACCTCGCCGGGGACCATCTCGCACTCGAGCGCGAACATCGCCTGCGCCGCCATCTCGACCGGCGACGTGGTGCCCGGCACCAGCTGCAGCGGCGCCCCGTCCAGTTCGCTGGCGATGCCGAGCTCGTCGGTGTCGATGGGGGCGGCCTCCGCCGGCGTGGCGGCGGCGAAGTGCAGCCCCGGCCCGACGCCCACGTTGAGCGTGAACGGCAGCGGTTCGCCGCGGCGGGCGGCCTTCGCGAGATAGGCCTCCAGGTGCCGGCCGGCGTCGATGTTGATGGCCAGGCGGTCGCGCGCGACCACCATGAAGCGCTGGATCGATGCGTTGCGAACGCCGCTGTCGGGGTCGCGCGCGATGACCACCGCAGCGTCGAAGTACGGGCCGCCGTCGCGGTCGGCATGCGTGGGCACCGGCAACGCCGTGAGGTCGACCTCCTTCTCGGTGACCTCGAGCACCGGCCCGCGCGGCGCCACCACCGGGTCCACCGGGCGCTGCTGCCAGTTGCGGATGCAGCTGGCGACATGCTGCGGCAGCGAGCGCTCGGGCCGTCCCAGCAGGTCGGCCAGCAGTTCGCGCGACCAGTACAGGCCGATGAAGACCGGCCAGCGGCTGCCCCGCACCTTCTCGAACAGCAGCGCCTGCGGGCGGCCTTCGAACTGCGCGGCGATGGAGGCGAGCTGGTGCGCCGGGTCGACCTCCGAACGCACCCGCACGAGCCGCCCGCGCGCGTCCAGCGTCTCGATGATCGCGCCCAGATCGGCGACGACAGGCACGTTGCTGCGCATCACGCTTCCTCTGCCGGGCATTGTGATGCTGGGCCTGCTGCGTGCATGGACGGGTTTTGCCGGGGTCGTGGCGGCCGCCTCTCAGGACCGGCTGGCGCTCTGCCCTCGAGCACAGCCGCGAGCGACGAGCCCGCGCAGCACAGCGCTGCGTTCACGCGCGTGCTGGTGAAGCGGCGCCGCCGGTGCTGCGTCATGGCAGGCTCGGGCGCAACAACGGTCCCGCGAACCGCAGCCACCACGCCGCCATCGCCAGCGCCCACAGCAGCGCGGCGGCGGTCCATGCGGCCGTGCCGAGCCACGGCGCGCCGAGGCGCAACACGGTGGCCGCGCTGACGGCCAGCAGCGCCAGCGGCAGCCAGCGCGGCGCGGCCGCTGCGCGGCCGGTGTGGCGCAGCGCCACGCGCGTCATCAGGCCGAGCATCATCGAGCCGAGGGCGCCGGCGGTGAAGGCGTGCTGCCACGAAGCGCGCGCTTCGATCCAGCCGAAGTGCGTGGCGCCGGCGAACACCAGCGCCACGACGAGCCAAGCGAAGCCGGCGTGCATCGCCCACACCAGCGGGTCGGTGCGCGTCTGCCAGCCCCGCCAGCGCGCCAGGCGCCACGCCTGTGCGATGGCCGCGGCCATCGCCAGCGCACCGGCAGGCGGACGAGGCGCGGCGAGCGCGAGGTCGGCCAACGCCGCGGCCAGCGTCAGCAGCACCGTTGCCGCTTCGAGCGGCCAGCGCCGCGGCGCCAGCGCGGGCAGGCCCCGCTCGGCCAGCACGTTGGCCGTGAACACCGGCGTGAACAAGCCGCCGGCCAGCGTGTAGAGCATCACCATCACCCACAGCGCAGCGCGCAGCGCGCGCGACGCGCCGGCGCTGTCGCCGGCGGCGAAGGCGGCGTGCCAGCCGACGTTGGCCGCGGCGAACGCTGCCAGCACGACGAGCACCATGCGCCAGCGGCGCTGAGGCAGGCGCGCGAGCTGCGGCGCCAGCAGCACCATCATCGCCAGCGGCAGCGCGGCGTCGGCCGCCGCCACGGCGAACCAGGGCACCGCGGGTTGCACCGACGACACGACGCCGCCGGCGCGCCCGAGCAGCCACAGGCCGGCGAGCAGCGCCAGGCGCGCGCCGTGCATCGGCGCCGTGCCGGCCCAGGTGGGCAGCGCGGTGAGCAGCGTGCCGGCGACGATGGCCATCGCGAAGCCGAACACCATCTCGTGGCCGTGCCAGGCCAGCGGGAAGATCGCGCGCGGTGGGACACCGGCGAAGCCGAGCCCCGCCACCGCCATCAGCAGCACGGCGTAGCCTGCGCCGAGCAGGTAGAACGGTCTGAACGGCGCGGCGAGCCAGGGCGCAGTGCGGTGCATCGTGCCTTGCCCGGGGCGGGTCGCCTGCGCCACAGACGCTTGGACCTGCGCCCGCGACGCTTTCACTTGCGCCCGCGGCGCTTTCACTTGCGCCCTTGGCGGCTCAGGCCGCGACACGCTCGCTGCTGCCCGTTCGCGCCGCCGCGGGTGGCGCCCCCAGCGCCGCAGCGCCCGCCGAAGCGAGCCGCTCGCACACCTCGGCGGCGCGGCGCGCCTTCACGCTGCCGAAGCCGCGCGCCTGCTCGGGCAGTTCGGCCAGCGCCACCGCGGCGTCGAACCACTGCGACCACTGCGACCACTGCGACCGCTCCGCATCGGGCGTGGTGGCGGTGCCTTCGTCACCGCCGGCGCCGCCGTCGGCGGCAGGGCGGGCAGCGAGCTCCTGCAGTTGCGCCAGCAGGCGCTCGATGGCTGCCTCGTACGCCTCGCGCAAGCGGGCATCGACGCTTCGCTCGGCGCTCGTGCGCAGCGGGTCGAGCCAGGTGCCGCGCAGCGCGCGCAGGCCGGCCAGCGCGCGCAGCGGCCAACGCAGCCACGGTCCGAACACGCGCTTGCCGGCGGCCCGCACGGCGCCGCCGTTGCCGGCGGCCGCATCGGCTGGCGCGCCACCCCGCCGCCACGGTGGCGTCAGGTGGTAGTGGATGCGCAGCGGCCCTTCGAAGCGCCGGCGCAGGCGCGCCTCGAAGGCCGGGTCGGTGAGCAGCCGTGCGGCCTCGTAGTCGTCCTTCGGCGCGTACAGCCGCTGCGCCGCACGGGCCACGGCGCGGGCCAGGCGCTCGCTGCCGGGTGCGGCCCGCTGCTCGGCGCGGCGCACGCGCTCCACCAGCGCGGCGTAGCGCGCCGCGGCGCGACGCCCATGCGTGCGCTCGACGGCCGCCTGCCGGCGCGCCAGCATCGCCGCGAGCGATGCGTCGCCGTCCGCGGCAGCCGAGGCGGCCGCCGCCGCCTGCGCGCTGGTGTCCCGCGCGCGCCGCGCCAGCGCCTGCGCCAGCACGCCGGGCAAGTCCACCGCCGCCCGCCGCCCCCACGCGAAGGCGCGGCTGTTGTCCTCCACCGCCACCGCGTTGAGTTCGATGGCGCGCGCGATCGCCGCGCGCGACACCGGTACCCAGCCGCGCTGCCACGCGAAACCCAGCAGCAGCATGTTCGCCGCGATGCTGTGCCCGGCCAGTGCGGCCGCCAGCGCACTGGCGTCGAACTCCACCGGCCCCTGCGCGACGTTGCCACCGGTGCTGGCGCGTTCGCCCCAGCAACCCCGCAGTGCCCCCAGCGCCCGCTCGTGCGGGAACGCCCGCTCCGGGTGGCGAACGATGTCGCCGGTGATCGCGTCGGCCGTGTTCACCACCGCGCGCGTCACGCCGGGAACCACGCGGGCCAGCGTCTCGGGCGTGCCGGCCACCAGCAGGTCGCAGCCGAGCAGCACGTCGGCCCTGGCGATGCGCGGCGCGTGCAGCTCGGCGGCGTTGCGCGCGAAGCGCACGTGCGACAGCACCGCCCCGCCCTTCTGTGCCAGGCCGGTCTGGTCGAGCACCGTCGCGGCCAGCCCGTCCAGGTGCGCGGCCATGCCGAGCAGCGCGCCGATGGTCACCACGCCGGTGCCGCCGACGCCGGCCACCAGCAGCGACCACGGTTGATCGAGCGCCGTGCTGCGCGGCGGCATCGGCAGGCCCTGCTCGTCGGTGGCGACGCCGTTGTCGCGCCTGAGCGTCGCGCCTTGCACGGTCACCAGCGCCGGGCATTCGCCTTCGAGGCAGCTCAGGTCGGCGTTGCAGGTGAAGGGGTCGATCGCGCGCTTGGTGCCCTCGGGCGTGTGCACCGGCACCACGGCCAGGCAGTTGGACTTGACGCTGCAGTCGCCGCAGCCTTCGCACAGCTCCTCGTGGATCACCACCTGGCGCTCGGGCATGGGCATCTGGCCGCGCTTGCGCCGCCGCCGCGCTTCGGTGGCGCAGACCTGGTCGTAGACGAGCACGGTGGTGCCGGGCACCGCGCGCAGTTCGCGCTGCACGGCATCGAGCCGCTCGCGCGGCTGCGGCACGACCCCCGGCGCGAAGCCGGCATCGGGGCCGCTCTCGCGGGCGTACTTGCCCGGATCGTCGGCGAGCACGGCGATGCGGGCCACGCCTTCGGCGGCGAGCTGGCGCGTCAGCCGCGGCACCGTCAGCGGGCCGTCGACCGGCTGGCCGCCGGTCATCGCCACCGCGTCGTTGTAGAGGATCTTGTAGGTGATGTTGACCTTCGCCGCCACCGCGGCGCGGATGGCGAGCAGCCCCGAGTGGAAGTACGTGCCGTCGCCCATGTTGGCGAAGACATGCCGCACCTCGCTGACGCCGGCCATGCCGATCCAGGTGGCGCCCTCGCCGCCCATCTGGCTGATGGTCAGCGTGCGCCGCTCCATGCCCACGGCCATCAGGTGGCAGCCGACGCCTGCGAGCGCGCAGCTTCCTTCGGGCACGCGCGTCGAGCGGCTGTGCGGGCAGCCGGGGCAGAAGTACGGCACGCGTTGCAGCGCCGGCGGGGCGGCCTCCCCGACGGCTGACGCGGTGGCCGCTGGCGCGTTGCTGCAGAGCGCCGGCGACGACGGCTCGCGCGCCGCGGCACGCGCGAGCCACCCGCCTTGCGGGTCGATGCGCGCCAGCCGCGAAGCCAGCGCGCGCGCCACCACCAGCGGCGTCAGCTCGCCGGTGGGCGGCAGCAACCACGGCGCGTGCGGCGCCGGCCATTCGCCGCCTTCGTCGAACTTGCCCAGCACGCGCGGGCGCTCGCCGTCGCGCCGCTCGTACAGCATCTCCTTCAATTGGTACTCGATGATCTGCCGCTTCTCCTCGACGACGAGGATCTCCTCGAGGCCCGCGGCGAACTCGCGCACCGCGCCCGCTTCGAGCGGCCACGGCATGCCGATCTTCATCACGCGCAGACCGAGCGCGGCGGCCTGGTCGTCGGACAGCCCCAGCAGGCGCATCGCCTCGCGCAGATCGGCGAAGGCCTTGCCGCCGGCCATCACCCCGAGCCGCGCCTGCGGCGTGTCGACGACGACGCGGTTGATGCCGTTGGCGCGCACCCACGCCAGCGCGGCGTAGACCTTCCACGCCTGCATGCGGTGTTCCTGCGCCAGCTGCGGGTCGGGCCAGCGGATGTGCAGGCCGCCGGCGGGCAGCGCGATGTCGCCCGGCTCGGCGAAACGCAGCCCTGCTGCCGGCGGCAGCGTCACCACCGCGGCGCTCTCGACGATGTCGGCGGCGAGCTTCAGCGCCACCCACAGCCCGGCGTAGCGCGACAGGGCCCAGCCGGCGAGGCCGAAGTCGAGAAGGTCCTGCACGCCAGCCGGCGCCAGCACCGGAATGCCGCACGCGGAGAAGACGTGCTCGCTCTGGTGCGCCACGGCCGAGCTGCGCGCCGCGTGGTCGTCGCCGGCCACCACCAGCACGCCGCCGTGGCGCGAGGTGCCGGCGTGGTTGGCGTGCTTGAACACGTCGACGCAGCGGTCCACGCCCGGGCCCTTGCCGTACCACAGCGCGAAGATGCCGTCGCGCCGGGCGGGGCCGAACAGCGGCAGCTGCTGCGTGCCCCACACCGAGGTGGCGCCGAGATCCTCGTTCACCGCCGGCACGAAGCGCACGTCGTGCGCGGCCAGGTGCTCGTGCGCCTCGTGCAGCGTGGCGTCCAGCGTCGCCAGCGGCGAGCCGCGGTAGCCGGTGACGAAGCCGGCCGTGTTCAGGCCGGCGGCGCGGTCGCGTTCGCGCTGCAGCATCGGCAGCCGCGCCAGCGCCTGCACGCCGGTGAGGAAGACGCGGCCTTGCGTGGCCTTGTACTTGTCGTCGAGCGAGGCGGCAGCCACGGTGGCCGGTGCGTCGGACGCGGCAGACGCGGCAGACGCGGCGTACGCGGCAGAAGCGGCAGACGTCGCCGAGAAGGGCGATGCGGCCGATGCGGCGGCGGCGGCGGCGGCGGCCGGGGTGGGCATGGCGGACTGCGCGGGCATGGCTGGCAGCGGCCGCGGCCGACCTACTCGGGCTTGGCGCCGGTGAGCGCGATGATGCGGCGATAGCGCTCGATCTCTTGCCGCACCAGCACGTCGAGCTGCGCCGGCGAGCCCGGCGCGGCGTCGAGCCCGGCGGCGGCGAGCTTGTCGACGACCGCCGGCTCGCGCAGGATGGTGCCGATCTCGGCCGCCAGGCGCGCCAGCACCGGCGCCGGCGTGCCGGCCGGGGCCAGCAGCGCGTACCAGTTGACGAGCGTGAACTCCGGCCAGCCGCTCTCGGCAATGCTCGGCACTTCCGGCGCGCTGGCGTGCCGGGTCGGGCTCGTGACGGCCAGCGCGACCGCCTTGCCGGCGCGCGCGTGCTTGATGCCGTTGCCGGCGACGACGAGGCTGAGGTGCACCTGGCCGCCCAGGAGATCGACGAGCGCCTGGCCGCCGCCCTTGTACGGCACGTCGGTGATCTCGATGCCGGCCAGCTTCTGGAACCACGCGAAGCCCAGGTGGTGCGGGCTGCTCGTACCCAGCGAGCCGAACGACAGCCGGCGCGGCTGCGCCTTCGCCGCGGCGACGAGTTCGGGCAGCGTGCGCACCCCGGCCGACGGGTGGGCCAGCAGCAGCAGCGGCGAGGTGGTCAGCTGCATCACCGGCGCGAAGTCGCGCAGCGCGTCGTACGGCAGATTGGCCGCGTAGGCGGCATTGATGGCGTGGATATCGGTGGTCAGCAGCAGCGTGTGGCCGTCGGCGGCCGCCGTGGCCACGGCGCGCGTCGCGATCACCGAGTTGCCGCCCGGCCGGTTGTCGACGAGCACCTGCGTGCCCAGCACCGGCGCCAGCCGCTCGGCGATCAGCCGCGCCGCCAGGTCAGTGCCGCCGCCGGGCGCGAACGGCACGACGATGCGCACCGGCTGCGTCGGGAACTCGGCTGCGCGCGCCGTGCCGGCGAAGGCGGCGATGCACAGCAGCAGAAGGGTCAGACGTGCGGCCAGCCGTGCCGTCGGTCGCGGGGTCGGTCGCGGGGTCGGCATCGTGTTCACTCCTTGCACGGCGCGGTCGGCGCCTCAGCCGGTGGCGCCGAAGTCGGGCGCGCGGCGGGCCAGGAACGCCGCGATGCCTTCGCGCGCCGCGGCAGTGCAGGCCGATTCACCGAAGGCGCGGTAGCCGACCTCCAGCGCCTGGGCGAGCGTCGGCGCCGCCGCCGCGTCGCGCACGGCGCGGCCGATCAGCGCCACCATCTGCGCCGACAGCGTCTTGCCACTGGCCGAGTGCGCCGCGCCGCCGGGCCACGGCGGCACGGCAACGGCGTCGCCGGGGGTCGGCCGCAGGCGGCCGGCGAGCGCGTGCACGCGCGCCGCCGCGCGGGCGATCAGCACGTCGGTGCTGTCGGCAAGCTCGTCGACGATGCCGAACTCGTGCGCCTGCACGGCGCCGAGGCGCTCGCCGCGCGCGAGCATGCCGTGGAACAGCGCCGCCGCCGCCGGCCAGCGGCGGTACGGCACGACCATCGCGCCAAGCCCCGGCAGGATGCCCAGCGTGATCTCGGGCAGCTGCATCGTGGCGCGGCGATCGGCCACCAGCGCGTGGCAGCGCATCGCCAGCTCGAAGCCGCCGCCCAGCGTCAGGCCGTTCAGCGCGGCGACCACCGGCTTGGTGGCGCCGTCCAGGTGCACGAGCAGCCGCGCGCAATCGCGCGCGTACTGCGCGGCAGCGTCGCCGTCGCCCAGCAGCGACGGGAAGCGGCCGATGTCGCCACCGGCGCAGAACGCCTTCGTGCCATAGCCGGTGAGCACGAAACCGGCGACGCTGCTGTCGCGCTCGTGGCGGCGGATGACGGCGAGGATCTCGTCGGTCATCTCGTCGTGCAGCGCATTGAGCGCCTCGGGCCGGCGCAGCGTCACGACGACCACGTCGTCGATGCGGTCGACGACGATGTGGCGCTCGGACGGCTGGTACTCGGCGAGCGCGCGCCGCGGCCGCGGCATGCCGGGCCGCTCGGCGACGAAGCGCTCGAGCACGCGCGTCACTTCGGCGCTGCCGGCATCACGCATCGATTCGAGCGGCCCGCGCTTGAAGCCCAGCGCCAGGCGACAGCCGATGTCCAGGTCGGCGCCCGAGCCGATGCCGCGGTCGAGGATGTCGACCGCCTGCGACCACAGCACGCCGCGCAGACGGTCGCCGATGCCGGCGGCGTGCGCCGCCGGCATCGCCACGGCCTGCCCCGGCGCGATGGTGAGCCAGCGATCGACCGAGCCGAAGATCGGCGCCGGCCGGTAGTGCGCGCCTTCCTCGGCCGCCTGCAGCGTATTGGTCTCGACGATGATCGGGTTGCCGTGCGCGAGGTTGAGCACGAAGAACGGGCCGGCATGCACCCAGGCCTGCGCGACGCTGTCCACCTCGGCAGCCGTCGGCGGGTCGTCCGCGCGGCCGAGCAGCAGCGCCGCTTCGTTGCACCAGTTGTCGAAGACGCGGTCGAGCATGAAGCAGGCGACGTCGGCCGTCACCAGCGGCAGCTTGCCGGTGGCGGCGAAGAGGCGGCGCAGCGCGGCGATCAGCGCGCGCTCGGCGCGCGGCCAGTCGATCACCTCGACGACCGGGTTGCGCCACGCCGGCGCGAAGAAGTGCGTCACCGTCGCGCGGCCGGGGTGCGCCAGTTCGGCAAACAGGCGCGCCGCCGGCAGCGAACTGGTGTTCGACGTGATCACCGCCTGCGCCGAGACGCGCCGTTCCACCTCGGCGAAGATGCGGCGCTTCAGCGGCAGGTCCTCGGTGGCCGCTTCGAGCACCCAGTCGGCTTCGCGCAGCGCCTCGTCGTAGCTCGTGCTGCCCGAAAGCCCGGCCAGCGTCGCATCGGCATGGGCCGGCGTCATCTTGCCGCGCGCCACCGCTTTGGCCGCGTAGTCGCGCAGGCGCGCCAGCGCCGCATCGACGGCCTCCTGGCGCAGGTCGAGCAGCACGATCGCCAGCCCGGGCAGCGCGCTTGCCAGGTAGTAGGCGATGTCGGGGCCGATGGTGCCGGCGCCGATGACCACCACGCGCCGCGGCGCCGGGTCCAGCGTCGGCCAGCGGGCGTGTTCGAGCAGCGGATTCGCGCGCGCGGTCATCGCCGGTTCTCCTTGCACGGAAGCGGGGTGAGAGGCCGCGGCGCCGCTCGCAGCCGAGCGAGGCGGCGCCGCGGCGGGCTCGCTCAGGCCGGCACCGAAGGCAGCCCGGCCAGCGCCATCGCCAGCTCGCGCTCGTCGTAGGCCTGGTCGGTGAGCTTGCCGGCGGAGTACGCCATGTACGAAGCCATGTCGAAGTGGCCGTGCCCGCTCAGGTTGAACAGGATCACCTGGCTCTTGCCCTCGGCCTTGCAGCGCAGCGCCTCGACGATGGCGCCCTTCACCGCATGGTTCGCTTCGGGCGCCGGCACGATGCCTTCGGCGCGCGCGAACAGCACGCCGGCGGCGAAGCACTCGGTCTGCTGGTACGCGGTGGCTTCGATGAGATCCAGCTCGGCCAGGTGCGACACCAGCGGCGCCATGCCGTGGTAGCGCAGGCCGCCGGCGTGGAACCCCGGTGGCGTGAAGGTGCTGCCCAGGGTGTGCATCTTCACCAGCGGCGTCAGGTGGCTCGTGTCGCCGAAGTCGTAGGCGAACTTGCCGCGCGTCAGGCTCGGGCACGCGGCCGGCTCCACTGCGACGATGCGCCGCTGCTTGGTCTTGCCCTTGCCGCGCAGCTGCTGGCCGATGAACGGGAAGGTGATGCCGGCGAAGTTGCTGCCGCCACCGGTGCAGCCGATGATGACGTCGGGGTCGTCGCCGGCCATCTCGAACTGCAGCATCGCCTCCTGGCCGATGATCGTCTGGTGCATCAGCACGTGGTTGAGCACCGAGCCGAGCGCGTACTTGGTGTCGTCGTGCGTGGCGGCGATCTCCACCGCTTCGCTGATCGCCAGGCCCAGCGAGCCCGGGTGGTTCGGGTCCTTGGCCAGCACCGCGCGGCCGGAGTTGGTGGTGTCCGAGGGCGACGGCAGGCAGCGCGCGCCGTAGGTTTCCATCAGCGCCCGACGGTAGGGCTTCTGGTCGTAGCTGATGCGCACCTGGTAGACGGTGACGTCGAGCCCGAACAGCGCGCCGGCGAAGGCGAGCGAGCTGCCCCACTGGCCGGCGCCGGTCTCGGTGGTGAGCTTCCTGATGCCGGCCTGGGCGTTGTACCAGGCCTGCGGCACGGCGGTGTTCGGCTTGTGGCTGCCGGCCGGCGAGACGCCTTCGTACTTGTAGTAGATCTTCGCCGGCGTGCCGAGCGCCTTCTCCAGGCGGTGCGCGCGGTACAGCGGCGAGGGGCGCCAGAGGCGGAACACCTCGCGCACCGGCTCGGGGATCGGCACTTCGCGCTCGCTGCTCACCTCCTGGAGGATCAGCTCCATCGGGAACAGCGGCGCCAGGTCGTCCGGTCCCACCGGCTGCAAGGTGCCGGGGTGCAGCGGCGGCGCCGGCGGGGTGGGCAGGTCGGCCGCGATGTTGTACCAGTGGCGCGGCATCTTCGATTCGTCGAGAACGAACTTCGTGGGCGTGCTCATGCGCTTTGCTCCTCGTTGGCCAGGGACGTTAAGCCGCGGCGCAGAGGCTGCGCGCGGGGGACGGAAACGCGGCGCCTGCGAGCGCACCGCGGGCTGGTTGCGACGACGTGCCGGCTCGCGGGCGGCGGCGGATGCGGCTCATGCGATGTCTCCTGCGGGTGCCGGGTCGACGGCGGCGCTCAGGCGATGATGCGCGCGGCGTGCAGCGCTTCGATGTCGGCCGGCGCGAAGCCCGCTTCGGCGAGCACGGCACGCGTGTGCTGGCCGTAGCGCGGCGGCGCGGCCAGCTCGGTGCGCCCGCCCGGCAGGTCGACGGCCATCGGCTGCATGCGCACGCGGCGATTCGGGTCGAGCCCGGGATTCAGCGCGCTCGCGGTGAGCTTGTCGCGCAGCAGCGGCAGCTCGCGCACCTGGCGGATGTCGAGGATGCGCGTGGCGGGAATCGTCGCGCTGCGCAGGTCCGCCAGGATCTCGTCGGCGCCATGGCGCTTGGTCACCGCGGCCATGTCGCGGTGGATCGCTTCGCGCTCGGCGTGACGGCCTTCGTTGGTCTTGCGCACGTCGCTGGCCAGGCCCGCGAACCGTGGCAGCGCCACCAGGCGGCGCCACTGCACGTCGGAACCGATGGCGAGGTAGACGAAGCCGTCGCGCGCCGGGTAGACGTTGGTCGGGATGAACTTGCGGTGCTCGTTGCCGGCCCGCGTGACCTCGTCGGGGCGGCAGCCGAAGTCCAGCAGCGGCAGCACGGTGATCAGCCACGAAGCCGCCGCCTGCAGCATCGAGACGTGGATCGTGCGCCCCTCGCCGGGTTCGCCGCGTGCAGCGGCCTCGGCGCGCTCCAGCAGCGCCAGCAGCACGTTGGCGTAGACCTCGTCGCCGGCCTTGAGGTCGATGACCGGGATGCCGGTCAGCGTGGGCGGGCCGTCCTTCATGCCGGTCACTTCCATGAAGCCCGACATCGCCTGCAGCACCGGGTCGTAACCGGGCGCCTCGGGTTCCGCCGGCCCGAGCGCCGAGATGCCGGCCCACACGAGGCCGGGCTTCACGGCGCGCAGCACCTGCGGCGCAATGCCGAGCGAGGCGTAGCGCGCCGGCACCGTGTTGCAGCAGAAGACGTCCACGTCGAGCGCCTCGATCAGGCGCTTCAGCACCGCCTGGCCGCGCTCGTCCTTCAGGTTCAGCGCGATCGCCTGCTTGCCGACGTTGGGGGCGACGAAGTAGCTGCGGCGGTCGTCGCTGCCGTCGCCGGCCGCGCTGCCGGCATCGCCGGTGGCGAGTTCGCTCAGGCGGCTGCCGATGTAGCGGTTGGGGTCGCCGGGAAGCCCTTCGCCGTGCGGAGTCGACTCGATGCGGATGACGCGCCAGCCCAGCTGCGCGAAGCGCAGCGTCGCGTAGGGCAGCGACAGCGCCTGCTCCAGCGAGAGGACGGTGCGCGGCTTCATCGCGCGGCCGGCTGCGCAACGCTCGGTGCCGGCCGCACCGGGCGAACCGCAGGCAGCGCCCCGTGCAGCGCCCGGTATACGCGCTCGGGCGTGAACGGCAGGCTGGTGATGCGCACGCCGGTGGCGTTCTCGATCGCGTTGGCCACCGCGGCGGCGATGCAGATCGCCGGCGCTTCGCCGACGCCCTTGGCGCCCTGCGGCCCCTCGCCATCCATCGACTCGACGAAGGTGATGTCCATCGCCGGGATCTCGGGCGCCGTGACGAGCTTGTAGTCGCGGAAGTTCGGGTTGCGCACGCGGCCCTGATCGACGACGAGGTTCTCGGTCAACGCGTAGCCCTGGCCCATGACGATGCCGCCTTCGATCTGCCCTTCGAGCCCGAGGCGGTTGAGCACGCGGCCGACGTCGTGCGCGCCGGTCACCTTCAGCAGGCGCACGACGCCGGTGGCGGTGTCGACTTCGACTTCCACCACCTGCGTCGCCCAGGCATAAGCGGCCGAGACGTCGCCCTTGAAGCCCTTGTCCTGGTGCACGCTCGGCGGCTCGTAATAGAAGGTCGTCATCACGAGGTCCGCATGCTCGGCGAAGTGCAGGCTGCGCAGGAAGCGCGGCAGGTCGGTGAGCTTGGCGCCGTCGGCCTTGCGCACGAGGTGCCCGCCGGCGAGCGCCAGGTCTTCGGGCGCGCAGTCGAAGCGCGGCGCCGCGGCGGCGAAGATCTTCTCCTTGGCCTTCTTCGCCGCGCCGAGCGCCGAATTGCCGGCGATGAAGGTGGTGCGGCTGGCGTGCACGCCCACGTCCCACGGCGTGATGTCGGTGTCGTTGTTGACCACCGTGGCGGCGGTGATCGGCAGGCCGAGCTCCTCGCAGACGAGTTGCGCCAGCACCGTCTCCGAGCCCTGGCCGATCTCGCTGGCGCCGGTGATCAGCGTGACGTGACCGAAGTCGTCGAGCTTCAGGATCGTGCCGCAGCCGTCGCTCGGGTAGATCTTGGCGCCGCCGCCGACGTGCAGCATCGAGGCCATGCCGACGCCGCGCTTCAGCGTGGCCGAAGGTCCTGCCTCGGGCGTGCCGGGCCGGTTCTCGCCGGCCCCGCGCGCGGCGCCGTACTCGC
The DNA here is from genome assembly GCA_016790425.1 of Rubrivivax sp. Lineage (GTDB taxonomy): Bacteria > Pseudomonadota > Gammaproteobacteria > Burkholderiales > Burkholderiaceae_C > Rubrivivax. Next base: position 16,800 of record JAEUPF010000157.1, read on the forward strand.
GCCGCTTCGCCGAATAGCCGCTGCGCTCGCCGGCAATGCTCAGGCACTCGCCGAAGCCGCAGCTCCTGAACACCATGCCCTGCCCCGTCGTCTCGCCGCTGACCTGCGCGTTCTTCAGCCGGAACGCCAGCGGGTCGATGCCCGCCGCGTCGGCCAGGCGGTCCATGTGCTGCTCGACGGCGAAGGTGGCCTGCAGATTCCCGTAGCCGCGGAACGAGCCGGCGTACGGGTTGTTCGTGTACACCGCCACCGTGTGGTATTCGCAGTGCGGCACGCGGTACAGCGACGAGAAGGTCTGCATCATCACGAACGGCGTCGTCGCACCCCACGAGGTGTAGGCGCCGTTGTCGTGCAGGGTGTGCACGCTGCGGAACGTGAGCGTGCCGTCGCGCCTGCAGCCCGAACGCAGCGTCAGGCGCACCGGCTGCCGCGTCGGCGAGGCGAGGAACTCCTCCTCGCGCGTGAACACCATCTTCACCGGCCGCCCGGTGGCGCGCGCCAGGAAGACGCAGATCACCTCGAACGGGTAGATGTCGAGCTTGCTGCCGAAGCCGCCGCCGATGGGCGGCTGCACGATGCGCACGCGTGCCGGGTCGATGCCAAGGTACTCGGCGAACTCGCGCTTGTGCAGGAACGGCACCTGCGTGTTCGAGTGCAGCAGCAGGTTGCCCTTGGCGTCGAACTCGGCGATGACGCCCGACACGCCCATGCAGCAGTGCGTCACGTAGTGCAGCGAGAAGCTGTCCTCGACGACGAAGTCGCTCTCGGCTTCGCCCTGGGCGACGTCGCCGTGCGCGTAGTCGAAGCGCATCGCCACGTTGTCGCTGCGGCCGGCCAGGCCCACCGGCGCCGCGGCGGCGGCGCCGGGCAGCGGCGGGTGCACCAGCGGCGCGCCGGGCGACAGGGCCGCCTCGGCATCGCACACCGCGGGCAGCTCTTCGTAGTCGACCTCGATCAGCGCGCAGGCCTCGCGGGCGATCGCCTCGGTCTCGGCGGCCACTGCGGCGATCTCGTCGCGCAGGCTGCGCACGCGGCCGGTCTTCAGCGGCAGGTGATCGCGCGCGACACCGATCGGCCGCTGGTCGGGCACGTCGGCGGCGGTGATCACCGCGTGCACGCCGGGCAAGGCGCGCGCGCGGCTGGCATCGATGCGCAGGATCCGCGCGTGCACCTTCGTCGAACGCAGGATCGCCGCGTGCAGCTGGCCCGAGACGTCGATGTCGTGCACGTAGCGCGTCTTGCCGCTCGCCTTCTCGGGCGCGTCGAGCTTGGTGATGCGCTGCCCGATCAGGCTCCGGCCGGCGCCGGGGTCGGTGCTCGTGCCGGCGCCGTTGCGGCGCTCGCGGACTTCGCTCATCGCACGGCCTCCTTGCGGGCCGCCAGCTTCTCGCCCGCGGCGACGATGGCCTCGACGATCTTCTGGTAGCCGGTGCAACGGCACAGGTTCCCCTCGATCGCGCTCTTGGCCGCAGCGGCGTCGGGGCGCGGGCAACGCGCCAGCAGCTGCGTCGCCTGCACCATCATGCCCGGCGTGCAGAAGCCGCATTGCACCGCACCCTGCTCGACGAACGCCTCGCGCAGCGCGGCGCCGCGCGGGTCGGCGCCGAGCCCTTCGACGGTGACGATGCTGCGCCCGTCGGCGTCGGCGGCGAAGGCGATGCACGCGCACACCGCGCGGCCGTCGACGCTGACGGTGCAAGCCCCGCACTCGCCCTCGCCGCAGCCGTACTTGGTGCCGGTGAGGCCGACCACGTCGCGCAGCAGTGCCAGCAGGCTCGTGCCGGCATCGACGCGGGCGCGCTGGCGCACGCCGTTCAGCGTGAAGTCAATGTCCAGGTCGGGCGGCATCGAGCAGCATCCTCTCGGTCATGTTGCGAACGAGCTCGCGCCGGTACCAGGCGCTCGCACGCACGTCGTCGATCGGCCTGGCGTCCAGCTCGGCCGCGGCGCGGGCGGCGCGCGCCGCGACGGCCGGAAAGCCGGCATCGAGCGGCGCGCCTTCGAGCGCCGCCTCGGCGGCGGCGGCGCGGATCGGCCGCGGCGCCACGGCCCCGAGCGCCAGGCGCACGTCGTGCCAGCAGCCGTCGTTGCCGCGCCGCGCCGCCAGCGCCAGCGAGATCGACGAGATGTCCAGCCCTTCGCGCGTGCCGCCCTTGTAGAAGCGCTGCACCGCGCCCGCCGCTGCCTGGGGCACTTCCACCGCCACGATCAGCTCGGCGCTGTCGCGTGCCGTGCGCCCCGGGCCGGTGAAGAACTCGGCCAGCGGCAGCCAGCGCATCGACACCGCGTCGCCTTCGAGCCGCGCCAGAACCACCTTCGCATCGAGCGCCAGCAACGGCGGCGCGAGGTCGGCGGCCGGCGAAGCGTTGCCGAGGTTGCCGCCCACCGTGGCGGCGTTGCGGATCTGCTCGCTCGCGAAGTGCGCCGCCGCGGTGCCCAGCAGCGGCGCATGCGCGGCGACGAGCGGGTCGGCCAGCAGCTGGCTCACGGTGACGAGGGCCCCGATCGACAGCCGCCCGCCTTCGCTCTTGATCGCATCGAGCCCGGCGACGCGGCGGATGTTCACCAGGCGCTCGGCCGGCTTCACGCGCCCGTTCTGGAGCGCCAGCATCAGGTCGGTGCCGCCGGCCAGCACCGTGCCGCCCCCCGGTGCGGCCAGCGCGGCCAGCGCCTCGATGAGGCGATAGGGCGCGAGATAACGCGCGAACTGCGCCGACGGTGCGTGCGCGGGCCCGGCGCGTTCGGCGACCGCGCTCATCACGCCGCCTCCTTCAGCGACGAGAAGGCGCTGCTTTCGTCGAAGCGGATCGGCTCGCGGTAGCGGCCGAACACGGTCACCAGGCGCTGCGTGATCTCGCCGACGCTCGCGTAGGCCTTCACCGCCTGCACGATGGCCGGCATCAGGTTGGCGCCGCTCCTCGCATCGGCCTCGACGCGCTCCAGCGCGCGCGCCACCGCCACCGCATCGCGCGAGGCCTTGACGCCGCGCAGCGCCTCGACCTGCCGCTGCGCGTCCTCGGCCTTGTACGGGTGCATCTCCACCGGCCGGCTCTCGTCGCCGTCGCTGCGGTAGCGGTTGACGCCCACCTTGGGGAAGCCGCCGGACTCGATGGCGCGCTGCATGCGGTAGGCCTGCGCCGACACCTGCGACTGGATGACGCCTTGCTCGACGAGCTTGACGATGCCGCCGGCGGCGTCGGTGCGCTCGATGATGCCGCGCATCTCGTCGCGCATGCGGTTGGTCAGCGTCTCGACGTAGAACGAGCCGCCCAGCGGATCGACCGTGTCCGCCAGGCCCATCTCCTCGACCAGCAGCTGCATCGTGCGCAGCGAGATGCGCTGCGCGTACTCGCTGGGGATCGTGTAGGCCTCGTCGTAGCAGCACAGGGCCATCGTCTGCGCCCCCGACAGCGCCGCGATCAGCGCGTAGTAGGCGCCGCGCACGATGTTGTTCTCGGGCTGCTCGAGCGTGAGGCCGCCGCCGCCGCCGCCGGCGATCATGCGCAGCCACATCGAGCCCGGCTCCTTCGCGCCGTACTGTTCCTTCATGATCTGCGCCCACAGGCCGCGGCCGGCGCGGAACTTGGCCACCTGCTCGAAGAGGTTGCCGAAGATGTTGAAGTTGTACGAGAGCCGGCCGGCGAATTCGTCCACCGGCACGCCCCGCTTGATGACTTCGTCGGCGTAGGCGCGCGCGATGCAGAAGGCCCAGGCCATCTCCTGCGTCGGCGTGGCCCCCGATTCGCGGATGTGGTAGCCGCACACCGACACCGGGCTGTACTTGGGCGCGTGCTCGGCGCAGTACTCGATGGTGTCGCCGACGAGCCGGATCGAAGGCCCGACCGGGTAGACCCAGGTGCCGCGGCCGATGAACTCCTTGAGGATGTCGTTCTGCGCCGTGCCGCGCAGCGTCTTCAGGTCGAAGCCGCGCTTCTCGGCCATCGCCAGGTACATCGCGATCAGCACCGCGGCAGCGCCGTTGATCGTCAGCGAGACGGTGATCTTGTCGAGGTCGATGCCGTCGAACGCCACCTCGAAGTCGCGCAGCGTGTCCACCGCCATCCCGACGCGCCCCACCTCGCCCACGGCCTGCGCGTCATCGGAATCGATGCCGCACTGCGTGGCCAGGTCGAAGGCGACGTTGAGGCCGGTCTGGCCGTTGGCGATGAGGAACTTGAAGCGCTGGTTGGTCTCGGCCGCGTTGGCGAAGCCCGTGTACTGGCGCATCGTGAACGGCTGCTTGCGGTACATCAGCGGGTGGATGCCGCGCGTGAACGGGTACCCGCCCGGCTGCCCGAGCATTGCCAGGCCGCCGCTGGCTTCGACGTCGGCGGCGGTGTAGACCGGCTCGATCGCCAGGCCGGACTCGTTGACGACGGGCCGCACGGCAGCGGCGGGCCTGGATGGCTTGTTCATCGGGCGCTCCGGTGCGGGGCCGCGGCGGCCTTTGGGTCGTTCGCGGCGCCTTGCGCGCCGCCGGCGTTGGCAGCGATGAACGCGGTGATCGCGTCCAGGCTCGAGCCGGTGGCGAACACCGCCGCGAAGCCGAGCGCCTTCAGCGCCGGGTGGTCGGCGGCGGGGATGTTGCCGCCGATGATCCACAGCCGCTGGCCGAGCCCCGCCGCTTCGAGCAGCGGCTTCAGGCGCTCGCCGAACGAGAGGTGCGCGCCGGCCATGCTGGAAAGCGCGATCACGTCGGCGTCGTGCGCCAGCGCCGCGTCGCGCACCTGCTCGGGCGTCTGGCGCAGGCCCGTGTAGCGCACGTCGAAACCGGCCGCCATCATCGCCCGCGCGACGACTTTGGCGCCTTGGTCGTGGCCGTCCAGGCCGGGCTTGGCCAGCACGACGCGGATCGGGCGCTGCCGGGGCGCGCCGGCCGCCTTCGCGGCGGCATGCGCGGGATCGTTCACAGCGACGTTCATGACGCCAGCTCCTTGGCGATGATGAGCTTCAGGATCTCGCTCGTGCCGCCGCCGATCAACGTGAAGCGCACGTCGCGCAGGTAGCGCTGCACCGGGTATTCCATCGCGTAGCCGTAGCTGGCGAAGACGCGCGCGGCCTGGTCGCACACGGTGGCCGCGGCCTCGGTGGCGTGCAGCTTGGCCATCGCGGCTTCCTTGTGGTGCGGTTTGCCCGCGGCGTGCAGCCAGGCCGCCGCGCGCACCATCCACACCGCCGATTCGAGCGCGGTGGCCATCTCGGCCAGCTTCATCTGGATGGCCTGGAAGCGGTTGATCGGCTTGCCGAACTGCGCGCGCTCGGCCGCGTAGCGGCGCGCCGCGTCGAGCGCCGCGCGCGCGACGCCCAGCGCCATCGCAGCGGTGACGATGCGCACTTCGGCGAGCAGCTTGCGCAGGTGCCGCTCGCCGTCGCCCGGCTCCTTCGACAGGCAATGCGACTCGGGGACGACGCAGCCCTCGAAGGCCACTTCCGAGGTCGGCAAGGCCCACACGCCCATCTTGTGGATCTCGCGCCCGACCGCCAGCCCCGCGAACGGGCGCTCGACGAGGAAGATCGTCAGCAGCTTGTCGTCGCCGGCGCGCGCGAAGACGGTGAAGAAGTCGGCCACCGGCGCCGAGGTGACCCAGGTCTTGCGGCCGTCCAGCCGCCAGCCGCCGGGCACCTTCGTCGCGCGGGTGGCGATGCCGTCGAGGTCGGAGCCGGCGCCGGGCTCGGTCATGCAGATGGCGCCGATCTTCTCGCCGCGCAATGCCGGCGCCAGCAGCCGCTGGTGGATGTCGGCGTTGCCCAGCATGTGCAGGAACTTGGTGCCCATCAGCGACTGCATCGCCGCCGCGCCGGCCAGCGACATCGAGGCGCGCGCGATCTCCTCCAGCGCCAGCGTGAACTCGGTCAGCGCGAGGCCGGAGCCGCCCGCATCGACCGGGTAGCGCAGCGCGAACAGGCCGAGCCGGCCCAGCTCGGCGAACAGCTCGCGCGGGAAGGCGCGCGCTTCGTCGATGGCCGCCGCCTGCGGCGCGACGCGCTCGTCGGCAAAGCGCGCGAAGGCGTCGCGGATCGCGCGCTGGTCTTCGCTCGGCTCGAAGTTCATGCCGCCCTCACGACAACTCGGATTCCGCCAGACCGTAGTCGCGCCGCGCCGCCTCGGGCGAGATGACGCCGTTGCGCACCTCCTCGGCCAGCACGGCGCGGTTGCGCTGCTTCGGGTCGCCCCAGCCGCCGCCGCCCGAGGCCACCTGGTGGTAGACGGTGCCGCGCGGTACGCCGGTGATGAGGTCCTTGTTCTTCGGCACCACGACGCGCCCGTCGGGGTAGGTGAGGCGGATGAAGTTCAGCCCCGCGCCGTGCCCGCCGGCCAGGCCGAAGGCGCCTTCGAAGTCGCCGTCGCCGAAGGTGACGAGCTGCGTGTCCTCCGAGCCGATCTCGAACACCGTCTCGACGCCGAGGCCGCCGCGCCACTGGCCGGCACCGGCGCTGTCGGTGAGCAGTTCGTGCTTGACCAGCCGGTGCGGCGTCTGCTGCTCGAACATCTCGTAGTCCTGGTCGAGCACGCCGCCGCTCGCGTCGATCATGCCGATGTGGTCGTAGCCGTCGCAGCCGGGCAAGGCGCCAGAGCCGCCTTTCAGGCCCATGAAGCCGA
>JAEUPF010000131.1 GCA_016790425.1 Rubrivivax sp.
TCGTCGGTGAAGGCAACCAGCGGCGCCATCGTGTTGCGCCAGCCGATGTTGCGTGCCTGCGCCGGGCCGCGCCCGCGCGCCGGGCGCAGGTAGCGCAGCAGCGGCTGGCGCGCCGCCGGCGGCCGGCCGCCGAGCTGGCGCACCAGATCGCGCGTGGCGTCGTCGCGGCCGTCGTCGACGACGACGATCTCGTAGGCGTCGGCCGGCAGCCGCTGCGCCAGCAGCGCCAGCAGGCAGCGGCGCAGCAACTGCGGCCGCCGGTACGTCGGCACGACGACGGCGACGCGCACGGGCGGAAAGAGCGGTGTCACCGTGGCCATGCGCGGGCCTCCTGCTTCTCGACGATGAACGGGCCGATCGCCAGCGCGTCCAGCGGCGTCGAGGCGAAGGCGTTGAGGGCGTCGCGCGGCGTGCAGACGATCGGCTCGCCGCGCACGTTGAACGAGGTGTTGATCAGCACCGGCACCCCGGTGCGCTCGCCGAAGGCCCGCAGCAGCGCATGGAAGGCCGGGTTCGTGCGCTCGGCCACCGTCTGCACGCGCGCCGTGCGGTCGCTGTGGCAGGCCGAGGGGATGCGCTCGGCACGCGCCGGCGGCACCTCGTGCACGAAGAGCATGAACGGCGAGCGGCCGCCGTTGGCCTTGGCGCCGGCAAACCAGTCGGCGAAGTCCTCCTCGGGCACCGCCGGCGCCACCGGGCGGAAGTCTTCGCGGTCCTTCAACTCGTTGATGCGCGCCTGCATCGCCGGGTCGATCGGCGAGGCGAGGATCGAGCGTGCGCCCAGGGCCCGCGGCCCGAACTCCATGCGGCCCTGGAACCAGCCGAGGATCGACTGGCGGGCGAGCAGCTCGGCGCAGTCGCGCGCGAGGTCGTCGCTGCGCCGGTACGGCAGCTTGGCCCAGCGCAGCAGTGCCTCGATCTCGGCGTCGTCGTAGGCGGGCCCCAGGTAGGCGTGCTCCATCTGCCACTGGCGCGGCGCGAGTTGCGTGCTGCCTTCGGCGCGCGCGCGCGCGTCGCACCACAGCGCCGCCCCCAGCGCCGTGCCGGCGTCGCCGGCAGCCGGCTGCACCCACACCTGCTCGAAGATCCCGCGGTCGCGCAGGCGCGAGTTCATCAGGCAGTTCAGCGCCACGCCGCCGGCCATCGCCAGGCGCGGCTCGCCGCTCGTCTCGCGCAGCCATGCCGCCAGCGCCAGCACGCGCCGTTCGAGCAGGTCCTGCAGCGAGGCGGCGAGGTCGAAGTGCGCCTGCGTCAGCGGCGCTTTCGGCTGCCGCGGCGGCCCGGCCAGCGCTTCGAGGTCGATGGCCTCGATCTCGTAGCGGCCGTTGTCGCGCAGCGTCACGTGGCGGCCGAGCTCGTCGCGGTGGCGCGGCGTTCCCAGCGCCGCCAGCGCCATCACCTTGTACTCGTCGCTGGAGTGCAGGAAGCCGAGGTGCTGAGTGACGCGTTCGTACAGCAGGCCCAGCGAATGCGGCATCTCCACGTGGCCGAGCGCCTCGTAGCGGCCGTCGCGCCAGCGGCCGTAGGTGGTGGTGGCGCGTTCGCCGCGGCCGTCCAGCGTCAGCACCGCGCAGCGCTCGAACGGTGCGGCGAGGAAGGCGCTCGCCTGGTGGCACAGGTGGTGGTCGAGGAACTCGAAGCGAAACGGCGGCGCCGTCGAATCGACGCCTTCGAAGCGCGCGCGCAGGTGGTGCGGCACGGCGTCGACGAGCAGGCGCGGCGCGTTGACGACCGCGGCCAGAAACAGCGGGTCCCACGGGTTGTCCCACGGCTCGCTCGGCATCGCCGAAGGCTCCAGCGGCAGCGGGATCGACGCGTCCGAGCCGAGCCGGTCCTCGGCGAACAGGAGGGGGTCGAAGCTGTAGGCCACACGGTCCACCGCGGCCAGGCCGATGCCCGCTTCAGCGAGGCAGTAGTCGACGGCATGGTGCGGCAGCTCCCAGGCGGTGAACGGCAGCGGCCGCTTGGCGTGCTTGATGCGCGTGAAGCGCTCTTCTTCGGCGGCGGCGACGACGGTGCCGTCGATCACCAGCGCGGCGGCGCTGTCGTGGAAGGCGGCGTTGATTCCGAGGGTGATCACGTTCGAACGCTCCTGTCGCTTGGCGGCGGCCGGGTCGGGCGGCCGGCGCAGCGCGGATCGGCAAACCTCATGCCGCGCCTTCGCGGCAGCGTGCGGCGTGCCGGGCCTTCTTCAGCCGTGCTTCACGGCCGCGTCCGGGCGCGCTTCAGGGCCACGATTCAGGGCCACGACGTCTCGCGCATCGGCAGCACCATCACCTCGGGCACCACGGTGTCGGCGCCTTGCACCAGCACGAAGTACACCGCGCGCGCCACTTCGAGCGGTTCCTGCAGCACGCCGGGGTCGAGGTCGGGGAAGCGTTCGAGCAGGAACGGCGTGCGCATGCCGCCGGCGATGACCGCCGAGACCTTGATGCCCTGCGGCCGCAGCTCGGCGTGCAGGGCGTGCGACAGGCCGAGCAGCCCCCACTTGGTGGCGTGGTAGGCGGCGGCATTCGGCCAGGCGCGCTTCGAGGCCGTGGAGGCGATGTTGACGATGTGGCCGCCGCGCGGCATCACCGCCACCGCCTCGCGCGCGAGCAGGAACGGCCCGGTGAGATTCGTGCGCACGATGCGCTCCCACGCCGCACTGCCGATCTCGGCCAGCGGCGCGGTGACGTCGATGCCGGCGTTGTTGACCACCACGTCGAGGCGGCCGAAGCGCTCGTGCACGGTGCGCACCAGGTCGCGCACCTGTGCTTCGTTGCCCACGTCCAGCGGCAGCGCGGCGACGGCGAGGCCGGCCTCGGCGAGCACGGCGGCCTTGTCGCGCGCGCGCTCGTGCTCGATGTCGGCGATCACGATCCGCGCACCGGCCTGGCCGAGCGTCTCGCAGAGGGCCGCGCCGAGGCCGCGCGAGCCGCCGGTGACGACGACGACCTTGTCGCGCAGCGGTACCGGCTCGAGCAGCGAGGCGGCGGTGGTCGAGACGGAAGCAGTGGCGGCAGCGGCGGTGGACATTTCTTCAGCTTTCGGTGGGCGCGGCGTTGCTGGCGGCGGTGGCGGTTGCAGGGTCGGGTGAGCGGCGGTCGTCGTTGGGATGCGCCGCGGCCGCATCGCCGGCCGTCGGTGGCGGTGATGGCGGGGACGACGGCGACAGCGACAGCGACAGCGATGGCGACAGCGACAGCGAGGGCGATGGCGATGGCGATGGCGATGGCGATGGCGACAGTGACAGCGATAGCGACAACAGTGCCAGCGCCTCGGCGATCACCGCTTGCGGCGTCACGGCGCTGGCGCACGGGTGCTCGTCGGGCGGCCCCACGGGGCAGGCAGCGTGCCGGCAGGGGCGGCATGGCGCGGCGCCGGCGAGCGTGCGATGCAGGCGC
>JAEUPF010000147.1 GCA_016790425.1 Rubrivivax sp.
GCGCCTGACGCACCGCGTGCTCGACCTGCGCCGGCCGCAGATGCAGAAGAACATGATGCTGCGCTACCGCGTCGCGATCGAGGTCCGCAAGTTCCTCGACGAGCAGGGCTTCATCGACATCGAGACGCCGATGCTCACCAAGAGCACGCCCGAAGGCGCGCGCGACTACCTCGTGCCCAGCCGCGTGCACGACGGCATGTTCTTTGCGCTGCCGCAGAGCCCGCAGCTGTTCAAGCAGCTCCTGATGGTGGCCGGCTTCGACCGCTACTACCAGATCACCAAGTGCTTCCGCGACGAGGACCTGCGCGCCGACCGCCAGCCCGAGTTCACGCAGATCGACATCGAGACCAGCTTCCTCACCGAGCAGGAGATCCGCGCCGTCACCGAGGCGATGGTGCGCACGGTGTTCAGGAAGACGCTGGGCGTCGAGCTGCCGGTGTACGCCGAGCTGACGCATGCCGAGGCGATGCACCGCTACGGCAGCGACAAGCCCGACCTGCGCGTCAGGCTCGAGTTCACCGAGCTCACCGACGTGATGAAGGGCGTCGAGTTCAAGGTCTTCTCGGCCCCGGCCAACGCGCCCGGCGGCCGCGTCGCGGCGTTGCGCGTGCCCGGCGGCGGCGACGCGCACAAGGGCATGAGCCGCGGCGAGATCGACGCCTACACCGAGTTCGTCAAGATCTACGGTGCCAAGGGCCTGGCGTGGATCAAGGTCAACGACGCCGGCAAGGGCCGCGACGGCCTGCAGAGCCCCATCGTCAAGAACCTGCACGACGCGGCGATCGCCGAGATCATCGCCCGCACCGGCGCCCGCAACGGCGACCTGATCTTCTTCGGCGCCGACAAGGCCAAGGTCGTCAACGACGCCCTGGGCGCCCTGCGCGTGAAGATCGGCCACAGCGAGTTCGGCCGCGCGCACGGCCTCTTCGAGGACCGCTGGGCGCCGGCTTGGGTGGTCGACTTCCCGATGTTCGAGTACGACGACGCCAGCGCGCGCTGGAACGCCGTGCACCACCCGTTCACGGCGCCCAAGGACGGCCACGAGGCCTACATGGCGAGCGACCCCGGCCGCTGCCTGGCCAAGGCCTACGACATGGTGCTCAACGGCTGGGAGATCGGCGGCGGCTCGGTGCGCATCCACCGCGCCGACGTGCAGGCCAAGGTCTTCGAGGCGCTGCAGATCACGCCCGAGCAGCAGCGCGTGAAGTTCGGTTTCCTGCTCGACGCGCTGCAGTACGGCGCGCCGCCGCACGGCGGGCTGGCCTTCGGGCTGGACCGCATCGCCACGCTGATGACCGGCGCCGAGAGCATCCGCGACGTGATCGCCTTCCCGAAGACGCAGCGCGCGCAGGACCTGCTCACCGGCGCGCCGAGCGCGGTGGACGAGGCGCAGTTGCGCGAGCTGCACATCCGGCTGCGCAATCCGCAGGCGGTGAAGTAGAAAGCGAAAAAAGGCGCCGGCCGGCCCGCCCGCGGCGGCCGGCGCCAACCTGGAGGCCAGCGGTGTCCGAGCCCGCCCGCCCTTCGTTCAAGATTCCCGAGTCGGTGCTGGTGGTCATACACACGCCGGCCCTGGACGTGCTGCTGATCGAGCGCGCCGACCATCCCGGTTACTGGCAAAGCGTCACCGGCTCGTTCGACACCGCCGACGAGCCGCCGCAAGCCACCTGCGCGCGCGAAGTGCAGGAAGAGACCGGCATCGACATCGCCCAGCTCGTGCGCGCCGGCAGCGCACGGCTGGTCGATTGGGGCCTGGCCAACCGCTACGAGATCTACCCCGTCTGGCGGCACCGCTATGCGCCGGGCGTCACGCACAACGTCGAGCACGTGTTCGGCCTCACCGTCCCGGCGGAGACGCCGGTGCGGCTCGATCCGCGCGAACATCTGGCCTGGCAATGGCTGCCCTGGCGCGAAGCGGCCGACGCCTGCTTCTCGCCGAGCAACGCCGAAGCGATCCTGCAACTGCCGCGCCGCACCGCCCCTGCTGCCACGAAGGCGCCGAAGCGCCGGCCGCCCCCTCGCGCATGAACCGCGTCAAGCCGCTGCAAAGCACACTGCTGCCGCCGTACACCGGCATCGGCGGCCTGCGCGTGGCCACCTACAACATCCACAAGGGCGTGCGCGGCATGGGGCCGAGGAAGCGCCTTGAGATCCACAACCTCGGCCTCGCCATCGAGGCCTTCGACGCCGACCTCGTGTTCCTGCAGGAGGTTCGCCTCTTTCACACCCGCGAGGCGCGCCGCTTCGAGCGCACCTGGTTCGGCTGGCCCGAGCAGGGCCAGGCCGACTTCCTGGCCCCGATGGGCTACGAGGCCGCCTACCGCACCAATGCCGTCACCCGCCACGGCGAGCACGGCAACGCGCTGCTGTCGCGCTGGCCGCTGGGCGACATCGGCCACCACGACGTGAGCGACCACCCGTTCGAGCAGCGCGGCCTGCTGCACGTGCCGGTGGTGTGGAACGGCGCCGCGGTGCACGCGGTGGTGGTGCACTTCGGCCTCATCCACGCCAGCCGCATGCGCCAGGTGCAGCGGCTGGCCCGCTTCATCGACGCCGAGGTGCCGCCCGACGAGATGCTCGTCGTCGCCGGCGACTTCAACGACTGGGGCGAACGGCTGGACGCCGAGATGGCCGAGATCGGCCTCGCTCGCGCCATCGATCCCGGCGGCGGCCTGCGCCAGCGGGCCACGTTCCCTTCGCTGGCGCCGGTGTTCGCGCTCGACCGCTTCTACCTGCGCGGGCTCGAGTGCCGCTCGACGATGGTGCCGCGCGGCATGAGCTGGGCACGCATGTCCGACCACCTGCCGCTGGTGGCCGAACTGCACCCGGCCTGACGAAGGCCCGCGGCGGCGAGTGCAGCACGCGGCCATGGCCACCATCGAACTCGCCCGTCTGCGCGCCTGGACCGCGGTGCCCACGCCGCGCTTCGTGGGCGGCAACCGCGTCGATCTGCTCGAAGGCGGCTCGGAGCTGTTCCCGCGCATGCGCGCCGCCATCGCCGCGGCGGCGCGCGAAGTCTGGCTGGCCACCTACATCTTCCACGACGATGCCACCGCCCTCGAGATGCTCGACGCGCTGATCGCGGCCGCGGCGCGCGGCGTCGCGGTGCATGTCGTCGTCGACGGCTTCGGCAGCAACGGCACGCTGCCGGCCCTCCGCCGCCGCCTGGCCGGCACCGGCGTGCAGCTGGAGGTGTTCCGGCCGCTGGAGCGCTGGTGGGCCTGGCTGCAACCGGGCCAGCTGCGGCGGCTGCACCAGAAGCTGTGCGTGTGCGACAGCGGCCACGGCAGCGAGGGCGGCGCCGTGGCGTTCGTCGGCGGCGTCAACATCATCGACGACAAGCACGACCTGCGCCACGGCTGGACCGAGCTGCCGCGCCTGGACTTCGCCGTCGAGGTGCACGGCCCGCTGGCCACCGCGGTGCACGCCACGGCGCGGGCGATGTGGGCGCGTGCGCACCTGGCGCGCGGCTGGGCCGAGGAAGTGCGCACGCTGGCGCGCAGCGCCGCGCCGATGGCCAAGGCGCGCGGGCTGGTGCGCCAGCTGCGCGGCGCCGCGGTGCTCGATGCCGCCGCCGACCCGAGCCCGATGCGCGCGGCGTTCCTCGTGCGCGACAACCTGCGCCAGCGCCGCACCATCGAGCGCAGCTACGTCGAGGCGATCCGCAGCGCGCGCGAGCGCATCGATGTCGCGGTGCCGTACTTCTACCCCGGGCGCGTGTTCCGCCGCGCCTTGCGCAAGGCAGCGCGGCGCGGCGTGCGCGTCCGGCTGCTGCTGCAAGGCAAGGTCGACTACCGCATCGCGGCCATCGCCGCGCGCGTGCTGTACGACGAGATGCACGCCAACGGTGTGCGCATCTACGAATACACGCCGGCCTTCCTGCACGCCAAGGTGGCTGTCGTCGACGAGGAATGGGCCACGGTGGGCAGCTCGAACATCGACCCGTTGTCGCTGCTGCTCAACCTGGAGGCCAACGTCGTCGTGCGCGACCCCGACTTCGCGCGCTCGCTGGCGGCGCGATTCGAGGCCGCGTTCGCCGCTTCCACCGAGGTCCACGCCGCCCCGGCGCGCGCGGGCTGGCGGCGCTGGCTGCGGCGGGCCGGCGTCGCCTGGGCGGCGAACCTGTACCTGCGCGTGGCGGGGATCACGGGGCGCTACTAGTCCACTGCGGCGGCGGCTCTCCGTACCGGTTGGCCCCGGGCGACCCCGCCAGCAGCCCGTTGGCCAGCAGCAGCCAGATCCAGCCGATCACCGGCACGAACGCGAGCAACACCCACCACCCCGTGCAGTCGCGGTCGTGCCAGCGCTTGATCGAGATCACCAGCGCCGGCCACAGCAGCACCACGTCGACCAGCGGCTCGGCCGTGCCCATGCGCACGCGGGCCACGGCGAGCAGCCCGTGCAGCACCAACCCGAGCCCGAGCATCGCGCCCACGCCCCGCATCCAGAAGCGCTGGCGCGAGATGCGGCCCTCGGCGCTGAAGAGCATGCGCCACGGCGCATCAGGGTCGCCGTCGGGCCAGGCCCTGTCACCCGCGCCGGACGCCACCGCCGCCACGCCAGGTGTCGAAGGAAGCATGCGCGAGTATCTCCTCAGGCGCCTCAGGCTCCTCAGGCGCCCGCCGCGTCGCCCTCGTCTGCGGCAGCGAACGCCACCGCCGCCACTTCCGCATCGCGCAGCCTTTCGCCCTCGGCGCGCAGTCGCGCGAGGCCGGCCCCGTCGAGCCGCTCGCAGGCCAGCGACACGGCCCGCAGCGTCGCCGCCGTCTCGTTGTTCTCGCGCGCTTCGCCGCGCGCGGCGTAGATCGCCTCGGAGTAGGCGGCCAGCTTCACCGCCGCGGCCGCACGACCTTCCAGCGCGGCCAGCAGCGCGAGGTAGGCAGCAGCGGCATGCTGCAACTCGAAGGCTGCGGCCATGCCCCACGCGGCCTCGGCCACCGGTCGTGCGGCAAGCGCGTCGCCCTGCGCCAGCAGCGCCGCGAGCAGGTTGATGCGGGCGAAGGCCAGGCTGTACTCGTGGCGCGAGCCGGCCAGCGAGGCGACGAGATCGGCGCCCAGCCGCGCCGCCGCCGCGGCGTTGCCGGCGGCGAGCTCGGCGTCGATGAGGTTGCCGGCGGCGATCGACGCGTGACTGCCGCGCGCGCGGTCCAGCGCCAGCAGGCGGCGACCCAGCTCGAGCGCCCGTTCGGTGTCGCCGGCCATGCGCGCCACCCATTGCGCCGCCTCGGTTCCCCACACCAGGCGCTGCGCCGGCCAGGCCGCGTCTTCGACCTGGGCGGCCTCGGTGAGCAGCGCTCGCGCCGCATCCAGGTCACCGGCCTGCGCCGCGGCGCTGGAGGCCCGCGCCAGCGCGTGGTACAGCGCGAAGCGGTCGGCGTCGCGGCGGTCCAGCCGGCGCGCCAGCGCCAGCGCCTGCCCGGCGGCCGTGCGGGCGCGCGCCTTCTGGGCGTCGGCGAGCACGCAACTCAGCTCGAGCCAGGCCTGCAGCTGCAACGCCTCGGGCAGGCTCGCATCGATGCCGGCCTCGACGGCATCGGCCAGCGCCACCCGTTCGTCGTGCAACGACGGCGGCAGCGCGCGCAGCATCGTCGCGCCGATGCCCAGCGCGAGCGGGCGCTGGCCGGCCTCGCGGGCCCAGCGCAGCGCTTCGCGCGCGTTGTCCAGGTCGTGTTCGAGCCGCCCCAGCCAGTCGTCGACGCCGACGCGGCCGCTGAAGTACTCGTCGTAGGCGGCCTCGAACAGCGCCGCCATCGCCTCGGCGTGGCGCTGGCGCAGCGCGCCGAGCTCGCCCTCGCGCGCGAGCGCCTCCAGCGCGAAAGCGCGCTGCGTCTCCAGCAGGCGGTAGCGCGGCTGGCCGTCGTTGTCGGGGAACAGCACCGCCACCAGCGAACGCTCGGCGAGCGCGTCGAGGAGATCCAGCGCGGCCCAGGGATCGCTCGCGGCATCGCCCTCGGCGGCCAGCAGCGCCTGCACCAGCGGCAGCGAGGCACTGCCGGCGATCACCCCCAGCCGGCGGAAGGCGCGCCGCTCGCGGTCGGACAGCAGTTCGCAGCTCCATTCGAGCGCGGCGCGCAGCGTGCGCTGGCGCGCGGGTGCGTCACGGTTGCGGCCTTGCGTCAGCACGGCCAGGCGGTCCTGCATCGCGCCGAGTAGGCGCGGCAGGCCGAGCAGCGGCGCGCGCGCAGCGGCCAGCTCGATGGCCAGCGGCAAGCCGTCGAGCGTGCGGCAGATCTCCACCACGGTCGCGGCGTTGCCGTCGTCGAGCTGGAAGCGCCGGTCGACGGCGCGCGCGCGCTCGGCGAACAGCGCCACTGCGCCGTAGTGCAGGGCGGCCTCGGCGCTGGCAGGGCCTGCCGGCACCGCCAGCGGCGCGATGCGCAGCACCTGCTCGCCGGCCACGCGCAGCGCAGACTGGCTGGTGACGACGATGCGCAGGCCGGGCGCGGCGTCCAGCAGCGCGCGCACGAGCGCGGCCACGCCTTCGAGCAGGTGCTCGGCGTTGTCCAGCGCGAGCAGCAGGCTCAACGACGACACCGCCGACACCAGCGCGTCCAGCGCGTCGCCCTGCCCGCCCTGCACGGCAAGCGCCGCCGCGGTGGCGCCGGGCAGCTGGGCGGCATCGGTGAGCGCCGCCAGCTCGACCCAGCACACGCCATGCGCATAGGCGCCGCGCTGCCCCGCCAGCACGTGCTGCGTGAGCAACGACTTGCCGATGCCGCCGCTGCCCACCACGCTGACGAGCCGGTGCCGCCGCACCAGCCGGGCGAGCTCGGCCCATTCGTCGTCGCGGCCGAGCAGCGGCGGCAACTCGGCCGGCAGGTTGGTGCGCAACGGCGGCGGTGCCGGCGACACCAGCGCTGCCGCGGCGGCAGACTCGGCCGCACCAGCGGTCTCCAGCCGAGCCACGAAGCGGTAGCCACGCCCCGGAATCGTCGCGATGACCTGCTCGCCGAGCAGCTTGCGCAGCGCGCTCATCTGCGCGGCGAGGTTGTTCTCTTGCACGACGAGGCCCGGCCACACCAGGTCCATCAGCGTCGCCTTGTCGACGAGCCGGCCGGCGCGTTCGGCCAGGGCCAGCAGCAGATCGAAGGCGCGCGCGCCGAGCGCGACCACCCGTCCTTCGGCGAGCAGGCGGCGTTCGTGCGGCTGCAGTTCGAAGCGGCCGAAGCGCAGCGACGCGGCAGCTGCGGGAGGCGGCGGGGTCATGGCGCCTGGGCAGGCATCGGGCCGGAAGGCGGGCGAGCTTACCGCGCCGCGCCGCACGGCGGCCTTCAGCGCATTGGAGAACGTTTCATCGGCGCTTCAAGACGGACAGCCGGGCTGGCGTCGACGATGCGACGCCTGCGCCGGCACCGACGGCGCGCCACCCGAGGAGCCCACCGATGCAAGCCATTCGTACCCGCCGCCGCAGCCGCTGGATCGCCCTGGCGGTCTACGGCGTATTCGCCGCCACCGCCTTCGCCACCGGCTACAGCGTGGTGAGCAACGCCGAAGCCGGCAGCGTGCCGCTGCCGGGCTCCGCCCCGAACGCCGCCCCGAACGCTGCCCCGAGCGCCGCCGCGCCGAAGCCGGATCTGCAGCCGGATCTGCAGCCGGATCTGCAGCCGGATCTGCAGCAGCAACGGCTGGCCCACGAAGCCTTCCGCAACGGGCACTGGGCGCAAGCCTACGGCCGTTACGCCGAGCTGGCCGATGCCGGCGACGCCGCCGCGGCGTCGCTGGCGCTGATGATGGTCGACCAGGGTCCGGTCCTCTTCGGCAGCCAGTGGTCGGCCGCCCCCGGCCAGTTGCAGCGCTGGGGCGAACTGGCGGCGCGCCGCGCGCAACAGCGCCGCGCGCAGATCGCCGAATACGACCGCGGCGAGTGAGTGGCCGAGGCGAAGAGCCGGCGGTCCGGGCGCCCGCCGCTCACAACGCGCAGCTGCGAAAGCCGCTGCGCAAGCGGTCGTCGTGCGGCAGCGCGAAGCGGCGCGCCTTGGCATGTCGCCAGCGCGCCGGCGTGGCGCTGGAGCAGCCGCGCAGCACGCCCCAGCCCGCGCTGGCCGCATCGGCCGCGCCGGCCGCGCCGCCTTCGCCGGCGGCGATGACGTCGAGCGTTCCCGGCGGCCAGCGCGCGTCGGCGCCCGGGAACGGGCGGGCGCTGCCGGCCACCCATTCGAGCACGTCGCCCCAGGCGAAGCCGCGCCGCACCGCCACGTGCGCGGCCAGCTCCCACTCGGGCTCGGTGGGCAGGCGGCGGCCGGCCCAGCGGCACCACGCCTGGGCTTCATGGCGCGTCACCTGCATCGCCGGCTGCTGCGCCGGGGCGCGCTGCAGCTGCCCGGCGCGCGCCACCAGCACGCTGCCGGCGAGCTGCTCCACGCCGCGCGGCGCGCGGCGGCCGTCGTGCTGCAACCACTGCCAGCCGGCTTCGCTCCAGCATTCGCGCTTGTCATAGCCGCCGTCTTCGGCGAACTCGGCGAACTGGGCCCAGTTGACGCACTGCGCGTCGATCTCGAACTCGGGCACCGGCACCTCGTGCGCCCAGCGCTCGCCGGGCGGGACGAAGGCGGCGGGGTCCCGTTCGCTGCCGAGCTGCCAGCGCTGCGCCGGCACGCCCAGCGGCTCGCGCACGGCGCGTGGCGGCGGCAGCAGCGGCGTCAGCCCGTGTCCCAGCCGCTCGGCGATGCGGTCCTCGTGCTGCAACGCCAGGCGGAAGAAGTACAGCCCCGTGGCGTTGTCATCGGCGTGGCCGAGCAGTTCGAGCGTCTGCTCCATCGTCTTGCCGAGATAGGCACGCACCGCCTCGGCGTCGGCCAGGCGGGCGCCCCGCAGCCAGCCTTCGGCCAGCGGCTCGATGCCGGGCAGGCGCGGCGAGCCCGCGTCGGCCGTCTCGCCGCGGCCGCGCTGCACGTGCCGCCCCAGCCACCACTCCTGGAACCAGCCGGCGCGGGCGGCCAGGCGCACGGCGGCATCGCATTCGCGCGGCGCGTCCTGGCCGGCCGGCGGCGGCGCGATGGCGCGCCCCAGCCGCACCAGCAGTTCGTTGCGTGCCTCCAGCAGCGCCAGCGAAAGCCACTCGCGGCCGCCCCGCCGCGCCAGCGTGGCGGGATCTTCGGCGGCCACCCTCGCCATCACGGCCGCCGCCGCGCACCGGGCGCGCGCTGCTGCGGCGCTGCTGCGCCGCTACTGGCCGACGAGTCCATGCCGGATCGCATACACCGTCAGCTCGGCGTTGTTCGACAACTGCAGCTTCTCGAGCACGCGGGCGCGGTAAACCGACACCGTCTTCGGGCTCAGCGCCAGCTTCTCGGCGATGTCGGCCAGGCGCTTGCCGCTGGCGATCAGCACCAGCGTCTCCATCTCCCGATTGGACAACGCCTGGTGCCGGTTCTCGACCTCGGGCGCGTTGAGGTTCTCCACCAGCATCTGCGCGATCTCGGGCGTCACGTACTTCTTGCCCGCCGCCACCATGCGCACCGCCTGCACGATGGTCTGCGGGTCGCCGCCCTTGTTGACGTAGCCGTAGGCGCCGGCGCGCAGGGCCCTGAGCGCGTACTGGTCCTCAGGGTACATGCTGACCACCAGCACCCGCACCGGCGAGCCTTCGTCCTTCAGCGCCGCCAGCGCGTCGAGGCCGCTGCGCCCGGGCAGGTTGATGTCCAGCACCAGCACGTCGCAGGGGCCGGGCCGGCTGCCGCTGTCGGCGCGCTGCTGCGCCAGCTGGCGCATCAGCGCGCGCAGCTCGCCGTAGTCGGCCGCCTCGCCGACGACGCGGATGTCGCTGGCGTCCAGCAGCGTGTCGCGGATGCCGCGCCGGATGAGGGCGTGGTCATCGCAGAGGATCACATCGATCATCGTCAGAGTGTGCCGGCCGGCGCTGGCGCGCGACATCCCACGCTGCGCCCGGCCGCGGCGGGCCTCAGTACCTCGTCGACCACACTTCCTCTTCGGGGTCTCGCGGCTGCGTCGCGTTCGGCGCCCGCGTGTCCTCGGGCGAATCGACCGGCACCGACAGCATCAGCGTCGTCCCCGACCCGGGGCCGCCGCCGGCGCTCAGCTCGACCCAGCCGCCCACGGTGGAGGCGCGCTCGTGCAGGCCGCGGATGCCGAAGCTGTGCGCCTTGGCCAGGTCGGCCTGCCCGAGGCCGCGGCCGTTGTCGCTGATCTCCAGCGAGAGCACGCCGCGGCCGAGCGAGAGGTCCATCGCCACCTGGGTGGCACCGGCGTGCTTGCCGATGTTCGTCAGCGCCTCCTGCGCGGTGCGGTAGGCCACCAGCGGCACCATCGGCGGCAGCGTCATGCGCTCGTGGCTGGAGCGAAAGCGGCAGCGGATGCCGGTGCGCTTCTCGAAGCCGCTGGCCATCCACTGCAGCGCCGCCACCAGGCCCTGCTCGAGGATCGCCGGGCGCAGGTTCTGCATGATGCGCTGGCTGGCCAGCGTGGCATGGGTCAGCAGCTCCAGCGCCGCAGTCATGCGCTGCTGCACCACCGGCTCGCGGCTGTGCCGCCGCACCCAGTCGAGCTCGAAGCGCAGCGCCGCCAGCGAGCCGCCGACGTCGTCGTGGATTTCGCGCGCGATGGCGTGGCGCTCGGTCTCGACGCTCGTCTGCAGGTGCTGCGCCAGTTCGGACAGGCGCTGGCGCGAGGCGGCGAGCTGGCGGTCGGCCTCGGCGCGCGCGCGCCGCGCCTCGCCGGCAGCGATGGCGTGCTCGACCGCCGGCGCCAGCCGCGCCAGGTTGTTCTTCAGCAGGTAGTCGCTGGCGCCGTTGCGCATCGCCTCGACCGCCGTGTCCTCGCCGATCATTCCGGACACCAGGATGAACGGCAGGTCGATGCCGCGCTCGCGCAGGTCGGCCAGCGCCTGCAGGCCCGAGTAGCCCGGCAGGTTGTAGTCCGACAGCACCACGTCCCACGGCTCGTCGAGCGCGCGCGTGAATTCGTCGCGGCTCTCCACGCGCCGCGCGTCCACGCGCAGGCCCGCGCGGGCCAGGTAGGCCAGCGCCAGCGAGTGGTCGAGCTCCGAGTCCTCCAGGTGCAGCAGGCGGCAGGCCTGGCCGGCACGGCTGGCAGCGAAGGCTGTGGCGGGGGCGGAGGGCATGGCGGCAGCGGGCAGCGGCCAGTATGACAAAGGCCGCGCCGGCACCGGCAGCGGCCGCGGTGGCCGCAGAGGTGGCGGCGACGGCGGCCTGCGCTGCCGGCCGTGCCGGCCCCCAGGCGTGGTTCAAGGGTGCGACGGGCTGTTCGCGAGGGCGTGCAGTCTTGCGCGGGCCAGAGCACCGAATTGGCCGGCCTTGGCCGCCGAGTTCGGCTCAATGTCGCCGCACCCCCTGCCGAAAATGCGGTGGACTTCCTCGCCTTGCCGTGCCCGCACCGGGCCCGCGGCAGCGCGAGACATCGATCGACCGCGCCCGCCCGCCCGGCCCGCCCTGCCCGCCCTGCCCGATCACCCCGCCGAATGCTTGCCGACGAAGCCAACGCCGACGATGCCGCGGCCGCCGGCCTGCCCCTCGCGCAGGCCGCCGAGCTTCAGGACCACCTGCTGGTGGCGGGCAACGACCTCGACCGCCTGCAGCGGCTGCTGGCCGATGCCGGCGATTCGCTGCTGGCGCACTTCCACGGCGCCAGCAGCGAGGTGGCGCGCATGCAGCAGGCCCTGGCCGGGCACGCGGATCTGCGCACCGACCCGCTGGCCCAGGCGCTCACGCACCTGGCCGGCGCCATCACCGCGCTGCAGTTCCAGGACATGGCCAGCCAGTTGATCGCGCACACCGCGCGGCGCCTGCGCGGCTGCGCCGACCGCATCGCTGCCGAGGCGCTGGGCAGCGACGACGACGAGGGCGCCGCCATCGTCGAAGAGATGCCGCCGCGCCCGAACCCGGTGACGCAGGACGAGATGGACGCCGGCTCGGTGGAGCTGTTCTGAGCCGCGCACGCCTGAACGCCCCACGCTCGCGCCCGCCCCTGCCTTTTCGGCCGCTTCGAGAACACCCCTTCGCTTTCAGCCGCTCGCGCCAAGAGCCCCGGAGACCCGCATGCATTCCATCCTCGCCGTCGACGACAGCGCCTCGATGCGCCAGATGGTCTCGTTCACGCTGAAGAACGCCGGCTTCGCGGTCGTCGAGGCCGTCGACGGCCAGGACGCCTGGGAGAAGGCCGGCGGGCGCGACTTCAGCCTCGTGCTGACCGACCAGAACATGCCGCGCATGGACGGCATCAGCCTGACCAGGAAGCTGCGCGAGCACCCCAAGTTCAAGGGCACGCCGATCCTCATCCTCACCACCGAGAGCAGCGACCAGATGAAGCAGGCCGGCCGCGCCGCCGGCGCCACCGGCTGGCTGGTGAAGCCGTTCGACCCGGTCAAGCTGATCGAGGTGATCGGCAAGGTCATCCGCTGAGCTGAACGCGGCGCCGCTGCCGACGACGAAACGAAGACTGTCGACCCCGACGAAGACGACCGAGGAAGTTTCAGCGATGTCCGACACCCACGCCGCCGCCGGCACGCACCTTGCGGCCGGCATCGATCTGTCGCAGTTCTACCAAGTCTTCTTCGAGGAGGCCGGCGAGAACCTCGAGGCGATGGAACGCATGCTGCTCGAGCTGGACCTCGGCAGCGCCGGCGACGAAGAGCTCAACGCCATCTTCCGCTGCGCCCACTCCGTCAAGGGCGGCGCGGCCACCTTCGGCTTCGCCGACGTGGCCGAGCTGACGCACGAGATGGAGACGCTGCTGGACAAGCTGCGCCGCCACGAGCTGCAGCCGACCACGGCGATGGTCGACGCGCTGCTCGCCTCGGGCGACGCGCTGAATGAGATGCTGGCACGGCACCAGGGCAATGGCGCCGACGCCCTCGACACCCGCGACCTGCTGGCCACGATCCGCGCCCTGGTCGGCGGTGGCGGCGGCCGCGCTGCCGCGGCCGCGCGCGTCGCGGCTGCGGCACCGGTGCCGCCCGCCGCGGCGCTGGCCGGCAGCGTCGCGGCGCCAGCGCCCGGCGCAACGGGCGAGCCGGCCGCGGCCGTGCTCGCCGACGGCAGCCGCGTGCTCGAACTGACGCTCGGCCCGCTGCCCGACGTGAGCGCGGCCGACAGCATCGTGGCGCTGTTCAAGGAGATCGCCGACCTCGGCCAGATCGAGCCGCTGGACGGCGGCCGCGCCGAAGACGGCATGCGGCGCTTCCGCGTCGTCACGCGCTCGTCGGACAGCGACCTGGCGGACCTGTTCGGCTTCCACGTCGCACGAGAGCAGGTGCGGCTGGCCCCGATCGGCCCTGGCTACGGCTTCCACGAAGGGGCGCCGGGTGCGCCGGCGCCCGAGCGCGACGACGGCGCGGCAGCGGCCGCGCCGCCGGCAGCCATCGCTGCCAAGGCTGACCCCGGTTACGGCTTCTTCGAAGATGCGCCCGGTGCGCCGAAGGCCGCCACCGGCGCGGCCGCCACCGAAGTGCCGGCACCGGCAGCCGCCGCAGCCGCGGCTGCCGCCGCCACTACCGCGGCCGCGGCGCCGCGCGCCGGCAGCAGCACCCCGGCGCGCAGCGACAAGGCCGGCGCCGCCGCCGGCAGCGCCGAAGGCAGCACGCTGCGCGTCTCGGTCGAGAAGGTCGACCAGCTCATCAACCTGGTCGGCGAACTCGTCATCACGCAGGCGATGCTGGCGCAGAACGGCAAGGCCATCGACAGCGCCGTGCACCAGCAGCTCGCCGCCGGCCTGGCCGACCTGGAACGCAACACGCGCGACTTGCAGGAAGCGGTGATGTCGATCCGCATGATCCCGATGTCGCTGGTGTTCAACCGCTTCCCGCGCATGCTGCGCGACCTCGCCGGCAAGCTCGGCAAGAAGGTCGAGCTGGTGCAGGTGGGCGAGGCGACCGAACTGGACAAGGGCCTGGTCGAGAAGATCACCGACCCGCTGACGCACCTGGTGCGCAACAGCTGCGACCACGGCATCGAAGGGCCCGAGGCGCGCCGTGCCGCCGGCAAGCCCGAGCACGGCACCATCACGCTGGTCGCCAGCCACCAGGGCGGCAGCATCGTCATCGAGGTGCGCGACGACGGCCGCGGCCTCGACCGCGCCAAGCTGCTGGCCAAGGCGCGCGAGCGCGGCCTCGACGCCCCCGACACGCTCACCGACCCCGAGGTGTGGGCGCTGATCTTCGCGCCGGGCTTCTCCACCGCCGACCAGGTGACCGACGTCTCCGGCCGTGGCGTCGGCATGGATGTGGTCAAGCGCAACATCGCGTCGCTCGGCGGCACGGTCGAGATCGACAGCGCCGCCGGCTACGGCATGACCGTGCGCGTGCGCCTGCCGCTGACGCTGGCGATCATGGATGGCATGAGCGTGGGCGTCGGCGAGGAGTGCTACATCCTGCCGCTGTCCAGCGTGGTCGAGTCGTTCCAGGTCCAGCCCGGGATGATCAAGACGATCGGCGGCAGCGGCCGCGTCGTCGACGTGCGCGACGAGTTCATGCCCGTGATCGACCTCGAGAAGGTCTTCGGCGTACCGCGCTTCGACTTCGAGCACGTCAGCAACATCATGGTCGTCGTCGAGGCCGAAGGGGGCCGTGTCGCGTTGCTCGTCGACGAGCTGCTCGGCCAGCAGCAGGTGGTGGTCAAGAACCTCGAGAGCAACTACCGCAAGGTTCAGGACGTCTCGGGCGCCACCATCCTGGGCGACGGTCGCGTCGCGCTCATCCTGGACATCGGCGCGCTGGTGCGCCGCTCGCGCCACTGAGTTCGGCAGGGCCGACCAATGATCTCGCCTCTCGCCACCTTGCGCCGCTTCACGATCCGCACGCGCATGCTCGGCGCGGTGGTCATGGTGCTGTCCATGTTCGCGCTCATCGGCGCGGCAGCCCTGCTCGCCGGCGGCAAGATCCGCCAGCTCAACCACCACTTCATGGCGCACTCGATCCATGAGATGGAGAACGTCGGCCTCATCAAGGAGCATCTTGCGGCGATGCGCCTGGCCGAGAAGCAGATGGTGATCGACTACGAGGACGGCGTCGCCGTGCTCAAGTTGCGCGAGGCCTGGCTCGCGGAGCTCGCCGCCACGCGCAAGGCCCTCGACGCCATGCTCGAGGGCGAGGAGGACGCCGACAACGCGGTCGTGCGCGACGCCCTCACCCGCCTGGGCGCCTACCAGAAAGGCCTCGAAGCCGTGCTGCAGAACATGCAGAACGGCGCCTACGACAACGCACGCGCTGCCGACCGCATGCTGGCGCGTCCGAAGAGCGAGATCGCCGCCGCCGAGAAGGCCATCGCCCGCATCGCGCAGATCGTGCAGGAAGAGGTCGCCGAGACGCGCAAGGAGTTCGACCAGACGATGACGGCGCTGCTGATCGCGTTCGGTGTCGTGCTGCTGATCGTGCTGGGCGTCGTCGCCCCGCTGACGCTGCTCAACTCGCGCTCGATCACCAAGCCCATCGCGGCCGCGCGCGAGGCCGCGCTCGCCATCTCCGGCGGCGACCTCACCCGCCGCATCCACAGCGAGGGCCAGGACGAGGCCGCCGACCTGCTGGCCGCGCTCGCGCGCATGCAGCAGGGACTGTCCGGGCTCGTGGGCGACCTGCACCAGGCCTCGCAGACGCTGCAGACGGCGAGCGTCGAGGTGGCCTCGGGCAACGCCGACCTGTCCCACCGCACCGAGCAGACCGCGGGCAACCTGCAGCAGGCCGCCAGCGCCCTCACCCAGCTCACCTCCACCGTCAACCAGACCGCGCAGTCGGCCCGCACCGCCAACCAGCTCGCCAGCTCCGCCAGCGGCGTGGCCCAGCGCGGCGGCCAGGTCGTCTCCCAGGTCGTGGCCACGATGGAGGAGATCTCCACCAGCTCGCGCAAGATCGCCGACATCATCGGCACCATCGACGGCATCGCCTTCCAGACCAACATCCTGGCGCTGAACGCCGCCGTCGAGGCCGCC
>JAEUPF010000088.1 GCA_016790425.1 Rubrivivax sp.
GCTGCGGGCCGCTTCGAGCTCGACCAGGCGGCCGTGAAGGCAGGGTCGCGCCTTGAGCTACCCGGTTGCGTAGACTTCGCCCGCGTCGAACGCTGGAGACGTGAGGAAGTGGCCGAATCGTCGATCGAGTGGACCGAGCACACGTGGAACCCGGTGACCGGGTGCAGCAAGGTCTCGCCTGGGTGCAAGAACTGCTACGCCGAAACAATGGCGCGGCGCTTGCAGGCCATGAAGGCGCCAGGATACGCGCGCGGATTCAAGCTGGCGCTGCACGCCGCGCGCCTCGAGCAGCCGCTGCGCCGACAGGCGCCCACGGTCTATTTCGTGAACAGCATGTCGGACCTGTTCCACAAGGACGTGCCGGATTCCTTCATCGAGCAGGTGCTCGCTGTGGCCGAGGCCACGCCGCAGCACACGTACCAGGTGCTCACCAAGCGAGCAGACCGACTGCCCCGCTTCTTCGCCGGGCGCGCGGCGCCCCCGAACGTGTGGCTGGGGGTAAGCGTCGAGAACCGACGGCACGGCGTGCCTCGCATCGCGCAGCTGCGGCAAGTGCAGGCGTCTGTACGCTTCTTGTCGGTTGAGCCGCTGCTCGAGGACCTTGGCACTTTGGACCTGAGAGGGATTCATTGGGTCATCGTGGGTGGCGAGAGCGGTGCAAAGGCTCGGCCGATGCGTCCTGAGTGGGCGGACGGCGTGCGCGCACAAGCGGCCGACCAGGGGGTGGCATTCTTCTTCAAGCAGTGGGGCGCCTGGGGCGCGGACGGCGTGCGCCGCGACAAGAAGCGCAACGGGCGACAACTGGCGGGCCGACTCTGGCACGAGTTTCCCGTGCCGGTGGTTGCCGCCGCGTGACCCTCAAACGAGGCTAAGGCTGGCCTGGCCCTCCGGGCCGTTGCGGGCTACGTCGTTCCAGATTCGCAACGGGAGCTCGTCCTTGGCGAAGAAGACGAGGCGATAGCGCGGGCTGTTGTTGTCGGTCTTGATGAGCGGCATCTCCCTGCTGCCCTCCCAACCACCGAGCCCCTTGACCATGCCGTGCCAGTAGCGGAAGAACACTCCGGGCAGGCTGACCTTGTTTGCCGCCAGCACGGCCGGGTCCGTGCGCCACCCGGGCGCCGTGCCGTCGAAGCGGGCGCGCTTCGGATCGAACTCCAAGTCCTTGTTGCGGTTCAGGTCGTACACGCTGAAGTGAGCGGCGATGTCCGTTCGCAGCGGTGCAAGCGCCTTGAACAGATCCATGGTCAGGTGCTCGAGGTTGTACGGGTCGATGAAGGTCATGCACAGCGCGCCCTTCGGCACCCTGGCCACCATGGAAACGATCGCCTCGCTCGCAGGGCCGGTGAATCGCTCGACTGGTGCGCCGAGCTTTGCGAGGCGCGCTGTACACGCGGCCGAGCGGTCCGGCTCAAGGTCACCGACAAGAACCCGGGTGAAAGGTGCGCCGCCGGCGACTGACTCTCGCCAAGCGACGACCGCGCCGCCGTCGCGCGTGAAGGACTCGCCCTCGCCGAGCATGCGGCCGAACGAGCAGAACGGGTCGACATAGACCCGTTGAGGCCACGCTGCCCAAGCGCGCCGCGTTGCGTGAAGGTACTCGGCCAGGTAGCGGTGCTTGCGCTCATGCACCCAAGAGCCGACGCCCTTCCCGCGCGGCCCGCGCTCGACCGGCAGCTCGGGGCACGGGTCAGGCTGAAGGCCCGCGGTCATGAAGTGGCTGGTTGGACCACGACGCGGCATTGCGCGCCAGCCTATTCCGAAGCGCGCGCCATCGGACACGCCCCACGGTAGTCCGGTGGCGCCGTAGCGAGAAGAAATGCTGTAGAAACGCGCCTGTGCGTGTCTGAGCGGGCTTGCAAATCCGTCTAGAGCGGTTCGACTCCGCTTCGCGCCTCCAGGAAACAGCAACGGCCCGCCAGCGCGGGCCGTTGTGCTTTGGAGTCCTCCCTGCGCGGTCGGGCCAGGCTTCAGGCGGCAGCGGTCTTGCTGTCTGCCTCGGCCGCGTGGTACTCGGTCACCCGCCGGACCTCGTTCTTCGATCCCAGCACGACGCTCACGCGCTCGTGCAGGCGCCGCGGCGCGATGTCGAGGATGCGCTCGCGGCCGTTGGTCGCCGCGCCGCCGGCCTGCTCGACGATGAACGACATCGGATTGGCTTCGTACATCAGGCGCAGCTTGCCGGGCTTGTCGGGCTCGCGCTTGTCCCACGGGTACATGAAGATGCCGCCGCGCGAGAGGATGCGGTGGACGTCGGCCACCATGCTGGCCACCCAGCGCATGTTGAAGTCCTTGCCGCGCGGGCCTTCCTTGCCGGCCAGGCACTCCTCGATGTAGCGCTGCACCGGCGGCGCCCAGTGCCGCTGGTTGCTCATGTTGATGGCGAACTCGCGCGTGTCCTCGGGGATCGTCACGCCGTCGGCGGTCTGCACCCACGAGCCGGTCTCGCGGTCGAGGGTGAACATCGCCACCCCGTCGCCGACCGTCAGCACCAGCGTCGTCTGCGGCCCGTAGACGCAGTAGCCGGCGGCGGCCTGCTGGCGCCCCGGCTGCAGGAAGTCGCCTTCCTCGACGCCGCGCGTGTGCCCCACCTTGCGCAGGACGCTGAAGATGGTGCCGATGCTGACGTTGACCTCGATGTTCGACGAGCCGTCCAGCGGGTCGAACAGCAGCAGGTACTCGCCCTGCGGGTAACGGTTGGGCACGACGTGGATGTGATCCATCTCCTCGCTGGCCATCGCCGCGAGGTGGCCGCCCCATTCGTTGGCCTCGACGAGCACCTCGTTGGCGATGACGTCCAGCTTCTTCTGCACCTCGCCTTGCACGTTCTCGCTGTCGGCGCTGCCGAGCACGTCGCCCAGGGCGCCCTTGTTGACCGAGATGGCGATGCGCTTGCAGGCGCGCGCGACCACCTCGATCAGCAGGCGCAGCTGGCCGGGGATGTGGCCGTCCTCGCGCTGCTTCTCGACGAGGTACTGGGTGAGGCTGACGCGGTGCTTCATGGTCGGCGATGTGTTGGTTCGAAGGAGGTCAACCGGCCGCTTCGTCGGCGAGCGCGCGCGAGACCACCTCGTGCACGTCGTTGCTGAGGTCGGAGCGGGCGGCGACGCGGGCGATCGCCTCGCGCGCCGAACTGCGCCACGGCTCGGCGAGCGAACGCCAGCGGTCCATCACGCGGGCGAAGCGGGCGGCCAGCTGCGGGTTCAGCCCGTCGAGCTCGAGCAGCCGTTCGGCCCACAGCACGTAGCCGGCGGCGTCGGCGCGGTGGAAGGCGCCAGGGTTGCCGCCGGCCAGGTTGAACAGCAGGCTGCGCACGCGGTTGGGGTTCTTCATCGAGAAGTCCGGGTGCGCCAGCAGCGCGCGCGCGCGCGCGAAGACGCTGCCGGCGCCCGCGCCCAGCGGCTCGGGGCTGGTGGCCTGCAGCGCGAACCACTTGTCGAGCACGAGCGCGTCGCCGTGCGCGAGCAGACGCAGCCGCTCCAGCGCCAGCGTTGCCAGCGGCGACTGCGCGTCCACCAGCGCGCCGATGGCGCCGAGCCGGTCGGTCATGTTGCCGGCGTCCTTGCAGCGCTGGTACGCGCGGCCGGGCCACGTCTCGTCGCCCTGTTGAACGGCGTGCAGCACGAGGTACGACAAGGCCAGGTTCGCCAGGGCCCGGCGGCCGCTTTGCGCCGGCTGCGGCTGGTAGCCCTCGCGCACGGGGTGGTGCTCGAACGCCCACAGCCAGTCGTCTTGCAGCCTGGCGGCGAGGCTGCGCCGCCAGCCTTCGCGCACGGCGTGGATGCGCTGCGGGTCGACTTCGCTCAACTGCTCGGCCAGGTAGCCCTCGTCGGGCACGGCCAGCGCCAGCGCCTTGAACTGCGGGTCCAGGTCCGCCGCGCGCAGGAGCTGCCGCAGCCCAGCGGCCAGCGTGTCGTCGAGCACGGCTTCGCTGTTGCCGCTGCCATCGCGGATCGCCGCCAGCAGGCGGTCCTGCATCAGCCGCTGCCCGGCCTCGAAGCGGTTGAACGCATCGGTGTCGTGCGCCAGCAGCGTCAGCCGCTCGTTGTCGTCGAGGCCGTCGTCGAGCTTGACCGGCGCCGAGAAGCCGCGTAGCAGCGAGGGCACCGGCGGCTCGCCGATGCCTTCGAAGACGAAGCTCTGCTCAGCTTGTTCCAGCACGAGCAGGCGTTCCTCGGCGAGCGTGCGGCCGTCGGCGGCCAGCAGCGCCGCCAGAACCGGGATGACCAACGGCAGCTTGGCCGGCTGCCCCGGCGTGGGCGCGCAGGCCTGCGCGAGCGCCAGCGTGTAGGTTTGCGCCGTTGCGTCCCAACGCCCGCGGGCCGTCACCTTCGGCGTGCCGGCCTGCGCGTACCACCGCTTGAAGGCCGGCAGGCGCTGCGCCAGTGCGCTGCCCGGGTTGGCGCCGGCGATGGCCTCGGCGAAGTCGTCGCAGGTGACGGCCTGGCCATCGTGGCGCTGCAGGTACTGCGAAAGCCCGCGCGCGAAGCCCTCGCGGCCCACGAGTGTGGCCATCATGCGCACGACCTCGGCACCCTTCTCGTAGACGGTGGAGGTGTAGAAGTTCTGGATCTCGAGGTAGGCGTCGGGCCGCACCGGGTGCGCCATCGGGCCGGCGTCCTCGGGGAACTGCATGCTGCGCAGGCGCTTCACGTCCTGGATGCGCTGCACCGCGCGGCCCGACGGGCTGCCCGCCATGTCGGCGCTGAACTCCTGGTCGCGGTAGACGGTGAGGCCTTCCTTCAGCGACAGCTGGAACCAGTCGCGGCAGGTGACGCGGTTGCCGGTCCAGTTGTGGAAGTACTCGTGCGCGATGACGCTTTCGATGCCGGCGAAGTCGGCGTCGGTGGCGGTGGCGGCACTGCCCAGCACGTACTTGGTGTTGAACAGGTTCAGGCCCTTGTTCTCCATCGCACCGCCGTTGTAGTCCTCCACCGCCACCACCATGAAGCGGTCGAGGTCCAGCGCCAGGCCGAAGCGCGCCTCGTCCCAGGCGACGCTGGCGACGAGCGAGCGCATCGCGTGCTCGGTCTTCTCGAGGTCGCCGGGGCGCACGTACACCTGCAGCAGGTGGTCGCGGCCGCTGCGCGAGCGCACGCGCTGCTCGCGCGCGACGAGGTTGCCGGCCACCAGCGCGAAGAGGTAGCTCGGCTTCGGATGCGGGTCGTGCCAGCGGGCGTAGTGGCGGCCGTTGTCGAGCGGCCCTGCCTCGACGAGGTTGCCGTTGCTCAGCAGCACCGGAAAGCGCGCCTTGTCGGCGCGCAGCGTCACGGTGTAGGTGGCCATCACGTCGGGCCGGTCGAGGAAATACGTGATGCGGCGGAAGCCCTCGGCCTCGCACTGCGTGAAGAAGCCGCCACCGCTGGTGTACAGGCCCGACAGCGCGGTGTTCCTGCCGGGGCAGCAGGTGTTGCGCAGCTCCAGCGTGAAGCGCTCGGCCTCGGGCGGATTGTCGATGACGAGGTTGCCGGCGGCGTTGCCGTTCTCGTGCCGGAACGAGACGCTCTGCCCGTCGGCCAGCACGCGCAGCAGCGTCAGTTCCTCGCCGTGCAGCACCAGCGGCGCGCGCGCCACGGCGGCGTTGCGCTCGATGTGCAGGCGGCTGGCGACGATCGTCTTGGCCGCCTCGAGGTCGAAGGTCAGCTCGACGGCGCGGATGAAGAACGGCGGCGGCGCGTAGTCCTCGCGCCGCACCGGCACGGTCGTCGCTTCTCGCTGCATGCGGCGGGTCTCCTCTTGTCGTTCTGTGGTCGCGTTGGCGAATGGGGCGGCTCGGCCGGCGCGGCCCCGCGCTACAGCCCCTGCTTCAGGCTCGCCTCGATGAAGGCATCGAGATCGCCGTCGAGCACCTTCTGCGTGTTGCTGATCTCCACGCCCGTGCGCAGGTCCTTGATGCGGCTCTGGTCGAGCACGTAGCTCCTGATCTGGTGCCCCCAGCCGACGTCGGTCTTGCTCTCCTCGAGCTTCTGCTGCGCCTCGCGCTGCTTGCGCATCTCGTGCTCGTACAGGCGGCTCCTGAGCATTTGCCAGGCCTCGTCGCGGTTGCGGTGCTGGCTGCGGTCGTTCTGGCACTGCACCACGATGCCGGTGGGGATGTGCGTGAGGCGCACCGCCGAGTCGGTCTTGTTGATGTGCTGGCCGCCGGCGCCCGAGGCGCGGAAGGTGTCGGTGCGCACGTCGGCCGGGTTGATCTCGATCTCGATCGAGTCGTCCACTTCGGGGTAGACGAACAGCGAGGCGAAGCTGGTGTGGCGGCCGCCGCCGGAATCGAACGGGCTCTTGCGCACGAGGCGGTGCACGCCGGTCTCGGTGCGCAGGTGGCCGAAGGCGTAGTCGCCCTCGACCTTCAGCGTGGCGCTGCGGATGCCGGCGACGTCGCCTTCGGTCTCCTCCAGCACCTCGGCCTTGAAGCCCTTTCGTTCGCAGTACTTCAGGTACTGGCGCAGCAGCATCTGTGCCCAGTCCATCGCCTCGGTGCCGCCGGCGCCGGCCTGGATGTCGACGAAGCAGTTCAGCGGGTCGGCCGGGTTGGCGAACATGCGCCGGAACTCGAGCTGCTCGACCTCGCCGCGCAACGCCTGCGCCTCGTCGAGGATGTGCCGGAGGCCGGCTTCATCGCCCTCGGCCTTGCTCATCTCGTAGAGCTCGGTGTTGTCGGCGAGGTTGCTTTGCAGGTGGCCGATGGTGCCGACCACCGTCTCGAGCGACTTCTTCTCGCGCCCGAGTTCCTGGGCGCGCTTGGGCTCGTTCCAGACCGCCGGGTTCTCCAGCGCGGCGTTGACCTCGTTCAGCCGCAGCGACTTGCGGTCGTAGTCAAAGATACCCCCGAAGCTGCTGCGTGCGCTCGGAGAGGTCGGCCAGCAGCGTGCCGATGGCATTGATTTCTTCGGTGTCCATGTCTTGTTCCGTGGCGCGCGCGATTTTACTTAGGCGAGGAACGCTGCCAGGCGTTCGGCCAGCGCCCGCGGCTGGTCGTGGTGCAGCATGTGGCCACAGTCGCGCAGGATGTGGCGTTCGCACTGCGGCACCACGTTCAGGCGTTCGTGGAACTCGCCCTTGCTGTAGCGGCCGCCCCACCATTGCTCGGGCTGCGAATCGGCCGCTTCGACCCACAGCACCGGCGCCGTGATCTGCTTCCAGGTTTCGAGGGTCTCCTCGACGTGGTAGAGGACCGGGTTGGGCCGCTTGTGCGCCGGGTCGCCGAGGATGTGGAAGCGGCCGCTGTCGGGACCTGCAACGCCTTGCCGCCGCGCCGCCCAGTGCGGCGCCAGCCAGCGCGCCTTGTCGGCCGTGAGGCGCGGATTGTTCCTGCGCAGCCGGCTGGCCACCTCTTCGAGACTGGCGTAGTCCTTCAGGCTCTGCACCTCGGCCAGCGAGTCGAGCCACTGTGCCAGCCGCTTCGGGGCCTGCCGCGGTGACGTGCGGGGCATGCCGAAGCCCTCGAGGTTGACGAGGCGGCGAACGCGCGCCGGGCGCACGCCGGCGTAGCTCATCACGATGTTGCCGCCCATGCTGTGGCCCACCAGGTCCGCGCTGCCGCCAGCGCCCGCCAGTGCCGGCAGCAACGCGTCGAGGTCGCCGAGGTAGTCGGGGAACCAGTAGCTGTCGGTCGGCACCGGCGGCTGCGTCAGGCCGAAGCCGCGCCAGTCGGGCGCGAACACCGGGCGGCCGGCCAGCGGCGTGGCTTGCAGCGCGTCGACGACGAACTGGAACGACGCGCCCACGTCCATCCAGCCGTGCAGCATCACGATCGGCGGCGGGCCGGCGGGCGACGGCGTGCCCCAGACAAGGACGTGGTAGTCGAGGCCGCGCACGCGGACGAAGCGCGAGACGGCGGCGCGTGCCGGCCGGTAGGTGTCGGAAGTCATCGGTGTTCGGCAGTCGCCGGGGGGCGTGCGGCGGCGCGGCGAGTATGCCGCGCGCTGACGGCGGCCATGCCGGCCCGGGACATCGTGCGCGCGACGGAAGACCGCGGCGCGCCCCCGGATCAGACCCGATCGCGCCGTCGGCACCGCCGGCCACAATCGCCGCCCATGCCAACCCTGCCGATGTCGCTGGACCCTTCGCCGCCGCGCTTGCGGGCGGCAGCCCCGGCGGACCTGCCGGCGATCGTCGGGTTGATCGGCGAACTCGCGGCCTACGAGCGGCTGCAGCACATGGTGGTGGTGACGCCCGAGTCGCTGCACCCGCATCTGTTCGGCCCGAAGCCGGCGGCCGAGGCCGTGGTGGCCGAACTCGAACTCGAAGGCGAGCCGCGCATCGTGGGCTTCGCGCTCTTCTTCACCAGCTTCAGCACCTTCCTCGGCAAGCCCGGCATCCACCTCGAAGACCTGTACGTGCAGCCGGCGTTCCGCAGCCTCGGGCTCGGGCGCATGCTGCTGGAGCACCTGGCCGAACTGGCGGTGGCGCGCGGCTGCGGGCGCTTCGAGTGGAACGTGCTCGACTGGAACGAGAGTGCGATCCGCTTCTACGAGCGCATGGGTGCGCAGGTGCTGCCCGACTGGCGCATCTGCCGGCTTTCCGGCGAGGCGCTCGAACGCTACGGCTGAGCGCCGCCGCGGCAGGCCTGCGGCGGGGGGAGAACGCGCGGCCGGTTTTCTCGCGCCTTGTCAGTCGCCTTGCATCGCCGCGGCCAGCACTGCGGCCGGTGCCGGGGTGCTGCAGGGGTGCAGCAGCGCGACGATGCCGCGCCCGGGCTCCGAGGTCGCCACGCGGTACGGCCGCGCCAGGGTGCGGTCGCCGGCGTCGGTGAAGCAGGCCACCACCGGGGTCGTCACGGTCGGGCCACGCTTGACGACGACGGCCGCCTCGCCCGAGCCGAGACGAACCAGGCAGCCCGGCGGGTAGATGCCGAACTCCTTGACGAGCGCCTGCGTCATCGGGTGCGAAGGGTCCTGCATGAAGATGGCGCGGCCGGCGGCGTCGGCAGCCATCGCGTCGCGCGTGCTGCGCGCGGCGAGCTTGGAGGTGTAGATGTCGGCGCGGCGGGCCAGCGAGGCCAGCTCGCACACGTCGCTGCGGCCGCTGGGATAGCCGCTGCCGTCTTCGACCTCGTGGTGCTGCAGCACGGCGCGCAGCCAGTCGGCGTCGTGCACGCCGGCGCGCTGCAGCATCTGCACGCTGCGCATCGGGTGCGATTGCAGCGCCAGCCGCTGCTCGGGCGTCGGCGGCGTGCGCTGGCGCGACAGTTCGCCTTGCAGCGCCAGCATCGAGAGGTTCATCGTCAGCGCCACCTTGAAGGCGCGCTCCACGTCGCTGCCCTGCCAGGCCAGGCGCTGCGCCACCAGGCACGCGGTGATCGCCGAATGCAGCGAGCGGCGCACGCCGTAGGCGGTATCGGCGCCGCTGGCCTGGCTGAGCACCTGGAAGATCGCCAGGTCGGGGTCCCGCTCGACCAGCGTCAGCGCCGGCGCCACCGATTCCTCCAGCGCGGCGGCGAAGGTCTCGGTCCTGGCCTGGGCGAGCACATCGCCCAGGCGGTCCACGGTGTCGGCCCAGATCTGCGGCAGCTGCTCGCGCGGCGCGTGCTGCGCCCGCTCGCGCGCACTCTGGACCTGGTCGAGGTCGACCAGCGCGCCGCGGTTCATCAGCGCGTCGAGCTGTCCCTGGTCCTGCAGGCGCTGGCCGCGCGCCAGCAGCAGCGTGCGGTCGGCGTCGTGCACATCGAACGGCAACGGCTCGCCCAGGCGGATGCGGTTCCTGACATTGGCAAGGGTGGCGAGTTGCATGTCGGCTGCTGCGGAAGTGGCGACAACGGCTTCTTCTGTGTGTCTCTCGCGGGCGCGCCCCGGCATGGGAGCGCGTCCATGGGCACGGTTTCGGCAGCGCACCCGCGAACTTGACTGCGCGTGTGCCAGGCGACGGCTCGTCGCGCGTGGCGCCGGGCAGCGGGCAAGCCCCGGCTGCGGCCGCTGCGGCCACGGCTTAAGCTCGTTGCATGCGCAAGAGTTCACCCGCGCCCGACGCCGACGCCTACGCCGCGCTGCACGCGGGCTTCCGCTGGCACGTACCCCCCACGTTCAACATCGGCCAGGCCTGCTGCGGCCGCTGGGCCCGCCGGGCGGGCGGCGAGCGGCACGTGTCGATCGCCTGGGGCAACGAGGCCGGCGCCAGCGGCACGCTCAGCTACGCCGAGCTGCAACGCGACGCCGACCGCCTGGCCGCGGCGCTGGCGCGGCTGGGCGTGGGGCGCGGCGACCGCGTCGCGATCGTCATGCCGCAGCGGCCCGAGACCGCCATCGCGCACGTGGCCGTGTACCAGCTCGGCGCGGTGGCGATGCCGCTGTCGATGCTGTTCGGCCCCGAGGCGCTGGCTTACCGGCTCGCCGACAGCGGGGCGCGCGTGGCGATCGCCGACGAGACGTCGCTGGCGAACGTGCGCGCGGCGCGCGCCGAATGCCCCGATCTCCAGGCGCTGCTCGCCGTGGGCGCGGCGCAGGGCGGGGGCGACGCCGACTGGTCGGCGCTGCTGGCGCGCGAGCAAGCCGCTTTCGCGCCGGTGGCCACGGCGGCCGACGACCCGGCGGTGCTCATCTACACCAGCGGCACCACCGGGCCTCCGAAAGGCGCGCTGATCCCGCACCGCGCGCTCATCGGCAACCTCACCGGCTTCGTGTGCAGCCAGAACTGGTTCGGTGCCGGCGTGCCCGAGCGCAGCGACGAGGTGTTCTGGAGCCCCGCCGACTGGGCCTGGACCGGCGGCCTGATGGACGCGCTGCTGCCCACGCTCTTCTTCGGCCGCCGCATCGTCGCCTGGCAGGGCCGCTTCTCGCCCGAGCGCGCCTTCGAGCTGCTCGAGCGCCACCGCGTGACGCACAGCTTCATCTTTCCCACGGCGCTGAAGGCGATGATGAAGGCGCTGCCCGAGCCGCGCGCGCGGCACCGCATCGGCCTTCGCGCCGTCATGAGCGCCGGCGAAGCGGTGGGCGACACGGTGTTCGACTGGTGCCGCGAAGCGCTCGGCGTCACCGTCAACGAGATGTTCGGCCAGACCGAGATCAACTACATCGTCGGCAACTGCGGCAGCTACCTCGGCAGCGACGGGCGGCGGCGCGCCGCCGGGCCGGCGCGCGCCGGCAGCATGGGCCGCGGCTACCCCGGGCACCGCGTCGCCGTGATCGATGACGAGGGCCGCGAGTGCCCGCCGGGCACGCCGGGCGACGTGGCCGTGCACCGGCTCGACCGGCACGGCGACCTCGATCCCGTGTTCTTCCTCGGCTACTGGCGCAACGAGGCGGCAACTCGCGCCAAATTCACTGGCCGCACCGGCGATTCCGCCTCGCGCGCGACCGCCGGCGATCCCGGTGCAGCCGCCTTCGGCGGCTGGTGCCGCACCGGCGACACGGCCGTCATGGACGAGCGCGGCTACCTCTGGTACCAGGGGCGCAGCGACGACATGTTCAAGAGCGCCGGCTATCGCATCGGCCCGAGCGAGATCGAGAACTGCCTCGTCAAGCACCCGGCGGTGGTCAACGCTGCCGTCGTGCCCAAGCCCGACGCCGAGCGCGGCGCGCTCGTGAAGGCCTACGTCGTGCTGGCGCCTGGGCGACACGGCGACGCGGCGCTGGTCGAGGAACTGCAGCAGCACGTGCGAGGGCGGCTGGCGCCCTACGAGTATCCGAAGGAGATCGAGTTCATCGAGGGCCTGCCCATGACGACCACAGGCAAGGTGCAGCGGCGGGTGTTGCGTCTGCGGGAAGAGGAGAGGGCGCACCTGGAGGCGCCCGGGCGCTAGCGGCGAGGCGATGCGGCCGTCGGGCGTCCGTGGGCGGCGAGATCGCCCGTGCGAAAGCCCGGTAGCGATCCGACGAAAGGGCCGAGGGAAGGCCCGACAGGGGGCCCGGGCCGCGGCCGGGGTGACAATCGTGGCGACTTCCTCGCATCCCCGCCACCGCATGTCCAACCTCATCGTCCACGGCGGCACGCCGCTCTCCGGCCGCATCGTGCCCTCGGCCAACAAGAATGCGGTGTTGCCGATCCTCTGTGCGACGCTGCTGACGCGCGAGCCCGACGTAGGCCTTCACGAGGGCGCCGCGCTCGGCATCGGGCTTGGGCACGACGGCGGCATTGGCCACTGCCGGGTGCTTGA
>JAEUPF010000121.1 GCA_016790425.1 Rubrivivax sp.
TCTGGCTGAGGTTCACGTCGTCGTTGGGGTGCACGAGCCGCCCTTCGCCGCGCGCGCCGCCCAGCAGCTCGCTGGCGCGGTTGGCGAGCACCTCGTTGACGTTCATGTTGGTCTGCGTGCCCGAGCCGGTCTGCCACACGACGAGCGGGAACTCCGCGGCGTGCTGCCCCGCGATCACCTCGTCGGCGGCGGCGACGATGGCTTCGGTCAGCGCCTTGCCCTGCAGGCCGAGCGCGTGGTTCACCACCGCCGCGGCGCGCTTGACCAGCGCCAGGGCGCCGATCAGCTCGGCGCTCTGGCGCTCGCCCGAGATGTCGAAGTGGTGCAGCGAGCGCTGCGTCTGCGCGCCCCACAGCCGCTCGGCCGGCACGTCGATGGGGCCGAAGCTGTCGCGCTCGGTGCGGGTGGGAGTCGTCATCGCGGGTCCTGCCGTGCCGGGAGCCTCAGCCACGCAGGTTAGCGGCGCGCTGAAACCATCGCGCCGGGATGGCCGCCGCCGTGGGCCGCCGCCGATAATCCCGGGCAGCCTTCGTTGCCCTTTCGACGCCCACGTTCCCCACTACCCATGAGCACGACCACGATCCGCCCGCAAGACCTGATCGAATCCGTCGCCGCGGCGCTGCAGTACATCAGCTACTACCACCCGGCCGACTACATCACGCACCTGGCGCGCGCCTACGAGCGCGAGCAAAGCGCCGCGGCGCGGGACGCCATCGCGCAGATCCTCACCAACAGCCGCATGTGCGCCGAAGGCAGGCGGCCGCTGTGCCAGGACACCGGCATCGTCAACGTCTTCCTCGACGTGGGCATGGACGTGCGCTTCACCGGCTTTGCCGGCAGCGTGGACGACGCGGTCAACGAAGGCGTGCGCCGCGGCTACCTGGACAAGGACAACCTCCTGCGCGCCAGCGTGCTGGCCGACCCGCTGTTCGAGCGCAAGAACACGAAGGACAACACGCCGGCGGTGATCCACACGCGCCTCGTTCCCGGCAACAAGCTCGGCGTCACCGTCGCGGCCAAGGGCGGCGGCAGCGAGAACAAGAGCAAGTTCGTCATGATGAACCCGAGCGACAGCCTCGTCGACTGGGTGCTGAAGACGGTGCCGACGATGGGCGCCGGCTGGTGCCCGCCAGGGATGCTGGGCATCGGCGTGGGCGGCACGGCCGAGAAGGCGATGCTGCTGGCCAAGGAAGTGCTGATGGAGCCGATCGACATGTTCGACCTGCTCGCGCGCGGCCCGAAGAACAAGCTCGAGGAGCTGCGCATCGAGCTGTACGAGAAGGTCAACGCGCTCGGCATCGGCGCGCAGGGCCTGGGCGGCCTGACGACCGTGCTCGACGTGAAGATCGCCACCTTCCCCACGCACGCGGCGAGCAAGCCGGTGGCGATGATCCCCAACTGCGCCGCGACGCGGCACGCGCACGTGGTGCTCGACGGCAGCGGAGCAGCCTACCTGGAGCCGCCCAGCCTGGACCTGTGGCCCCAGGTGAACTGGGCGCCCGACGAGAAGAAAAGCAAGCGCGTGAACCTCGATGCGCTGACGCCGGCCGAAGTGGCGAGCTGGAAGCCCGGCGACACGCTGCTGCTCAACGGCAGGATGCTCACCGGCCGCGACGCCGCGCACAAGCGCATCCAGGACATGCTGGCCAGGGGCGAACAACTGCCGGTGGACTTCACCAACCGCGTCATCTACTACGTCGGCCCGGTGGACCCGGTGCGCGACGAAGTCGTCGGCCCCGCCGGCCCGACCACCGCCACGCGCATGGACAAGTTCACCGAGATGATGCTGGCGAAGACCGGCCTCATCGCGATGATCGGCAAGGCCGAGCGCGGGCCGGTGGCGGTCGAGGCGATCAGGAAGCACAAGAGCGCGTACCTGATGGCGGTGGGCGGCGCCGCCTACCTCGTCGCCAAGGCCATCAAGGCCGCCAAGGTCGTCGGCTTCGCCGACCTCGGCATGGAAGCGATCTACGAGTTCGACGTGAAGGACATGCCGGTGACGGTGGCGGTGGACGCCAGCGGCACCAGCGTGCACGACACCGGGCCGCGCGAGTGGCAGGCGAGGATCGGGAAGATTCCGGTGGCGGTGGCCTGACCTGAACTGGGTCAAGGCCGCAGCGAGGCGGCTCGCAGAGCGAGGAACATTGCACACGCGGCGCGGTTGGTGCTGGCTAGAGTAGCCGCCCACGCGGCCGGGGCGTTTCGCCCGTGCCGGGAGGCAAGGGAGGGCGAGGGGTTGGCGCGGGTGGAACGCTTCCTCGATCGTGAGCGCTGGCTCCGTAGACCGCCCTGCGCATCGACGGAACAGCGCGTCGCTTCACTTCGGCGGCACGACGCCCGCAGGCTCATCCTGTGAGCCAGCGGTGCCTGCAGGATCCGGCCATGCTCCCTATCGCCCACGGTCCGGACCATGCCCTCGCCGACCACCTCCACGCAGTCGCCGAGCTCGCCGGCCGCGTGGCACCGGAAGGTGCAGCGCTTTGGGGGCACCTGACCGGCCTTTGGCACGACCTGGGCAAGTTCCGCCCGGGCTTTCAGCAGTACATCCGGCAAGACGAGAACGCTCATATCGAGGGCCGCGGCGTCGGTTTGCGCGACAAGAGCCACTCGGCCGCTGGCGCGTTGCACGCCCTCGAGGAACTGGAGCGGCGCTACGGGGAACCCGGGCGACGTGCCGGCTGGCTCCTCGCGCACCTGATCGCGGCGCACCACGCCGGCCTTTACGACGCCACCGACTTGAAGGCCCGGCTGTTGGGTCCCGGCAAGTTCGACAGCCAGCGCGAGCAACGCGAGGCGCTCGAGGCTTGCGCTGCGCACGCCCCGGCGCTTTTGGCGCTACCCGACCAGTTGGAGGCGGCGGCGCGCGCGATGCTGCCCGGCATTCCGGGTCTGCGCGAAGGCGAGCCGCTGGCGCAGGCGCATTGGCTTCGCATGCTGTTCTCGGCGCTCGTCGATGCGGACTTTCTGGACACCGAGGCCTACCTGGACCGGGCCCGCGCCGAGCGGCGCACGGGCTTCCCACCGCTGGCCGACTACCTGCGTCGCCTGGACGCCCATCTGGATGGCATGGCCGCAAGAGTTCGCGCCGAAGGCCGTGCAGACGACTCGGTGATGCGCGCCCGCGTCCAGGTCCTCGCCGACTGCCGCCTCGCCGCCGCACAACCGCCCGGCGTGTTCAGCCTGCAAGTGCCGACGGGGGGTGGCAAGACGCTGGCCTCGCTCGCATTCGCGCTCGAGCACGCAGTGGCAAACGGCATGGAACGCGTCATCGTTGCCATCCCCTACACCAGCATCGTCGAGCAGACCGCCGATGTGCTCGCCGGCATCTTCGGGCGCGACGGGCTCGTCGAGCACCACAGCCAGACCGACGGCGCCAGCAGCGACGAGACGGCGCGCTCGCGCTTGGCCTGCGAGAACTGGGACGCGCCGCTCGTTGTCACCACCAACGTGCAGCTGTTCGAGAGCCTCTTCGCCGCGCGCACCAGCCGCTGCCGCAAGCTGCACCGGGTGCAGAAAAGCGTGATCGTGCTCGACGAGGCGCAGACCCTGCCGCCGCCGTTCCTGCAGCCTACGCTCGACGCGCTGCGGCTGCTCGTGCGCCACTACGGCGTGACGCTGGTGTCGTGCACCGCCACGCAGCCAGTGCTGAGCGACATCACGCGCTTCGATGCGCGGGCGAGCCTGCGCGGGTTGACGCGCGGCAGGGACAGGCCGCGCGAGATCGTCCAGGCCGTGCGGCCCCTGTACGAACAGCTCGAACGGGTCCGTCTGCAATGGCCGGCCGACCTCCAGGCGCCCGCGGACATCACCGCCGTGGCCGCACGCCTGGCCGCGGAAGCGGCTGTGCTCGCGATCGTCAACACGCGGCGCGACGCCGCGGAACTGGTGCGCGCCCTCGACGCCGCCGCACCCGACGGCGGACCGACGTTGCACCTGTCGGCCGCGATGTGCGGCCAGCACCGCGCGGACACCATCGCCGCGATCGGCCGGCGGCTCGACGAATGCCGCGACAGCGCTTCCATGCCGCTGCGCGTGGTGGCCACGCAGCTGGTGGAAGCGGGCGTGGACATCGACTTCCCGGTCGTCTTCCGGGCGCTGGCCGGCCTGGACGCCATCGCGCAGGCGGCGGGGCGCTGCAACCGCGAGGGGCGCCTGGGCGCGCGCGGCGGCCGCGTGGAGGTCTTCGTCCGCCCGATCCCGGCCACGCTGGCAACGCTGGTTCGCGCCGCGCAAGCCACGCGCGCGGTTCTGGGCGCCATGCGACCCGAGGCGCTGCCTCCCGAGCTCTTCAGCGAGTATTTCAGGCACTGGTACGCGCAGTTTCAGCTCGACGAAAAGCAGGTGCTCGCCATGCTCAGGCCGAGCCCGGACTTCGATCTGCGCTTGCGCAGCGCCGCCCAGGCCTACCGGCTGATCGACGACCAGGACCAGGTCGCCGTCGTCGTGCCGTACATGCCGCTCAGCGGCCCAGACGAGCGCGTGGCACAGGCGCTGCGCGCGCTGAAGGCCGGCAGCGCCGAGCGCTGGCACCTGCGCGCGTTGCAGCGCTACGTGGTGCAGGCGCGCCGACGCGAGGTGCAGGCGGGGCTGGCGCGCGGCGACTTCAGCGAAGCGCTGCCGGGCTGGCTCGTGCTCAACGACGACCAGCGTTACAGCACGCGGTTCGGTTTACTGGCCGACGGCGCCACGTTGGACGCCGCCACGCTGGTTCAGTAGGTGCCCGGGAAAAGGGGGAGGGAAAGATGGACCAGCAACGCTTCGTGCTCGACGTTCGCGGCGAGTGGGCCTGCTTCACGCGGCCGGAGATGAAGGTCGAGCGCGTCAGCTACGACGTCATCACGCCTTCGGCGGCGCGCGCCGTCTTCGAAGCCATCTTCTACAAGCCAGCCGTCCGCTGGCAGGTACGACGCATCGAAGTCCTGGCGCCGGTGCGGTGGATGAACCTGCGGCGCAACGAGGTCGCCTCGGTGGTCTCGACGCGCAATGTCCAGCAGGCAATGAAGCAAGGCGCAGGCGAGCTGGCCTTGTACGTGGACGAGGACCGCCAGCAACGCGCGGCGCTGCTGCTGCGCGACACGGCCTGGCGGCTGCATGCCGACCTCATCGTGCGCCCTGACCGCAACGACCCCGAGCCGCCGGCCAAGTTCTTCGCGATGTTCGAGCGCCGC
Organism: Rubrivivax sp.; assembly: GCA_016790425.1. Lineage (GTDB taxonomy): Bacteria > Pseudomonadota > Gammaproteobacteria > Burkholderiales > Burkholderiaceae_C > Rubrivivax. The sequence continues at coordinate 5,169 of JAEUPF010000121.1, forward strand.
GCGCGCAGGGGCCAATGCGTGAACCAGCCCTACCTCGGCTGCCGCGAGTTCGCGGCGCGCTGGCGACTGGTAGACGATCTCGCTTCCGAGCCGGCGCCCATCGCCGACACGCGCGATCTCGGCTGGATGCTGCACGACCTGGACTTCACCGACCCCGCCGACCCGCAGCCGCGCTTCTTCCGTGCGCAGTTGACGGCCGGCGTGATCGACGTGCCGTCGTTCGACTCTGAGGAGGTGGCGCGGTGATCCTGCAGGCACTGGTGGACTACTACGACCGGCGCTGCGCAAGCGCGGATCCGGCCCGGCGGTTGCCGGCCTTCGGGCTCGAGGACAAGGCCATTCCCTTCGTCATCGAGATCGACGCCGATGGCCGCGTTCGGCAACTGCGCGACACGAGGCAGGCCGACGGCAAGCGCTTGCGCGCACAGACCTTTCTCGTACCGCAAGGCGAGAAGAAGACCTCCGGCGTCAAGGCCAACCTGCTGTGGGACAGTGCCGAATACGTCATCGGGATGGAGCGCCAGCGCAAGGGCGGCGGCGATTTCACGCCGGCGCAGGCGTTTCGCCAACGCATCGAGGCCCTGCCGCAGAGCGCGCTCGATGATGCCGGCGTACGCGCGGTGCTCGGCGCGCTCGACCGCGCGGACTGGACGGCGCTGCGGGCTCACACGGCCTGGCACGAGATCGAAGAGACGAACCCCGTGCTGACGTTCGCCCTCGCCGGGGACCAGGGCGACCTCGTCTGCCAGCGACCCGCGGTCGTGCGGGCGGCGCAGGCGAACACTGCCGCGAACGACGCGCCTCAACACTGGTGCCTGGTCGAAGGCGGCCGGCGCCCCGTGGCACGCCTGCACGCCGCCATCAAGGGTGTTCGCGATGCACAGACCTCGGGCGCCAACATCGTGTCGTTCAACGCGCGGGCGTTCGAGTCGTACGGAAAGACCGAGCGCCAGGGCGAGAACGCGCCGGTGGGCGAGCGGGCCGCCTTTGCGTACACGACGGCACTGAATGCCTTGCTCGGCCGCGACTCGCCGAACAAGGTCCAGATCGGCGATGCGACCACTGTCATCTGGGCCGACCGCGACGACCGCATCGAGCCCGAACTGATCGCACTCTTCGGCGACGACCCCGACGCGCACGTCGACGCCGTGCGCCAGCGCCTGGCCGGCGCCACCCGCGGAACGCCGGGCGCGGAGGACACCGCGCTGCGCTTCTTCGTGCTCGGTCTGGCGCCCAACGCCTCGCGCATCGCGGTGCGCTTCTGGTTTCACGACACCTTCCAGCGCCTGGGACCGCGCATCCTGCAGCACTTCGGCGACCTGCGCATCGTGCGTCATTCCGAGCGCGACGCCGCGACCCCGGCCATGTACTGGTTGCTGCGCTCCATCGCACCGCAGGGCAAGGCCGAAAACGTGCCGCCGCGCCTGGCCGGTGAGTGGCTACGCGCCATTCTCGAAGGCGCGCCCTACCCCCCGGCGCTGCTCAACGCTGCGGTCAACCGCTGCCGCGCCGAGCAGGCGACCGATGCCTTCGGGGGCAACGTGCCTTATCTGCGGGCCGCCGTCCTCAAGGCCTGCATCAACCGCGAGCACCGCCGCCGTCACGGCGGGCCGCCCGACTTCCAGTTCATCCGGGAGGAACTCGACGTGAACCAGACCGACCCCGCCTATCGCCTGGGCCGACTGTTCGCCGTGCTGGAGCGCATCCAGTCCGCGGCGCAGCCCGGCATCAACGCCACCATCCGCGACCGCTACTACGGCGCCGCCTCCAGCACGCCCGGCGCGGTGTTTCCGACGCTGATGCGGCTGAAGAACGCGCACCTGAAGAAGCTCTCGCCGGGCCTCGAGGCGTTCTTCGAAAAGCTGGTCGGGAAGATCTGCGGCAGCCTCGAGCAGCCGGCCCTCATCGACTTCCCTCGCCAGCTCGACCTGCATGCCCAGGGGCTGTTCGCGCTGGGCTACTACCACCAGCGGCAGAGCCTGTACGCCACCCGCACTGCTGCCGAATCCGTCACCAACGACAACCCCGCTCAGGAGAACTGACCATGGCGCTTGCCCACCGCTACGACTTCGTGCTGCTGTTCGATGTGAAGGACGGCAACCCCAACGGCGACCCCGACGCGGGCAACCTGCCCCGGCTGGATGCCGAGACCGGACACGGGCTCGTCACCGATGTGTCGCTCAAGCGCAAGGTGCGCAACTTCGTCGCGATGACGCGCGAGCAGGAGCAGCGCGACCCGGCCGATGGCGAGAAGCGATTCGAGATCTACGTGCGCGAGAAGGCGATCCTCAACCAGCAGCACCAGCGCGCCTACTCGGCGCTGAAGCTCGATCCCGCCGAGGCCGAGTCCGCAGAGGGCGAAGCTCCGGACGCACCGAAGAAGAAGGCCGCAAAGGACAAGCGCAAGGGCAGCGGCGACGAGGTCGAGAAGGCGCGCGCCTGGATGTGCCAGAACTTCTTCGACGTGCGCACCTTCGGGGCGGTGATGTCCACGGGAACCAACGCTGGCCAGGTCCGTGGCCCCGTGCAGCTGACCTTCGCCCGCTCCATCGACCCCGTGGTCGCGCTCGAGCACTCGATCACCCGCGTGGCCGTGGCCACGGAGGGCGAAGCCGAGAAGCAGCAGGGCGACAACCGCACCATGGGCCGCAAGCACACCGTCCCCTACGGCCTGTACCGCACGCACGGCTTCGTCTCCGCCTTCCTCGCCCGGCAGACGGGCTTCGACGACGGCGACCTCGCGCTGCTGTGGCAGGCACTGGAGCAAATGTTCGAGCACGACCGCAGTGCCGCGCGTGGCCAGATGAGCACGCGCGGGCTGTACGTGTTCGAGCATGAGAGCGAGCTCGGCAACGCGCATGCGCACGCCCTCTTCGACCGCCTCGCGGCCGGCCGCACCGGCGACGCCGCGGGCCCGGCGCGCGACTTCGGCGCATACTCCATCACCTTCGACGGCCGCGCGCTGGCCATCGGCGAGAGCGCCGATGCCGGCCCGGGCGTCAGGCTCACACGAAGGGCTTGAACTGATGGACTGGCAGGGCCGCATCGTCACCACCCCCGACACGCTGTTCGGCCGCCCGCGCGTGGCCGGCACGCGCATCGGCGTGGACTTCGTGCTGGAACTGCTGGCCTCGGGCTGGAGCAGCCAGCGCATCCTGGACGAGTACCCGCAGCTGAAGGCCGAGGATCTGCAGGCAGTGTTCGCGTTCGTGCGCGAGTGCCTCAAGGACGAGGCCTTCGTGCTTCAGTCCAAGGCCGCCGAAGGTCAGCCCGGGTAGCTGCACTCGCAGCGGGTAACGGTGGCGGCGCTGCTGCTGGACGAGAACATGCCGCGCTCGGCCAGCACGGCGCTGGCGAGTGCCGGCCATGATGTCGTGCATCTCGCCGACATCGACCCGGGCGCGGACGACCGCCGCGTCATTGCGCGAGCGCGCGAGTCCGGCCGCGTGCTCGTCACCTTCGATGCCGACTTCGGTGACCTCGTCTACCAGCACGGCGAGGCGCCGCCGGCCGCCATCCTGTACCTGCGCATGCACCCGGTCGATGCTGCCGCCGCCGCGGCGCTGCTGCTGCAGGCCCTGGCGGCGCCGGTGGCGGGGCAGTTCGTGGTGTGCACACGCGAGGGTCTGCGTCGCAGGCCCCTGCCGGCCGGGCGTGGATGAGCCCGAGCCCCTGCCGATCTCGGCGCTGCAGCACTGGGCCTACTGCCCGCGCCAGTGCGGCCTGATCCACCTGGAGCAGGCCTTCGACGACAACCTGCACACGCTGCGCGGCAACGCCGTGCATTCGCAAGTAGACCGACCCGGCTTCGAGGTGCGCCGCGGCCTGCGGGTGGAGCGGGCGCTGCCGCTGTTCAGCGACCGCCTCGGCCTGGTGGGCAAGGCCGACACGGTGGAGTTCGAACCCGACGGCCGGCCCTACCCGGTGGAGTACAAGCACGGCAGCCGCCACAAGGCCGCAGACATCGCCGCCTGCGACGACCTGCAGCTTGCTGCGCAGGCGCTGTGCCTGAAGGAGATGACCGGGCGCGCAGTACCGGAAGGAGCGCTCTTCTACGCCAGCAGCAAGCGCAGGCGCGTAGTGGCCATCGGCGCCGAACTGCTGCAGCGCGTGGCCGACGCCGCCGACGAAGTGCGGGTGATGCTGGCTGCCGGCCGGCTGCCGCCGCCGACCACCGACACCCGGCGCTGTCGCGGCTGCTCGCTGCGCGACCGTTGCCAGCCGGAAGCGCTGGCTCGCATGGCCAGCGGCGCGGGCGGCGCCGACGACCTCTTCGACCCAGGCAAAGAGCCGTGAGCATGCAGTTGCTCAACACCCTTTACGTCACCCTCCCCGACAGCCACCTGCGGCTTGACAACGACACACTGCGGCTGCTCGTGGGCGAGGAGACGCGGCTGCGGGTGCCACTGCACCACCTGGGTACTGTGGTGTGCTTCGGCCCGGTAAGCGTGAGCGTGCCGCTGATGCATCGTCTGGCCGACGACGGGATCGCGCTGGTGCTGCTGGACGCAAGCGGCCGCTTCAAGGCCCGCCTGGAAGGGGCCACTTCGGGCAACGTGCTGCTGCGATGCGCTCAGCACTCCACCAGCCGGGACCCGTCCTTCGCGCTGCGCCTCGCCCGGCGCATCGTCGCCGGCAAGCTGCGCAATCAGCGCCACGTGCTGCTGCGCGGCGCCCGCGATGCCAAGGACGAAGCCGACCGGCGCAATCTGACACGCGCCGCCCAGAACCTGGCTGCCAGCCAGCGCGCGTTGCCTGAGGCCGGCACCCTGGACGCCGTTCGTGGCGTGGAAGGCGAGGCCGCGCGCAACTACTTCGCGGCGCTGAACCACCTGGTCCGCCCCGACCTTCGCGAGCGCTACGGCATGGAGGCCCGCAGCCGCAGGCCGCCGCGAGACCGCATGAACGCCCTGTTGTCGTTCCTGTACTCGATGTGGATGAACGATTGCCGCAGCGCCTGCGAAGCCTGCGGCCTGGACCCGCAGGTCGGCTACCTGCACGCATTGCGCCCGGGGCGGGCGGCGCTGGCGCTGGACTTGATGGAGGAGTTCAGGCCACTGGCAGATCGGCTGGCACTGACGTTGATCAACCGGCTCCAGGTGGCGGACGGCGCGTTCGACGAACGCGAAGGCGGCGCCGTGCTGCTCCAAGGCGATGCGCGCAAGGCTGTAGTGGTTGCGTTCCAGGAACGCAAGCAGGAGCCGCTGACGCACGCGCTGCTGGCCGAGAATGTGCCGCTCGGTCTGGTGCCGCTGGTGCAGGCACGGCTCGTGGCGCGCCACGTGCGCGGCGAGGCGGCCGAGTATCCGCCGTTCGCAATGCGCTGAGCAAAGGCGACGATGCTGGTGATCGTGTGCTACGACGTCAACACCGAGACCCCTGCCGGGCGCCGCCGCCTGCGTCGGGTGGCCAAGGCCTGCGAGGGCGTCGGGCAACGGGTTCAAAAGTCGGTGTTCGAATGCCAGCTCGACCTGGCCCGGATGGAAGCGCTGGAGCGAAAGTTGCTGTCCATCATCGACACCGAGACCGATTGCCTCCGCCTCTACCGCCTGGCCGACACCAAGGGCTGCGAGGTGCGGGAGCATGGCAGGTTCAAGGCAACGGACTATGAGCAACCGCTGGTCATCTAGATCCGCGCGAACCCGCAGTGTCCGCGCTCGGCGCAGGTGGTTCGCGCGGGCAACAAGTGCTTGCGCCATCAGGAGATTCGGCTCCCAGGCGCCGAAGTGGGCCGAAGGACTCATCGGCGGCCGACAGGTTCGCGCGAAGCACGCGGAATCCCGGGTCGGCGCGAGGCGTTAGGCTTGCGGCGTCGCGCGCCCTTCACCGGGCGCGCGTGGATTGAAACATCGCGTGGGCTGCAAAGCAGGCGGGTACGCGAGTCGCGCGCCCTTCACCGGGCGCGCGTGGATTGAAACTACGTCGCCGGCTGCCACCCGCGCGAAATGCCAGGTCGCGCGCCCTTCACCGGGCGCGCGTGGATTGAAACGCGGACACGACTGCCTACTACGAGTGGGCGGTTGCGTCGCGCGCCCTTCACCGGGCGCGCGTGGATTGAAAC
>JAEUPF010000132.1 GCA_016790425.1 Rubrivivax sp.
TCGCCGTCCTTCATCACCATCACGCGGTGCGACATCGCGCGCACGACGGCGAGGTCGTGGCTGATGAAGACGTAGCTCATGCCGTAGCGCTGCTGCAGCGACACCAGCAGCTGCAGCACCTGCTGCTGCACCGAGACATCCAGCGCCGAGGTCGGCTCGTCGAGCACCAGCACCTCCGGCCGCAGCACGACGGCGCGCGCAATGGCGATGCGCTGGCGCTGCCCGCCGCTGAACTCGTGCGGATAGCGGTGCAGCACGCCGGCCACGCCGTGCCGGTCGGCCAGGCCCACCTCGTCCAACATCTCGAGCATCAGCCGGTCGCGCTCGCCGCGCGTGAGCTCCGGCCGGTGCAACGCCAGCCCCTCGCCGACGATCTGGCCGATGGTCATGCGCGGGCTGAGCGAGGCGAACGGGTCCTGGAACACCACCTGCATGCGCCGGCGCATGCGCCGCAGGACCTCGCGCGGCGCGTTGTCGATTCGCTCCTCGCCCAGGTGCACCGTGCCGGCGCTCGGCGCCTGCAGCGCCAGCAGCGCCATGCCGAGCGTCGTCTTGCCGGAGCCCGACTCGCCGACGATGCCGATCGTCTCGCCCTGGCGCAGCGACAACGTCGCCTCGCGCACGGCGTGGAAAGGCCGCTTCTTCCACCAGCCCGCCTTGAGGTCGAAGCTCACGCGCAGCGCCTCGCTCTTCACGAGCACCGGCGCGTCGGCCGGCACCGGCGTCACGCTGCGCACCGGCCGGCTGGCGAGCAGCCGGCGCGTGTACTCGTGCCGGGGGCGGGCGAAGACGTCGGCGGTGGCGCCCACCTCCACGAGCCGGCCCCGCTCCATCACGCCGACACGGTGCGTGAAGCGGCGCACCAGGTTCAGGTCGTGGGTGATGAACAACAGCGCCATCCCCATCTCGGCCTGCAGCTCGTCGAGCAGGGCCAGGATCTGCGCCTGCACGGTGACGTCGAGCGCCGTCGTCGGCTCGTCGCAGATGAGAAGCTGCGGCCGGCAGGCGAGCGCCATCGCGATCATCGCCCGCTGCCGCTGGCCGCCGGAAAGCTCGTGCGGGTAGCTGTCGACGCGCCGCGCCGGCTCGGGGATGCCGGTGCGCTCGAGCAGCGCGACCGAACGCTCGCGCGCCTCGGCGCGGTCGAGGCCCAGGTGCACCTGCAACCCCTCGGCGATCTGGTTGCCCACCGTGAACAGCGGGTTCAGCGCCGTCATCGGCTCCTGGAAGATCATGCCGATGCGCTGCCCGCGCAGCGCGCGCATCGCCGGCTCGTCCTTGGCGGTGATCTCCTCGCCGGCGAAGAAGATGCGCCCGCGCGTCGTCGCGCCGCCGACGAGCCGCAGCACCGACAGCGCGGTGATCGACTTGCCCGAGCCCGACTCGCCGACGAGGCCGAACTTCTCGCCGGGGTTGATGGCCAGCGAGACGCTGTCGACGACGGTGCTGGCGCCGAAGCGCACCGTCAGGCCGTCCAGCAGCAGCAGCGGCGCCGCGCCGTCGGCCTTCGCCTCGATCGCCTCGCTCATGACTTGCGCGTGTCGAAGGCGTCGCGCAGCGCGTCGCCGACGAAGGTGAGCAGCAGCATCGTCACCACCAGCAGCAAGAAGGTGGGCACCACCACCCACCAGGCGTAGAGGTTCTCCTTGCCGAGCTTGAGCAACTCGCCCAGCGACGCCACGCTGCCCGGGACGCCCAGGCCGAGAAAGTCCAGCGCCGTGAGTCCGAGGATGCCTGCGCTCATGCGAAACGGCAGGAAGGTGATGACCGGCGTCATCGAGTTGGGCAGCACGTGGCGCCAGATGATCTGGCCGTTGGAAAGGCCCAGCGCCCGTGCCGCCTTGACGAACTCCAGGCTGCGGTTGCGCAGGAACTCGGCACGCACGTAGTCCGACAGGCCCATCCAGCCGAACAGCGACAGCAGCACCAGCAGCAGCAGCAGGCTCGGCTCGAAGATCGAGGCGAACAGGATCAGCAGCAGCAGTTCGGGCAACGCGCCCCAGATCTCGGTGGCGCGCTGCAGGAACAGGTCGGTGCGGCCGCCGAAGTAGCCCTGCAACGCGCCGGCGGCCACGCCCAGCGCCGTGCCGACGAGCGTCAGGGCCAGCGCGAACCAGATGCTGACGCGAAAGCCGTACAGCAGCCGCGCGATCATGTCGCGCCCCTTGGGGGCGGTGCCGAGCCAGTTCACCGCGTCGGGCGGCGCCGGCGGCAGACCGCCGTTGAAGTCGTCGCGCGAGTTGGCGCCGTGCTCGTTGGGCGCGAAGATCGCCCAGTTGCCGGGCCGGGCCAGCAGCGAGCGAACGAGGGGGTCCTTCCAGTCGGCCGGCGTGCCGAAGTCGCCGCCGAGCGCTTTCTCGCTCGGGTTGGACAGCACCGGCACGTACCAGCGGCCGTCCACGCACGCCACCAGCGGCCGCTCGTTGCTGAGCCCTTCGGCGAAGGTGGACAGCAGCAGCATCGCCGCCAGCACCCACAAGGACACATAGCCCAGGCGATGGCGCTCGAAGCGGCCCCAGGCACGCCGCCAGGGCCCGGCCGGCGGCGGCGCGAAGGCGCTGTCGTCGGGCGCCACCGTGTCGCCGCCAGCGGGCGCGACGGTCACTTCGAAGGGGTTGGCGCGCGTGGCCATGGTTCGCTGGTCTCTTCCTTCGTTGCCGGGGCCGCGTCAGCGCCCCACGGCGCCGAACTGCACGCGCGGGTCGACGAGCACGTAGGTGAGGTCGGTGACGAGCTTGGTCACCAGCGCGATCAGCGTGAACAGGTACAGCGACCCCAGCACCACCGGGTAGTCGCGGCGCACGACGCTCTCGTAGGCGAGCAGGCCCAGGCCGTCGAGCGAGAACAGCGTCTCGATCAGCAGCGCGCCGGCGAAGAAGGCGCCGATGAACGCCGCCGGGAAGCCGGTGACCAGCGGGATCAGCGCGTTGCGGAAGATGTGCTTGTAGAGCACGCGCCGCGGCGACAGGCCCTTGGCGCGCGCCACCAGCACGTACTGCTTGCGCACTTCCTCGATGAAGGTGTTGCGGGTGAGCATCGTCACGCTGGCGAAGCTGCCGATCGCCAGGCAGGCCAGCGGCAGCGCCAGGTGCCAGAAGTAGTCGCGGATGCGGGCCGGCCAGGCCAGTTCGTCCCAGTTGTCGGACGTGAGACCGCGCAGCGGGAACCAGTCCCAGAAGCTGCCGCCGGCGAAGAGCACGATCAGCAGCAGGCCCAGCACGAAGCCGGGGATCGCGTAGCCCAGCAGCACCAGCGCCGTGCTCAGCGTGTCGAAGCGGCTGCCCTCGCGCACCGCCTTGGCCACGCCCAGCGGCACGCTGACGAGGTAGGTGAGCAGGAACGTCCACAGCCCCAGCGACACCGACACCGGCAGCTTCTCCTTGATGAGATCCCACACCTGCTTGTTCTGCAGGAAGCTCCTGCCGAGGTCGAAGCGGGCGTAGCTGGCGAGCATGTCGAAGTAGCGCTCGTGCAGCGGCTTGTCGAAGCCGTACAGCTTCTTCAGCTCCTCCAGCTGCTTCTTGTCGAGGTCGCGCCCGGCCTTGTAGGCGCCGCCGTCGCCGGCGCCGCCCTGGCCGACGCGGGCCTCGGCCATGATCTGCTCGATCGGCCCGCCGGGCACGAACTGCATGACGATGAAGGTGATGGTCAGCGCGCCCAGCAGCGTGGGCACCATCAGCAGCAGGCGCTTGAGGATGTAGGCGGCCATGGTCCGGGGTTCGTGCGGCCTCACGCCCGCGGCGCCGACGCCGGCGCGCTGGCAGGCACCTTCGCCGCCGCCCGCTTCGCGTCCCACCAGCACCACAGCGGCCAGGGCCCGAACTCGACGAAGCCCGAGATCAGGAAGTCGGCGCTGAAGTACTTCGCCTGCACCGGGGGGATGCCGAAGCGGTTCCACCACGAGACGTTCTCGGCGTTGGTGTAGAGGTCGGGCACCTGGAAGTGGCCCCACATCACCAGCCGGTCGAGCGCACGCGCCGCGTCGCGCAGTTCGGTGAGCGTGTTCGCCGCGGCGATCGCCTCGAGCATCGCATCCACGGCGCGGCTCTTGATGCCGCGGTAATTGCTGCTGCCCTCCTCGTCGGCGGCCTGGGAGCCGTAGCTGCCCTTCAGCTCGGCGGCCGAGGGCAGCGTGAAGTCGCCTTCGACGATGGTCACCATGTCGAAGTCGAAACGCTCCAGCCGCCGCCGGTACAGCGCGAAATCGACGACCCGCTCCTTCAGCTCGATGCCCAGCTTCTTCAGGTTGTGCTGCCAGTCTTCGAGGCCGCCCTCGCGCGGCGTCAGGTACTCGACGACGAACGCCTCGCCCCGGGCGTTGCGCAGCGTGCCCGCGTCGTCGAGCTTCCAGCCGGCCGCTTCGAGCAAGGCGCGCGCGCGCAGCAGGTTGGCGCGCAAGCGGCGCGGGTCGCGCCCTGTCGTCGGCGCACGGTAGGCCGGGCCGAACACGCGCGCGGGCAGCTCGGTGCGGAACGGCTCGAGCAGCTTCAGCTCGCCCGCCGCCGGCGACCCGACCGCCGCGAACTCGGAGTTGCTGAACACGCTCTCGGCGCGCCTGTAGATGCCGGTGCGGTTGCCGGTGTCGTAGTCGAAGCTCCAGTCCAGCGCCTCGCGCACGCGGATGTCGCCGAAGAGCGGCCGCCGCAGGTTGAGGTGGTAGGCCTGCAAGCCCTGGCCGAACGAGGTTTCCAGCGAGCGCTTGACGATGCGCCCGTCGTCCCACTTGGGCCCTGCGTGCAGGCGCACCCACGAGCGGCCGCCGTATTCCTTCATCAGATCGAACTCGCCGGCCTTGAACGCCTCGCGCGCCACGGCATGGTCCTGGTAGGCGCGGTAGACGACGCGCTCGAAGTTGAAGTGGCCGCGCCGCACCGGCAGGTCGCGCGCCCAGTACTGCGGGTTCAGCCGGTACTCGATGCGCCGCGGCATCTCGGCCTTGTCGATGACGTAGGCGCCCGAGGTGATCGGGAACTCGGTGGTCACCTCGTCGAACGGCTTGCCGCCGCCCCACTGGCGGCTGAACACCGGCATCGTGCCGGCGATGAGCACCTGGTCGCGGCCGGGCTCCTTGAACTCGAAGCGCACGGTGCGTTCGTCCAGCGCCGTGACGCGGGCGATGCCGATCACCTGGTTCTGGTAGGCCGGCGAGGCGCGCTTGCCGGCCAGCATCGCGTGGCTGTGCACGACATCGGCGGCGGTGACCGCGTCGCCGTTCCAGAAGCGCGCCCGCGGGTTCAGGCGGAACGTCACCGCGCGGAAGTCGGGCGCCACGTTCAGGCTCTCGGCAAGCAGGCCGTACATCGTTGCCGGCTCGTCCTGCGCCAGATGGCACAGCGTCTCGACCATCCAGATGAGGATGCCCGCCGGCGCGTTGCCGCGCGTCGTCCACGGGTTGTACTTGTCGAAGCTGGAGCGGCGATCCGGGAAGCGCAGGCGGATCGTGCCGCCCTTGGGCGCCTCGGGATTCACGTATTCGAAGTGGTGGAAGTCCGCCGGGTATTTCGGTTCGCCGTAGGCGGCAAAGGCGTGCGCCCAGCGGCCGGTCGTGGCGTGAACGGGCGTGGCGGCGTTGGCGGCCGTGGCGCCGCCGGGCGGCACTTCGTCCGCAGCGCCGGCCTTGGCCGGGCCCCCTGCCGCGGGCGGCGCCCCGCGCGCCGCCCAGGCGAGCGAGGGCGCCCAGGGCGCGCCGAGCAGCAGCGCCGCCAGCCGCCGGCGTGCGCCGTCGAGCCCCTGCTCCCCGCCGTCGACGTCCGCCGCAACAGCGCGGCGCTCGGCGCTCACGCGGCCTTCGCGTCCGGCCACAAGACCGGCCACCACAGGCGGTGCAGGAACATCGACAGCGCCGACTTCACGCCCACCGCCGTCCCTGCCGGCTTGAAGAGCTTGTCGCAGGCGGCGCGCTGGCCGTCGGCCGCTTCGACCTTCGCGCACAGCGTGTCGAGCTGCCCTTGCAGCCGCTTCATCGCCGCGGCGTGCCGGCCGTCGCCGTTCCAGGCAAGGAGCTTGGTGCCGGCGCGCTGCAGCGAGCGCGCGCTGCGGCCTTCGAAGGCGCCACTGTCGCCTGCGGCTTCTCGCAGCAGCGCCGCCGCGACCTTCTCGATGCGCGCCGCGTCCTGCGGCGCCAGGTCGACCAACGCCGCGAGGTAGCCCGAGCCCCATTGCAGCCGCGTCGCCGGGCCGGTGGACTTGTCGAAGGCCTCGCCGTACCAGCGCAACGCCTCGTCCTTCCTGCCGAGCTTGCGCGCGTTGCTGGCGAGCTGGCTCATCAGGTAGTACGGCGAATGGCTCTTGGCGAGGTTGGCCTTCAGCAGCGCCTCGCTCTCGGCCCACAGGCCGGCGCGGCCGAGCGCATAGCCGGCGGCGGTGATCACCGCCTGGCGCTCGTAGCCGTCGGTGATCTCGCGGTCGGCGCGCGCCACGTGCGCGCGCAGGTCGGCCAGCAGCGGCTCGGCCAGCTTCGGGTGCAGCGCTTCGTTGCCTTCCTTCGCCAGGCCCAGGCGCGCCAGGTCGATGCGGGCGATGAGCGCGTTCAGCCGGTCGGCGCGCGACAGCGTCGCGTCGGCTTCGAGGCGCGCCAGCGCCGCGTCGAACGCGGCGACCAGCGGCGCGCGCCGCGGCGACTCGTCGTCCTCCAGCGTGCGCACGATGTCGGCGGCCCCGTTGGCCAGCACGTCCATCTGCGCGCGCGCCTGCTCCGGCGCAGCGAGCACCTTGCGCACGCGCTCGCGCAGCGTGTCGTCGGCCTTCAGGCCCTTGCCGTCGTCGCTGGCGGCCAGCGCCTTCAGCCACAGGCGCGTGTTCGTCTCGGCGTCGGCGCTGGCGTTGGGGGCCGGCGCCGCGCTGGCGGCGGCGAGTCTGGCCAGCGTCGACGGCAGCTCCGCCTTCTCGGGCACGAGCTGCTGCTCGTCGGTCTCCCACGAGTAGAAGGCGAGCAGCCGCCATTCGTTGGCCTTCAGCGGCTTGCCCGCGAGCGCCTCGCCGAGCACCGCCTTCACCGGCCGGCCGCCGGACAGGCCCAGCTGCAGCACCGCCAGCGCCTGCGGCGCGTCCACTTCGCCGGGCAGGCGCGTGATCTCCTGGCCCTCGGGCGTGAACAGCACCGTCGTCGGGTAGCCGCTCACCTTGAAGCGCGAGCCGAGCTTCTGCGCCCCGGGCAGGTCGCCGTCGACGTGCACGGCGACGAAGTTCTTCGACAGGAGCGCGAACTCCTGGCGGTTGAACAGCGTCGCCTTCAGCTGGTTGCACGGCGGGCACCAGGTGGCGCCCCAGTACAGCAGCAACGGCTTTCTCTCCGAGCGGGCGCGGGCGAAGACGCGCTCGATGTCGGCGTCGGCCGCGGCGTTCAGCCAGGCGACGTTGGCCGAGGGCATCGCGGCGGCGTGCGCCTGGCCCGCGGCCGCGGCGGCCAGCAGCAGCAGCAGCGGGGCAATCGCCAAGGGCCGGCCGACGGCGCGCAGCAAGGCGGCGGGAGATGGGAATGTCATCGCAGGTGTCCTCACGCGGCTGGCGTCCGACGCCGGTGGCCGGCGCCGGTGACGGCGCGCCGTCCGTCGATGCGCGCCGCTGTGCGGGCCGGCCAGCGTCTACCCGGGCCGGCATTTTGCTCGCACGCGCCCGCCGCCGCCCCGCCCGCGGGCCGGTCCGTGGCGGCCTAGGGGGTACCGCGGACGAGGCCGATGACGCCGCCCGTACCGGCGGCGCGCGCCGCCGGTCGGATCAGGCCCCGATCAGCGCACGCAAGGTGGCGATCGAGTCGGCCTCGTGCAGCGGCTTGTCGTGACGGATGCGCAGCATGCGCGGGAAGCGCACCGCCACGCCGCTCTTGTGCCGGGCGCTGGCGCCGATGCCCTCGAAGCCGATCTCGAACACGAGCGTCGGCCGCACCGCCCGCACCGGACCGAAGCGGTTGAGCGTGCGGGCGCGGATCTCGCGATCGACGGCGGCGAACTCCTCGTCGCTCAGCCCCGAGTACGCCTTGGCGAAGGGCAGCAGTTGCAGCGCCTCGGTGGCGGCGCTGGCCGCTGCCGCCGCGGCAGCGTCGCCGCGGGCGGCCGCCTCGATGCCCTCGACCGCGCGGCGCGCCTCGGCCGCATCGCGCGGCGGCCGGCTCCACACCGCGAAGGTGTAGTCGGTGTAGACGCTGGCGCGGCGGCCGTGCCCGGCCTGCGCATAGACCAGCACCGCGTCGACGCTCATCGGGTCGACCTTCCACTTCCACCACACGCCTTCGCTCTTGGTGCGGCCGCTGCCGTAGCGGGCCTGGCCGTGCTTGAGCATCAGCCCTTCGACGCCGCGTTCGCGCGCCGCGCCGCGCAGCGCCGCCGCCTCGGGCCAGCCGGCCGGTTGCAGGCGCGGCGAGACCGCTACCGCCGCCGGCCCGGGCGCGTTGCCCAGGCCCGCCAGCCGCTGCAGCAGCGCGCGGCGCGCGAACTGCGGCTCGCCGCGGCGGTCGATGCCCTCGCTTTCCAGCAGGTCGTAGGCGACGAAGGCCACCGGCGCCGCCGCCAGCACCTTCTTCGTCAGCGTCTTGCGGCCGATGCGCTGCAGCAGCAGCTGAAACGGCGCCGGCGCCACCTCGCCCTCGCGCCAGACGAGCAGCTCGCCGTCGAGCACCGTGCCTTCGGGGAGCGCGCGCGCCGCCTGCACGACCTCGGGGAAGCGCTCGCTGACGAGCTCCTCGCCGCGCGACCAGATCCAGCACTGTCCGCCGCGCCTGACGAGCTGGGCGCGGATGCCGTCGTACTTCCACTCCAGCAGCCACTCGTCGACCGGCCCCAGCGTCGCCGGGTCGGCCTGCAGCGGGTGGGCGAGGAAGAAGGGGTACGGTTGGCCGACGAGCGGCGCGACCGCGGCGTCGCCGGCAGCCGCCGCGGCAGCGTTCGCCGGCGCCGGCAGCGGCGCGACCAGCGCCGCGTAGCGCTCGGCGCTGGGCGTGGCGCGGGCCTCGGCGTAGCCCATCATCCTCTGCGCCACCAGCTTGGCGTCGATGGCAGCGACTTCGGCCAGCGCGCGCTGCACGAGCAGCTTGCTGACGCCGACGCGGAAAGCGCCGCCGATCAGCTTGACCAAGAGGAAGCGGCCGGCCGCGTCGAGCTCGGCAAAGGCCAGCGCCAGCCGCTGCGCCTGCTCCTCGGGCGCCAGGCCGCGCAGCGGCAGCAGCCGTGCCTCGACCCAGAAGGCCAGGCTGTCGTCGCTGGCCACCGCCGGCCGCGGCAGCGCCAGCGGCAGCACCAGCGCGATCGTCTCGGCCAGGTCACCCACCGCCTGGTAGCACTCCTCGAACAACCACTCGTCGATGCCGGCGAGGCGGCATGCGGTGGCGCGCAGCACCGCGGTGGGCACCACCTGGCGCGGCTTGCCGCCGGCGAGGAAGTACACCGCCCAGGCCGCGTCGGCCGCCGGCTCGGCGGCGAAGTACGCCACCAGCGCCGCCACCTTCTCGCCGGTGGCCGTGCTCGCGTCAAGGCGCTGGTACAGATCGGCGAAGCGGCGCATCGGGGCCTCCTTCGCTGGCGGCCGCGGCCGCCTCGGGCCCGCCGCCGGCGGGTTCGGCGCCGCCAGGCTCGCTGCCCTCCTCGTCGCCGTACTCGGTGCGGAAGGCGCCGGCCTGCAGCCCCTGCGCGGCGAGCCAGCGCACCATCACCGCCTCGTAGCCGTGCGTGACGATCACTCGCGCGGCGCCGGTGGCAGCGATGGCCCGTTGCAGGCCCGGCCAATCGGCGTGGTCCGACAGCACGAAACCGCGGTCCACGCCCTGCCGCCGGCGGGCACCGCGCAACTGCATCCAGCCGCTGGCGAACGCGTCGCCGAACTCGCCCAGCGAGCGCGCCCACGGGCTGCCGAGGGCCGAGGGCGGCGCGACGACGAGCGCGCGCCTGACCTGCGCGGCCGCGGCCTTGCCGCCTTCGCGCAGCCGCACCCAGGGCACCGTGTCCGGCAAAGGCACTCCGGCAGCGCGGTAGGCCTCGTTCAACGGCTCGACCGCGCCGTGCACGACGAGCGGGCCGATCGACGCATCGACGCCGGCGAGCAGCCGCTGCGCCTTGCCGAAGGTGTACGCCAGCACGAGGCTGGGCCGCGCGGCCTCGGCGTTGGCGCGCCACCAGGCGTCGACCTCGGCCAGCACCTCGCGCTGCGCGCGCCAGCGGTAGATCGGCAGGCCGAAGGTGCTCTCGGTGATGAAGCAGTGGCAGCGCACCGGCTCGAACGGCGCGCAGGTGGGGTTGCGCTCGCTGCCCTCGTCGACGCCGCTCGCGTAGTAGTCGCCGCTGGCCACCCACACTTCGCCGCGGTGTTCGATGCGCACCTGCGCCGAGCCGAGCACGTGCCCGGCCGGATGCAGGCTGACGCGCACGCCGTTGATCGTCACCGCCTCGCCGTAGGCGAGGCCTTGCAGTGCGATGCCGGACCCCAGGCGCGCCCGCAGCACGCCTTCGCTGACCGCGGTGGCGAGATAGGCGCCGTGGCCGGGCCGGGCGTGGTCGCCGTGCGCATGCGTGATGACGGCGCGCGACACCGGCCGCCACGGGTCGATGTGGAAGTCGCCGGCCGGGCAGTACAAGCCCTCGGGGCGCAACACGACGAGGTCGCCGCGCACGCTCGTCATGGCTTGCTGCTCACGGCTCACGTCTCGACGGCTCACGTCTCAACGGCTCACGTCTCACGCCTCGCGGCGAGCAGCGCCTGCGCGCTGTCTTCGGGCGGCGGCTCCGCGGTGGCGCGCGCCAGCGCCATCCACACCGGGAACGCCGGCGTCAGCGCCCGCCGCGGCGCCGGCCGCGCCAGCTGCAGCGCGCGGCCGTCGTCGATGAGCACGCCGTACTCCGGCGGCACGTCGTCGGCGCTGCCCACGCCTGGCCCGAGCACGTACCAGCACTGGCTGGCCAGCGCCCGGTACGCGGCGCCCTTGTCGGGCTTGGCGAGGTCGGCGAGCAGGTCGCCCCGGCGCACCTTGATCTCGTGCACCGCCGGCTCGGTGAAGGCTTCGACGGTGGTGTGCCGGATCGAGTAGACATCGGGCATCGCCATGACCCATCGCGGGCGCGCGGCGGCAGCGGCCGCGGCCGGCGCGTCGATCAACGCGGACGGACCCGGCCCCTCTCCCGCGGGCGCCGACCGGGGCGATGCAGCCGCCGGCGGCGATGCCGGCGTCGACGGTTGCGGCTGCGGCAGCGCCAGCGGCGCCCGCAGCGCCAGCCCGCGCCAGACGATGCGCCCGGCGCGCTGCATCTGCTCGGCCACGCGCGCCACCAGCGCCTCGTGGGCGTCGAAGGCAGCGCGGTTCTTCGCCAGCGTCAGCGCCAGTGTGCGGATGCCGGCCTCGGTGAGGTGCAGCGTCTCGCGCTGCTCGCCGTCGAAGCGGCGCTCCAGCAGCCCGGCGGCGAGCAGGTCGACCTCGATCGCGTCGCGGCAAGGCCAACCCGCCGAGCGCCACAGCTCGCGCAGGCGCCGCCGGTGCGCCAGCGGCAACGCCACGGGGGTCGGCAGCACGGTCCCGGAGGCGGTGCGCTACGGCACCACCTGCACGCCACGCCTGAACGCGATGCGGCCGCGGATCTCCGCCGCCTCATCCTTCGGGCTGGCGTGGGTCCAGGCGGCGTCCGGGTTGGCGTCGCCGTCGACGAAGACGGTGTAGTAGGTCGCCTCGCCCTTCCACGACATGCTCTTGCTGTTGCTGGGCAGCAGGTGCTGCTGCTTCACGGCGGCGGCGGGGAAGTAGTGGTCGCCTTCGACGAGCACGGTGTCGTCGCTCTCGGCGAGCACGGTGCCTTTCCAGATCGCTTTCATCGCGCCGTCGTCCTTCCTTCGGGCAGGGGTGCGATTCAGGTTAACACCGCCCTTGAAACCTGCTGAACGCCGCGTGCAAGGCCTTGCACTGGCGCCGCGGCCGCGCCGTCCCTACATTGGCGGCATGAGCCCCTCCACTGCCACCACGCCTTCCGCCACCCCTCCCCCCGCGCTGGGCGCCGAGCCGGTGCCGGTGCGTGTGCCGCGCGCCGTCGAGCGCCTCGTGAAGGGCCAGCCCACCAGCGACGGCGCCGGCGTCAGGCTGACGCGCGTGCTCAGCGGCAATCTGCAGCGCCGCCTCGACCCCTTCCTGATGCTCGATGCCTTCGGCAGCGACGAGGCCGCCGATTACCTCGGCGGCTTTCCCGACCACCCGCACCGCGGCTTCGAGACCGTGACCTACATGCTCGAAGGCCGCATGCGCCACAAGGACAGCGCCGGGCACGAAGGCCTGCTGACGCCCGGCAGCGTGCAGTGGATGACCGCCGGGCGCGGCGTCATCCACAGCGAGATGCCCGAGCAGGAGCAAGGCCGCATGGAAGGCTTCCAGCTGTGGCTGAACCTGCCGGCGAAAGCGAAGATGAGCGACCCCTGGTACCGCGACATCCGCCCCGAGGACATCCCCGCCTGGCAAGGCGCAGGGGTCACGGCGCGCGTCATCGCCGGGCGCACGCACGGCGTCGCCGGCGCCGTCGAGCGCGAGGCCACCGAGCCGCTGTACCTCGACCTGCACTTCGCGCCCGGCGCCGCCTTCGAGCAGCCGCTGCCGGCGGCGCACAACGCGTTCGTCTACGTCTACCGCGGCGTCCTGGCCATCGGCGAGACCGAAGTGCCGGCGGGGCGCATGGCGGTGCTGGCCAACAGCGCCGGCAGCGACGGCGTGCGCCTGGTCTGTGCGGGCGCCGGCGACGGCGAGGGCGCCCGTGCGCTCCTGCTCGCCGGCCGGCCGCTGAACGAGCCGATCGCGCAGTACGGACCCTTCGTGATGAACACGCACGAGGAGATCTTCCAGGCGGTGGAAGACTTCCGCGCCGGGCGCCTGGCCTGACGGTCCGCGCGCGGGTTCGCCGCCGCGCCACCGGGCGGGTGGCGCGGTGCGTTCAGCGATCGCGCTTGATGATGCCGGTCGTCGCGCCGGGGGCTCCGATCACGAAGACGGTGTAGACGCCGCCGGCGGCGAGCGTCTGGTTGCTGGCACTGAAGAGCGAGACCCCGCCCGAGCTCGCCGCGAGCGTGGCCGACGTCGACGCCGTCACCTCCGAGTAGGCGCTGCTGGTCCCCTCGGCGACGCTGCCGTTGCCCACCGCCTCGCCGTCCACCGACAGCGAGACGGCGCCGGCGATGCCGGTGCTGGCGTTGACGAGCCGGATGCGCGCGGTGCCGCTGGCTGCGGGGAGCTGGTTGTCGTCGGCCAGCCAGACGGCCGCCGGCGTGGCCGCGGGGCCGTAGACCAGCAGCGTCGCGTCACGCCCGGCGGCCAGCGCCGTGGCCGGCGCGCCGACCGAGTTGCCGTTGACGCTGATGACCGGCGCCGAAGCGCCCGCGGGCACGAACCTGTAGTTGCCGGCCACCGCGGTGGCGCTGTCCAGCAGCGACACGCCGCCCAGCGTGGCCGTGACCGCGCCGCCGCCGGCCACCCCGGCCATCGCCCGCACGCGCGCATGGGTGCCATCGGCCTGGACGATCGCCTCGCGCTGCTTGACGAGCAGCGCGTCGACCAGCGTGCCGCCGGCGCTCGGCGTCAGCACGAGAACGGCCACCTGCCCGGCGGGCAGCGCGATGTCGGCTGCGTCCAGGCGCAGGTCGGTCTTGGTGGAAGCGCCGGTCACGCGCAGGCGCCAGGTGCCGCCGTTCACGTCCAGCGCCGGGCTCAGCTCGCCGTAGGCCGCCGCGGCGCGCACGGGCACGGCGGTGGCCAGCGCGTCGCTCGCCGCTGTCAGGTACACGTCCAGCGCGCCGGCGTCGGCGGCGGCGTTCAGCACGCGCAGGCCGGTCTTGCCGCTGGCCGGCGCCGATTGGTTCTCGTCCAGCACCAGCTGGCGCAAGGTGCCGGCCTTGCCGAAGGCGAGCACGGTGTAGTCCTTGTTCTGGACCACCGCCGGCGTGAACGACAGCAGCGCCGCGGCCGAGCCGGGCGTGGTGATCGAGCTGCTGCTGCGGTCGGGATCGATCTCGACATAGCCGGCCGCGCCGCCGTAGGCGACTGCGCCCTGGCGCAGCGTGCCGTCGACGCGCAGTTCCAGCGCCGCGTAGTCGCGCGTGGCGTTGACCAGCCGCACGCGCGCCTTGGTACGGTCGTCCGGGGCGACGTAGCAGCCCGACAGCGCGGCCGCCGTCGCGGCCAAGGCGAGCGACCACAGCAGCAGCGCGCGGGCGCTGCGGCGTGCCGTCCAGCAGAAAGTCCAGCGGAAAGTCCGGCGGGTGGGGGACTGGGGCATCACATCGGGCTCCGGACCCGGGCAGGCGGGCAGGCGGGCAGGCGGGCAAACGGGCAGACGGGCAGGCGGAAACCCCGATCATGCCGCGTCGGTCGCGGCGCCCCGGCGCCGCGGGTGGCGCGCGCGGCCGCGCCCGCGTGCGGGCACCGGCGCGACGCACGTCACCCGGCGGCCAGCCCGGCTTCCTCGGGCGCGAGCTGGGGCCGCCAGCCGCTGAGCTGCAACTGCACCCAGGCCACCACCGGCAGCTGCGCGCACACCGCATCGCGCGCTTCGTGCTCGCTGACGGCGAGGCCTTCGCGCAGGTCCTGGCTGGAGTCGAACCAGCCGCAGCGGCGCTCGTGGCGGGCTTGGCTGGCCGCCTCTTCGGCCTCGACCTCGGCAACGAAGGCCTCGAGCAGCGGCTCGGCGCGCGGACGCCAGCGCCGGCGCGGCTCGCCCGCCCACCAGCGCGCCGCACTCGCCCAGGTACGCAGGCCGCGCTTCAGCCAGCGCGGCAGGCGGCGCGGCGATCGCGTCGCGGCGGCGGCTCGGCGCAGGCCGGTCGCAGCCGGGGCGGGCGTCGCGCCAGCAGCCGCGGAAGCGACGAAGGGGGCGGGGGCGGCAGCAGTTGTCATCGGGCTTGCTCCGGGGCGGTAAGGTGAGACGGGCGGCATATCCGAATGGCGGCATCGTCGGCGCGCCGTTGCGCCGCGCCCATCGCCCGCAGGTCGGCGCCGGGAGGGCCCCACCCCCCGGCGGCGGCCACCCCCTGCGCGGCCCGGCCCCCGCCACTCCCCCGCACGGGGGCTGGCCGTGCGCGCGCCATGCCAACATCGCGCCGCATGTGCGGCCGCTACGTCGTTGCCTACGACCCCGAAACGCTGGTGGCGGGCTTCTCGGTCCTGCGCGTGCCGGTGTTCCCCAGGCGCTGGAACGTGGCACCGCAGTCCGAGGTGCCGGTGGTCTACGAGACGCGCCAGGGCGAGCGCATCGCCGAGCTGATGCGCTGGGGCCTCGTGCCTTCGTGGGCCAGCAACCCGGCGCTCGGCCACAAGCTGAACAACGCGCGCGCTGAAGGGCTCTTCGACAAACCCTCGTTCCGCCAGGCGGCGCTGCGCCGCCGCTGCCTGCTGCCGGCCAGCGGCTTCTACGAGTGGCAGGCGGTGGCGGCGGGAGGGAACGCGCGCCCCGCCGGCCGCGCCAAGGTCGCCAAGCAGCCCTGGTACGTCTCGGCCACGAGCGGCGAGCCGCTGGCGATGGCCGGGCTCTTCGAAGCCTGGCGCAGCGGCCCCGAGGCCCCGTGGCTCCTGACCTGCTGCGTCATCACCTGCGAAGCCAATGCGCTGATGGCGCCGATCCACGAGCGCATGCCGGTGCTGCTGGCGCGGCGCGACTGGGCGCCCTGGCTGTCGCGCTCGGTGCAGGACGCCGCGGCCATCGCGCCGCTGCTGGCGGTGCCGCCGGCCGAGGGCTTGCAGGCGTGGCCCGTGGCGGCCGCAGTCAGCCGCGGCAGCAGCGAAGGGCCCGAGCTGGTGCTGCCGCTGCCGGCTGCACCGACGACGACGGCACCCGCAGCGCCGACGGAGCCGCCGGCGCCGGCGGGATAGGCGGCCGGACGCGCCGGCGACCGCCTAGACGCCGAACGGGCGCACGCCGATCCAAGCGCCGTGGGCCCAGAAGGCGATGAAGGCCCACGCCGCCGCGCCGACGAGCACCGTCACCGCCGTGCCTGCCAGCGTCGGCGGGCGCCGCACCGCAGCCGCGCCGGCCACACCGGCCGCGCCGGCCGGATCGCGCCGCCGCGCCGCGCGGTAATCGAGCACCGCCCAGGCAAGGAAGGCACCGAACAGCACCAGGTCGGCCAGCGTCTGGTTGGCGATCAGGTGCGCGAACGCCCACACCTTGACGCCGAGGATCATCGGGTGCTTCAGCGCCCGCTGGACGTGGTTGCGCGGCACATAGGCGGCGACCACCATCACCAGCGCCGCCAGGTTCAACAGCGCCGCCACGTGGCGCGTCCACACGGGCGGCGACCACAGCGGCACCGGCTCCTGGCGCGCCGCACCGTAGCCGATGACGATGAGCGCCAGGCCCGCGGCCGAGAGCAGCGAGTAGGCGCCCTTCCACCCCTGCACGCCCAGGCGCGCCACCATCGCCGTGCGCCAGCCCTCGGCAACGATGCGCACCGAGTGCGCGCCGAGGAAGAGCACGAGGCCGAGCACGAGCCAGGTCATGGTTGGGTTCCCCTCCGTCCGGGCGGCGGCTTGCCGCCGGCGCGCATCGTAGTGCCGTCGTTGCGGCGGCAGCGGCTGCGGCTCGGATAATCGCGCGCCCGTCGCCGTTCCGGCTTGCCGGGGCCGTGCCGGCCCATCACGCCTTCCACCTCGAGAACTCCAAGGTCGCCATGTTCTTCAAGCGCATCGTCCTGCCGCTCGTCGTGCTCGCCGCCGTCGCCTTCGTGTACTTCTGGGCGGCGCTGAAGTGGAGCTACGCCACCGGCGAGCGCGCCGGCTGGGTGCAGAAGCTGTCGAAGAAGGGCTGGGTCTGCAAGACCTGGGAGGGCGAGCTGGCGCTCGTCTCGCTGCCCGGCTCGACGGCCGAGAAGTTCCTCTTCACCGTGCGCGACGACGAGACGGCGCAGCGCATCATGCGCCACATCGGCAAGCGCGTTTCGCTGCACTACGAAGAGAAGGTCGGCCTGCCGACGAGCTGCTTCGGCGAGACGCGTCACTTCGTCACCGGCGTCGCGCTGGCCGAGGAGATCCCCATCGGCCCGGGCATCGTGGTGCCCACGCCGCCGGGTGGAGCAACCGGGACGCCGCCGGCGGCAACCCCCGCGGTGCCTGCCGCACCCGTGGCACCCGCCGCGCCTGTGTCGCGCTGAGGCGGCGCGGCCGCCCCGAAGCGCCCGCCCCGCAACGCCGCGTCCCCCAGTGGCGCGGTGCAAGCGCACAGCCCGATGCGCTAGCCTCGCAGCGTTGCAGCGGGGCTTGCGAGAAATGTCCGACGGCTACATCGCCCGCCACTGGCGCGGCGAGCTGACGTTGCCGGTCAGCTACTGGGTCAACAACGTGCTGCTGGCGATGCCGGTGGGTTTCGCCATCGGCGCGCTGGCGGCGTGGATCGCCGTCACCGGCGACCACCTGCGCGGCGGCAGCCTGGCGGTGCTCGTCGGCTGGCCGTTGCTGGTGCTGTTCAGCGCCTGGTGCATCGTCGGCGCGTGGCGGTCGGCCAGCGCCTACAGCGCCAGCGGCGGCTCGTCGCTGTGGGCGGGGCTGGCCAAGCTGTCGCTGGCCCTGAGCACGCTGGGCACGCTGTGGTCCACCGCGTTCGACTTCGTGCCGCACGTGGGCGAGTACATGCGCATGGCGCGCGGCATCGACCCCATCGGCAATGTGCAGGCCACGCTGTCGCCCGACGGGCGGCGGCTGCGCCTGGAGGGGCCGCTTGGCCTGGGCGACGCACAGCGCGTGCGCTCGCTGGTGGCCGGCGCCACCGCACTGCGCATCGTCGAGCTCGATTCGCCCGGCGGCCGCCTCGTCGAGGGCGAGCAGATCGCCGCCCTCGTGCGCAAGGCCGCCTGGCACACGCGCACCACCGGCGGCTGCGAGAGCGCCTGCACGCTGATCCACATGGCCGGCGAGCGCAAGCAGCTCCTGCCCGGGGCCCGGCTCGGCTTCCACCGCGCCTGGGCCGGCACCAGCAATCCGGTGCTCGACAACCTGGCCAACCGGGAACTCGTGCGCATCTACCGCGAGGCCGGCCTGCCCGAGCGCTTCATCGAGCGCACGCTGGCGACGCCCTCGCACCGCATCTGGTACCCCAGCCGCGACGAGCTGATCGGCGCCGGGCTGGTCAGCGTGGCCGAGCGGCCGCTGGACATCGAGCTGCCCGACAGCCCGCGCGCCGCCGCTTCGGAGTACGCCGACGCGATGACCGGCAGCGACACCTGGCTGGCGATCGAGAGGCGCTTCCCCGGCGCGATGGCCGCCGCGGCGCGGCGCATGGCCGACGCGCGCCAGGCCGGCGCCGACGCCGGCGAGGCGCAGGTGCAAGGCCAGAAGGTGATCGAGGCGCAGTTGCCCGCGCTGCTGGGCGAAGCCGGGCCCGAACTGCGCGAGAGCTACCTGGCGCTGTGGATGGCGCAGCTGAACGCGGCGCGCTCGGCGGCGGCCGCTGCGGCCGCTGCGCCCGCCCGGGCCCCCGCACCGAAGCCCGCGGCCGTGCCGCCCGTGGCCAACGCCGGCGCGGCGCCCGCGCCGCCCGCGGCAGCCAGCGCCGCCGCGCCGGCCGGCTGCGTCGGCGTGCTGGCCGGCGACGCCGCGGCTCGCCGCTCGCTCAGCCCCGAGCTCGTGCAGCGCGAAGCGGCCTGGCTCATCGCCGCCGCCGCTGCCGCGCCGGCGCGCGAGGCCGGCGGCCGCACGCCGAGCGTTGTCGAACAGGAGGTGCTGCGCCGGCGCCTGGGCGAGCGCTCACCGGCGCTGCTGGCGCAGGCCTGGCAACCCGGGGCGCTGCAGCGGCCGCCGCGCGACTGCGAGCGCACGCTCGAACTGCTGCGCGCCGTGGCGGCGCTGCCGCCGGCCGAGCGGCGCCTGGCGACGCGGCTGATGTTCGGCCGCGGCTGAAACAACGCAGCGGCGGTCGGCCGCCGGCCCCCGCCGCGGCGAACCGCGGGTCCGGCGCAGCCGTCAGGTCGTCCAGATCACCTTCTTGCGCGTGCCCTCCCACTGCTCGTAGCGGGCGGCGAAGCGCTCCTCGATCCTGTTGCGCTTGACCTTGAATGTCGGGGTGATGAGGTCGTTCTCCACCGTCCAGGCCTCGCCGGTGATGACGATGCAGTCGAGCTGTTCGTGCGGGTCCAGCGTCTCGTTGATCGCCTTCAGGTGCTCGGCGAGCGACGCTTCCAGGTCGCTGCGCCCGGCGGCCTCGGCGGCTTGCTGGGCGGCCTCGGCGTTGAGCATCACCAGCGCCAGCGGCTGGCCGAGGTTGGCACCGGTGACGCAGCAGGCCTCCACCGCGGTGTGCATGACGAGCCGGTCCTCGATCGGCGCCGGCGCGACGTACTTGCCCTTGCTCGTCTTGAACAGGTCCTTCACGCGGCCGGTGATGTGCAGGTAGCCGTTGGCGTCGATGGCGCCCTTGTCGCCGGTCTTCAGCCAGCCGTCGTCGGTGAAGGCCTGGCGCGTCAGCTCGGGCTCCTTGTAGTAGCCGGTCATCGTCCACGGGCACTTGACCTGGATCTCGCCGTTGGCCGGGTCGATGCGGCATTGCGCCAGGTCGTACGGGCGGCCGACGCTGCCGAACTCCTCGGGCCGGCCGCTGGTGATGTGGCTGGCGCCGATGTTCTCGGTCATGCCGTAGCCCTCGGCCAGGCGCAGCCCCAGCCGCGTGTACCACTTCAGCAGCTCGGGCGGCATCGGCGCGGCGCCGCCGGCGGCGAACACGCACTCCTGCAATCCGAGCGCGTGCAGGATCTTGCGCTTGACGATGCCGCCGAGGATGGGGATCTTCAGCAGCCGGTCGAGCTTGGCCGGCGGCATCTTGGCCGCGATGCCCTGCTGGAACTTGACCCACAGCCGCGGCACGCTGAAGAAGACGGTCGGCCGCGCCCGCTGCAGATCGTGCGTGAACGTCTCCAGGCTCTCGGCGAAGTACACCCGCATCCCGGTGGCGAGCTGCCCGTGCTCGACGAGGGCGCGTTCGACCACGTGCGACAGCGGCAGGTAGCTCAGCATGCGCGAGCCGGCCTCCAGCGGGATGCGCATGAGCCCCTGCTGCACCGCCAGCGCGAAGGCGCCGAAGGTATGCATCACGCCTTTGGGCGCGCCGGTGGTGCCCGACGTGTACATGATCGTGCACAGCTCGTCGGCGGGGCGCACCGCGTTGCCTTGCAGCGGCGCGGTCTTGGCGACGATGTCGTCCCAGCCCGGGTAGCTCGCCTTCGCCTCGGCCGGCGAGAGCGGGTGGCTGATGCATGGCATTCCGGCCGGGACGCCGGGCTTCATGTGGTCCCAGCCGTCGAGCTTGCCGACGAAGAGCAGCTTGGCGCCCGAGTGCTCCAGGATCTGGCGCACCGTGCCCGCGGCCAGCGTCGGGTACAGCGGCACCGACACCGCGCCGGCCAGCCAGATGGCGAAGTCGCTCATCATCCAGTGCGCCGTGTTCTTCGACAGGATGGCCACGCGGTCGCCGCTGACGATGCCTTGCGCCTTCAGGTAGGCGGCCATGCGCCGCGCCTCGCCCACCACCTGGCCCCAGGGGTAGTCGACGACGCGGTCGCCGCCTTCCTTCCCCAAGGGCTGGGTGAAGGCGACGCGATCGGGCGCGGTGGCCTCCCAGTGGTACAGGCGCTGCAAGGCCAGGGTGCTGTCGTCGGCAGTGGCGGGCATGATGGGACCAGCGCCCCTTTCGCCGAGGCGCGCGAGGAGATCGTGGGCCTGCGAGGGTACGCGCCCGCGCTGCGCGCCCGGCTCGGGAGCTACCCGCAGCGCCGGCGCCGTGGCAGCCGCCTTCGGCGGGCGCCATAGCAGCCGCCTTCGCCGGCGCCATAGCAGCCGCCTTCGGCGGCGCGGCGCCCAGCGCTTCAGCGGCCGTGCCGGGCCGCGCTGCCGAGCTGCTCGTGCACCTGGCGGCCGATGCGCAGCACCGCCTCGGGGGCGAGGCCGGCTTCCTCGGCCACGCGTGCAGCTTCCTCGTCGAAGTCCTCGCGCTCGTGCATCAGCCCGAAGGCGACGACCGACAACGCGCTGACTGGCCGCTGGTCCGGGTCGTCGGGCAACGGCCCGCCGGCCTGCGCCAGCACGTGCTGGCGCACGCTGGCCACCGCTGCCGCGCCCAGGCCCCAGCTCTCGCACAGCGCCGCACCC
Organism: Rubrivivax sp.; assembly: GCA_016790425.1. Lineage (GTDB taxonomy): Bacteria > Pseudomonadota > Gammaproteobacteria > Burkholderiales > Burkholderiaceae_C > Rubrivivax. Next base: position 21,074 of record JAEUPF010000132.1, read on the forward strand.
AGCGCGTCGTGGCTGACGCCGAAGCCGGTGTGCTCCAGCGTCACCAGGTCGCCGTCGTGGCGGGCGGCGCGCAGCATCGCGCGGTAGTGATCGCGGGCGTGGCGGAACAGCACCGCCTTGCCGCATTCCTCGAAGAGCCCGGCCGAGTGGGCACCCCAGGCGTCCAGGCCCAGCCGCTGCGCCAGCCGCCCCATCACCAGGCCGCGGCGTGCGGCGCGTTGCCACATCGGCTCCAGTTCGGGCGCCGGCGGGAAGGCCGCGCGCAGCCCCATCTCGAAGGTGATCGCCGCCACCTCGCGCATGCCAAGGTAGGTGACGGCCTGGTGCACCGTCTGCACCCGCCCTTCAAGGCCGTACAGCGACGAGTTGACCGCCTTGAGCACCGCGGCGGCGAGCGCCATGTCGCCTTCGATCAGCTCGGCCGCGGCAGCGAGATTCAGGTCTTCCTCGGCCAGCAGCAGCGACAGCTTCACCAGCGCGTCGGGCTGGGCCGGGATGTCGATGTCGAGGCGGCGCAGTTCGGGATTGACGGACATGGGCGTGGCGTCGGGCAGCAGGCATCAGGCAGCGTGTGCGGCGCCCGCCGGCGCAAGCGGCGCGGCGGGCTCGTCGGCATGCTAGGCAAGCGCCGCCCGTTGCCAGCGGCGCAATAGCGGGCGGGAACCCCGTCAATCCGGGCGCCTGCCGGCCCGGGGCGCCCGGCACCCGGGCACTCGCCACGAAGGCGACACGGCCGACACAAAGAAAAACGGGCGCCCCGTTGCCGGTGGCGCCCGCCTTGGGCAACGGCGGGGAAAAAACCCCGTGCCGCCCTTGTGTCTCCTCGGTCCCCCTGCGGCAAGCGCCCCGGCTTGGCCGGCGCGCCCGTCGCGAGTGCGGCGAATGTAGCCACCGCTCCCGGGCGGCGAATAAGGACTTACCCCGCCCTCGGTTCAGGCCGTGGGACGGCCCGCGGACGGGCCGTCGCACGGGCCCGTCGCGCGCGCCGGCACTGGTGGCCGGCACTGGTGGCCGACACGGGTCGCCGGCAGCGCGCGACGCCACCGCGCGCCCGCCCTCAGCGGCGGGTTCCTTCGCGCACGAACAGCGCCGCCCGCTCGGCAACCATCAGCGTGGGCGCATTGGTGTTGCCGCTGGTGATGGTGGGCATCACGCTGGCGTCGGCGATGCGCAGCCCGGCGACGCCGCGCAGTCGAAGCTGGGGGTCCACCACCGCCATCGCGTCGTCGGCGCGGCCCATGCGGCAGGTGCCCACCGGATGGAAGATGGTCGTGCCGATGTCGCCGGCCAGGCGCGCCAGGTCTTCGTCGCTGTCGAACTGCGGCCCGGGCTTCAGCTCGCGCGGGGCGAAGCGCGCCAACGCCGGCATCGAGGCGATGCGCCGCGTCAGCCGAAGCGACGCCGCGGCGACCGAGCGGTCCTCGGGAGCGCTCAGGTAGTTGGCCTGGATGCGCGGCGCGGCGGCGGGGTCTGCGCAGCGGATGCGAACATGCCCGCGCGAGCGCGGGTTCAGGTTGCACACGCTGGCGGTGAAGGCGTCCTCGCGGTGCAGCGGCTCGCCGAAGGCGTCCAGGCTGAGCGGCTGCACGTGGTACTCGAGGTCCGGAAACGCGAGCCCGGGCGCCGAGCGTGCGAAGGCGCCGAGCTGCGACGGCGACATGCTCATCGGCCCGCTGCGCGCCAGCAGGTACTGCAGGCCGATGCCCGCCTTGCCCAGCCACGAGTGGGCGATGGTGTTCAGCGTGCGCGTGCCCTCGACCGCGAAGACGGCGCGGATCTGCAGATGGTCCTGCAGGTTCTCGCCGACGCCGGCGAGCACGTGCCGGGGCTCGATGCCGTGCTCGGCCAGCAATGCGGCCGGCCCGATGCCCGACAGCTGCAGGATCTGCGGCGTGGCCACGGCGCCGGCCGCGAGGATCACCTCGCCGGCGACGCGCACCGCTTCCTCGGGCGCCTGCGGGCCGCCATGGCGCACCGCCACGCCGGCGGCGCGCAGCCCGTCGCGCGTGCCCTCCAGCAGCAACCGCGTCACCTGTGCACCGGTGCGCACGACGAGGTTGCTGCGCCGGCGCACCGGGCGCAGGAAGCCCTTGCTCGCGTTCCAGCGCACGCCGCGCTTCTGGTTGACCTCGAAGTAGCCCACGCCCTCGTTGTTGCCGCGGTTGAAGTCCTCGGTGGCCGGCAACCCGGCTTCGCGTGCCGCGGCTGCGAAGGCGTCGAGGATCGGCCAGCTCAGCCGCTGGCGCTCGACGCGCCACTCGCCGCCGGCGCCGTGCCAGGGCGCGAAGTCGCTCTCGCCGGCGCGCCAGTGGTCCTCGTGGCGGATGAAGTGCGGCAGCACGGCGTCCCAGCGCCAAGAGGGGTCGCCGGTGACCTCCGCCCAGTGGTCGTAGTCGCGCGACTGGCCGCGCATGTAGATCATCCCGTTGATGCTCGAGCACCCGCCCAGCACCTTGCCGCGCGGGTAGCGCAGGCTGCGCCCGTTCAGCCCCGCGTCGGGCTCGGTGAAGTACAGCCAGTCGGTGCGCGGATTGCCGATGCAGTACAGGTACCCCACCGGGATGTGGATCCAGGGGTAGTTGTCCTCGCCGCCGGCTTCCAGCAGCAGCACCCGGCAGCGCGGGTCCTCGCTCAGCCGGTTGGCCAGCAGGCAGCCGGCGGTGCCGGCGCCGACGATCACGTGGTCGAAGGCGGCGGCGCCGTCGGCGCGGCGGGATCCGGTCTCTGTGCTCGGCATGGGGCGCGCCATCGTAGGGCGCCCGGGCGCCGCAAGCGGTGCGCGGCGGGCGCAACAGCCGCCCGCCGGCCGGGGACCGAGGGTTTGCACGGACGCGGCAAAACAACAATTGCCGGTCGCGGGCCCTTTACATGGCCCGCCCTACGGAACGGATAATCGGCCGGTCTGTGTCTGGCAGCCGCGCCTCTTGCGCATGAATCGGTTCACGCAGGGTTGAGCTCCGCATGGTTCTCGTTGTTCTTCTCTGATAGGGCTCCCCGTGGGAAACAAGCTATACGTAGGTAACCTCGCCTATTCCGTCCGCGACGATTCGCTGCAACAGGCATTCGCCCAATTCGGCACCGTCACCTCGGCCAAGGTGATGATGGATCGTGAAACCGGCCGCTCGAAGGGCTTCGGCTTCGTCGAGATGGGCTCGGACGCCGAAGCGCAGGCGGCCATCAACGGCATGAACGGCCAGGCGCTCGAAGGCCGCGCCATCGTCGTCAACGAAGCGCGCCCGCGCGAAGAGCGCCCCGGTGGCTACGGCGGTGGCGGCGGCAGCCGCGGCGGCTATGGCGGCGGTGGTGGCGGTGGTGGCGGTGGCTACGGTGGTGGCGGCGGTGGCGGCTACGGCGGTGGCGGCGGTGGTCGCAGCCCCTACGGCGGCGGTGGCGGTGGCCGCAGCCCCTACGGCGGCGGCGGTGGCCGCAGCGGTGGTGGCGGCGGCTACGGCGGCAGCCGTGGCGGCGGCCAAGGCGGCTACTGAGCCTTGAAGGGGCGGGCGCCCGCGCGCGCCCGCCAAACCCGGGTGCCTGCACAAAGGCGCTCGCTGCCCAGGCAGCCGGCGCCTTTGTGCTTTTGACTTCTTGCTTTTCCCGGGCCGCCCCGGCGGCTCGGCGCCGGCCCGCCGCGGCTGCGCCTCAAAGCGGCTGCCAGCCCTTGGCCCCGAAGCGCACCGGGCGCGCAGCCCCTTCGGCACCCAGGCACACGCCGTAGCGGAACGGCGAAGCCTCGCGGCCCGGGAACTCGAAGCGCAGGTCGCGGAAGGCGGCGCAGCGCTCGTCGCCGCCGTCTTCGGCCACGCGCCTCGTCGTCGCCAGCAGCGCCGGCGCGCCGGCGAACCAGCGATAGGTGGCGAAGGCCTCGTGCGACCAGGCGTCGAGCACCCACACCGGCGCCGCCTCGCCGTTCTCGCCGCCGAAGCGCGCCACCCGCGTCCACTGCGCTTGCGCGGCCGGCCGGTACGGCGCCGAGAGCCGGCGCAGGAAGTTGTCCGAAGGCGACGCCACGAGCGGCTCGCTGCGCCGGGTGTTGACATGCGCGACGTGGTAATCGCGCCCGTCGAAGATCGCCAGCGTCCAGTTGAACGGCGATGCCGGCCGCGGCATCGCCTCGATCCATTGCACCGCCAGGCCCTGGCGCTGCGCGTGCTCGCGCGCGATCGCCTCGCCCTCGCGCTGCCCGGTCCACGCCAGGCCGACCCACGCGCTGGCGCCGAGCAGGCCGGCCAGCGCCGGCCAGCGCCGCCGCGGCGCGACGGCCGCCAGCAGCAGGCCGGCAACGAGGAAGCCGCTGAACGCCAGGTCGATGACGAACATCGTGCCGAGACCGAAGCGGCGGTCCGACAACGGCGCCAGCATCATCGTGCCGAACGGCGTGATCCAGTCGCCGGCGATGTGCAGCAGCACGCCGCCCAGCGCCGGCGCGAAGAGCGCCTTCCAGCCGCCGGGCCGGCCGCGCGTGACCTCGAACCAGCGCGCCAGCAACGCCGCGAGCAGCCAGGCCCACAGCGGCGCCAGCAGCACCGAGTGCGTCACGCCACGGTGCCAGCGCAGGTAGGCGAAGTCGCCGGCGAGCATGGCCAGCGCGTCGATGTCGGGAAAGGCGGCCGCGACGGCGCCGACGGTGGCCGCCTGCCACGGCGCCAGATGCCCCGGCGCATGGTCCCAGGCGGCGCTGAAGCGGCCGCCGGGCGCCAGCACCGCCGCCACCGCGGCGGGCATCGGCGGCGCCACCGGGCGCACGCACAACAGCCGCCCGAGCAGCGCGCCGGAAACGGCGTGCGTCAGCGTGTCCATGCGGCAACTTTCGCCGTTAGGCGCCTGTCATCGGGGGGGTCGGCGTCGGCTGCCACGGCCGGCCGCTCACGGCTCGCCTGCGGCGGGGTCGTCGCGGGCGCCGGCCGGTGCGCTCGCGCCGTTGGCGGCCGCGGCACCGGTGCCGCCGCCGCCGCGGCGGGGCTTGCGCTGCCGACCCTTGAAGAGGCGGTCGTACAGCGCGTCCGGGGCGTTGCGCATCAGCGGCGCGACGAGCGCCATCTGCCACGGGATGACGCGGCGGCTCGTCCCGGCGGCGATGGCCGCGACGGCACGTTCGGCGAACGATTCGGCGCTGATGAGGAACGGCATCGCGTACGGGTTGCGCGCCGTCAGCGGCGTGGCCACGTAGCCGGGCACCAGCGTCACCACGCGCACGCCGCTGCCGCGGTACTCCACCCGCAGGCTCTCGCAGTAGGCCACCAGCGCCGCCTTGCTGGCGCAGTAGGCGCCGTGGCCGGGCAGCCCGCGCACCGAGGCCATGCTGGCCACGCCCACCAGGCGGCCGCTGCCGCGCACCCGCATCGGCTCGACGAAGGGGTGGAAGGTGGCCGCGACGCCGAGCACGTTGAGCATCAGCGTCTCGCGCATCACGCCGAGGTCGGCGCGTTCACGCGTGTCCATGCCCACGCTGATGCCGGCGTTGGCGACGACGACATCGGGCAGCCCTTGGCGTTCGATGCACGCCTGGCCGGCGGCGACGGCGGCCGCTTCGTCGGCCACGTCGGCGGCGTAGGCCACACAGCGCTCGGGCCCGAGCCCGCAAGCGGCGGCCCATGCCTGCATCGCCTGGGCGCGCCGGGCCACCAGCGCCAGCCGCCAGCCGAGCTGCGCATAGCGTGCCGCCAGTGCCTGGCCGATGCCGCTCGAAGCGCCGGTGATGAACGCCAGCGGCGCCGCTTCGTTCGCTGCCATCGTCATCGCTCCCCGTCCTGGCCGCCCGCCGAGGCCCCGGCGCGGGCCGCCTTCGGCACGTCGGGCACGTTCGAAACGCGCGGCTCGAGCACGGCGCGCACCGGACCCATCAGTTCGAGCTTGCGCGCGGCGTTGTCGTAGTCGACGCCGGCGGCCGTCAGCTCGCTGCCGCCCACGCGCACCAGCACCGGCCGATTCGAGCGCACGCGCTCGGTGACGAGGAACGCATGCAGGAACTCGCTGCGGATGTACACCGGGCGGCCGCTGGCGTCACGGCTGGTGACCTCGGCGCCGCCGAGCAACTGGATCTCGCTGCCGTCGCCGTTGCCCAGCGCCCGCCGCGCCGTGGCCAGCGTCTCGCGGCCGTCGGGGGCGAAGGCGCGGATCCGCGCGCCTTCGATCTCGACGCGGTCGGTGTCGGGGTAGTGGCGCAGCCAGTCGCCTTCGATGCGCAGCTTCAGGCGGCCGTCGGCCGCGAAGCGTTCGAGCGCGAAGGTGCGCATCGTGTAGTCGGGCTCGCTGCGCACCGGCCGCGCCGCCGCCGGCGCCTCGGGCACCGGCGTGTGCTTGACCAGCCACCACGTGGCCAGCGCGATGGCCAGCATCAGCAGCAGCGGCAGATACGCCGACAACGCGTCGCGAAGGCGAAGGTGCCACGGCACGCGAGCGCGCCGCGCGGCGGCGCCGAACGAGATGTCGACCTCGGGCAGGTCGGGCAGGTTCAGCTCGACGGACAAGCGCGGAACCTCGGGCTTCGGCGTTGGGCTGCGGTCGGCGCGCGCGCGGGGCAGGCGGGCGATGGACGCGTTGGCGGCGGTCGCGGGCGCGGCGGCGCGGGCCTTCAGCGCGCGTCCAGCGTGGCGCCGCTGCCGGCGTGCCGCGCCAGCAGCACGGCATAGCGGCCGGCGGCCATCAGCAGCAGGTCGCAGAACTCGCGCGCCGCGCCTTCGCCGCCGCGGGCGCCGGTGACGTAGTGCACCGCCGCGCGCACTTCGGCATGCGCGTTCGGCGGCGCCGCAGCAAAGCCGGCACGCGACAGCAGCGCCAGGTCGGGCCAGTCGTCGCCGATCGCCGCGACATCGGGCCACTCGAGCTGCAGCGGCGCGAGCAGCGCCTCGGCCGCCGCGAGCTTGTCGCCGGCGCCGCAGGCGACGCGCGAAACGCCCAGGTCCGCCAGGCGCCGCCGCAGCGGCGCGCTGTCGCGGCCGCTCACCACCAGCGGCTCGATGCCGCCTTCGCGCAGCAGCTTCAGGCCGTGCCCGTCGAGGACGTGGAACGCCTTGGTCGTCTCGCCGTCGGCGCTGATCGTGAGCGTGCCGTCGGTGAGCACGCCGTCGACGTCGAAGATGGCCGCCTTCATGCCCAGGCCGCGGCCCTGCGCGCGCAGCAGCACCTCGGGCGCGAAGCCGAGCGCCGGCATCTCAGATCACCTTGGCACGCATGAGGTCGTTGGAGTTCAGCGCCCCGACGAGCCGGCCGTCGGCATCGACGACGAGCACGCTGGTGACGCGGTGCTGCTCCATGACACCGGCGGCGTCCACGGCAAGCGCGTCGTCGCGAACGAGGCGCGGGCCACCGTGCATCACTTCGGCAGCGCTCAGGCGCGCCAGGTGGCGCAGGTCGCCGGCGCTGCGTTCGATGAGCCGGCGCAGGTCGCCATCGGTGAAGATGCCCAGCGGCCGCAGCGCTTCGTCGACGACGGCGGCGAAGCCCAGGCCCTTGCCGGTCATCTCGCGCAGCAGCTCGTTGAAGGGCGCCGCCGGCGGCACGCGCGGCACCGCTTCGCCGCTGCGCATCAGGTCGCGCACGTGCATCAGCAGCTTGCGCCCGAGGCTGCCGCCGGGGTGCGAGCGCGCGAAGTCCACTTCACGGAAGCCGCGCGCGTCCAGCAGCGCCACCGCCAGCGCGTCGCCGAGCGCCATCTGCGCCATCGTGCTGGCCGTGGGCGCGAGGTTCAGCGGGCACGCTTCCTCGGCCACCGCCGCGGCGAGCACGATCTCGGCGTGCCGCGCCAGCGTTGATTCGGCACTGCCGGTCATCGCGATCAGCCTGGCGCCCAGGCGCCGGATGGCCGGCAGGATGGCGGCGAGTTCGTCGCTTTCGCCGCTGTTGGAAAGCGCGAGCACGATGTCGCCGGCGAGCACCATGCCCAGGTCACCATGGCTCGCCTCGGCGGGGTGGACGAAGAAGGCCGGCGTGCCGGTGGAGGCCAGCGTCGCGGCGATCTTGCGCCCGACATGGCCGCTCTTGCCCATGCCCATCACGACGACGCGGCCGCCGCATTCGAGGATCGCGCGCACCGCGGCGGCGAAGCCCGCGCGCTCGTCGCCGCCGAGCTGAAGCGCCAGGCCCTGCACCGCGCGCGCTTCGATCTCGAAGGTGCGCACGGCCAGCGCCAGCGCGCGTTCGGCGTCGAAGGCGGGCGCCGAGGAGGCGGTCGCCGCGGCGGGCGAAGCGGGGGCGGAAGGGAAGGCGGGAGGGGAGGCGGGAGGCGGGGTCATCGGGGCGCCGGAGCCGGCCTGGCACGGACCTCGCATGCGATAGTTCTCCATTCTAGGCAGCGCCCAGGCGCCGCACACCGCCGCCTGGCCCCACCGACACAAGCCCCGTCCGCCTTGGCCTCCACGCTCGAGCTCGTGCTGCTGTATCTCGTCGCCGCAGTGGCGGGGGTGGTGCTGTGCCGCTCGCTGAAGCTGCCGCCGATGCTCGGCTACCTGGTGGTCGGCGTGCTGATCGGGCCGCACACGCTGGCCATCACGCACGACAGCGGCGCGGTGGGCGTGCTGGCCGAGTTCGGCGTCGTCTTCCTGATGTTCGTCATCGGGCTGGAGTTCAACCTGCCCAAGCTGCGCAGCATGCGCTCGCTGGTGTTCGGGCTCGGCTCGGCGCAGGTGCTGCTGACGATGGCCGGCACGCTGGCCGGGCACGCGCTGCTGGTGTTCGGCTGGCACACGCTGACCGGGCAGCGCTGGGAGATGTCGTGGCGCGGTGCCGTCGTGCTGGGCGGCGCCATCGCGATGAGCAGCACCGCCATCGTCGTCAAGCTGATGGCCGAGCGGCTCGAACTGGAAAGCGAGCACGGCCGCCGCGTGATGGGCGTGCTGCTGTTCCAGGACCTGGCAGTGGTGCCCTTGCTGGTGCTGATCCCGGCGCTGAACTCGCCGCCCGAGCAGCTGCTGGGCGCGATGGGTTTCGCGCTCGTCAAGGCCGCCGCGCTGCTGGCCGTGCTGCTGCTGGGCGGCCAGAAGGTGATGCGCTGGTGGCTGACGCTGGTGGCGCGGCGCAAGAGCGAAGAGCTGTTCGTCCTCAACCTGCTGCTGGTGACGCTGGGCCTCGCCTGGCTGACCGAGCACGCCGGCCTGTCGCTGGCGCTGGGCGCCTTCGTCGCCGGCATGCTGGTGGCAGAGACCGAATACAAGCACCAGGTCGAGACCGACATCCGGCCGTTCCACGACGTGCTGCTGGGCTTGTTCTTCATCACCATCGGCATGAAGCTCGACTGGCGGCCGGTGTTCGACCAGTGGCTCCTGGTGCTGCTGCTGACCACCGGCCCGGTGCTCGCCAAGGCGGCGCTGGTGGCCGCGCTCACCTTCGCGTTCCGCGCCAGCCCGGGCGTGGCGTTGCGCACCGGCCTGTACCTGGCGCAGGCGGGCGAATTCGGCTTCGTGCTGCTGGCGCTGGGGACCGACAACGGCCTCGTGGCGCCGCAGTGGACCAGCCCGGTCCTCGCCAGCATGGTGCTGTCGATGCTGGTGACGCCGATCCTCGTGCACTACAGCGACCGCATCGTCAACAAGCTGAGCGCCAGCGACTGGCTGATGCAGTCGGTGGCGATGACCAACATCGCCAAGCGCTCGATGGCCGCCGAGCGGCACGTGATCATCTGCGGCTACGGCCGCAGCGGCCAGGCGCTGGCGCGCCTGCTGTCGCAGGAGCGCATCCCGTACATGGCGCTCGACCTCGACCCCGACCGCGTGCGCCAGGCCGCTGCCGCCGGCCAGAGCGTCGTCTTCGGCGACGCGGCGCGGCTGCAAAGCCTGATGGCTGCCGGCCTGGCCCGCGCCGCCGCGGTGGTGGTGAGCTACCACGACACCGCCTCGGCCCTGAAGATCCTGGTCCAGGTGCAAGGGCACGCGCCGAAGGTTCCCGTCATCGTGCGCACGGTGGACGACGCCGACATCGACCGCCTGAAGGCCGCCGGCGCCACCGAAGTGGTGCCCGAGGCGATCGAGGGCTCGCTGATGCTCGCCGGGCACGCGCTGGCGCTGGTGGGCGTGCCGATGCAGCGCGTGATCCGCATCACCCGCGACGCCCGCGACGCCCGCTACACGCTGCTGCGCGGCTACTTCCACGGTGCCGACGACGACACCGTCGAAGAGCTCGACCAGGCGCGCCTGCGCAGCGTGACGCTGCCGCAGGCGGCGGTGGCGGTCGGCCGGCGCCTGGACGACCTGGCGCTGCCGGCGATCGGCGTCAACGTGGTCTCGGTCCGCCGCGCCTCGGGCCGCGTCGGCGCGGCCGACGGCACGATGGTGCTCGGCGGCGGCGACACGCTGGTGCTGCGCGGCACGCCCGAGCCGCTGGCGCTGGCCGAAGAGAAGCTGCTCGGCGGCGACGACTGACGGCGGCGCGCGCAAAGGCGGCTGCGCGGCCGCCCCTTTGCCGCCGCCGGGGCGTGGTGGCCGGTCTACTTCCCGATGCAGAACTTGGCGAAGATCTGGCCGAGCAGGTCGTCGCTCGTGAACTCGCCGGTGATCTCGCCCAGGGCCTGCTGCGCCAGCCGCAGTTCCTCGGCAAAGAGGTCGAGCGCGGCGTCGCGCGCCGCGGCGTGGCCTTGCGCGGCAAGCAAGTGCAAGCGCGTGCGCTGCAAGGCCTGCACGTGCCGCGTGCGGGCGATGACGGTGCCCTCGCCGGCCGGGCTGAATCCCGCTTGCGCCAGCAGCGCGCGGCGCAGCGCGTCGAGCCCGGCGCCGGTGCGCGCCGACAGGGCCAGCGATCCGGGCGGCGCGGGCGCGGCCTGGGCGGCGTCGGCCTTGTTGTAGACGTCCAGCCGCCGCGGCCCCGCAGGCAGGCGCGCGGCGATGTTGCTCTCGCCGGCGCGGTAGGCGGCGTCGCCCAGGCGGGTCAGGTCGTGCAGGAAGATCACCGCGTCTGCCGCACCGATCGCCTCCCAGCTGCGCTCGATGCCGATGCGCTCGACCTCGTCGGCGGCCTGCTCGTCGCGGCGCAGGCCGGCGGTGTCGACCACGTGCAGCGGCACGCCCTCGATCTGGATCGTCTCGCGCACGCGGTCGCGCGTGGTGCCGGGAATCGGCGTGACGATCGCCAGCTCGGCGCCGGCCAGGGCGTTCAGCAGCGAGCTCTTGCCCACGTTGGGCTGGCCGGCGAGCACCACGTGCAGGCCTTCGCGCAGCAGCGCGCCCTGGCGCGCGTGCGCCAGCGCCGCGTCGAGCGCGGCGACGAGGGCGTCGAGCTGCGCGCGCGCGCCGGCCTGCTCGAGGATGTCGATCTCTTCCTCGGGGAAGTCCAGCGTCGCCTCGACCAGCGTGCGCAGCGCAACGACGCGCTCGACCAGCGCGTGCACTTCGCCGGAGAAGGCGCCGGCGAGCGAGCGCGCCGCCGAGCGCGCCGCCGCTTCGGTGCTGGCGTCGATCAGGTCGGCCACCGCTTCGGCCTGCGCGAGGTCGAGCTTGCCGGCGAGGAAGGCGCGCTGCGTGAACTCGCCGGGTTCGGCGGCGCGCGCGCCGGGCAGCGCCGCGAGGCAGCGCGCGAGCAGCAACTGCAGCAGCACCGGGCCGCCATGCGCCTGCAGCTCGAGCACGTCTTCGCCGGTGTAGGAGTGCGGCGCCGGGAAGTGGATCGCCAGGCCGCGGTCGAGCGTCTGGCCGCCCTCGCCGAGGAAGGACACGAGCGTCGCCTGGCGCGGCGCCAGCGTGCGGGCGCGCTCGGGGCCGAGCACCGCTTCGAGCAGCGGCGCCAGGTCGCGGCCCGAGGCGCGCACGATGCCCACCGCGCCGCGCCCCGGCGGCGTGGCGATGGCGACGATGGGGTCGTGCTGGCGGCCCAGCACCTCGGTTGCGCGCATGGCTTGCAGCAAGGATTCTCGCCGCGTCCCTCGCTCCGCCCCGCTCGGCGCCGATGCGCCGGCCGGCCCGGGCGCGCGGGCCTGCGGTGCCGGCAAAAAGGCTGCGGCCCGGACTGACAACGGTGTCGGTCCGGGCCGCAAGTGTTGGCGCGGGTGGAGAAGCGTTCGGCGGTTCTTATGGGCCTGGCGCCTGGACCTCCCGAGCCGGCCCTGTTCGAGCCGGGTCAACCCGCATGAGGCCCATCTTCGGCACAACGCCGGCGCGTCTCAACCCTCAACCGCGGGATCGGGCGTGCAATGCCTCACGCCGGCGCGGCACGCCGCGGTCTGCAAGCCAGCGGCACTCAGTGATTGACGCCGAGCTGCTTGTTGATCCACCACTGCTGCGCGATCGACAGCAGGTTGTTGGTGAGCCAGTACAGCACCAGGCCGGCGGGGAAGAAGAAGAACATGAAGCCGAAGGCCAGCGGCATCAGCCACATCATCTTCGCCTGCACCGGGTCGGGCGGCGTCGGGTTCAGCCAGACCTGGAACAGCGAACTGGCCGTCATCAGGATCGGCAGCGGCCCGAGCGGCATCTGCAGCCACGGCAGCGTGCCGAACAGGCGGTCGGGCTGCGCCAGGTCGGCGATGTACAGCCAATGCCCGTTCCGCATCTCGACGCTGGACAGCAGCACCCAGTACAGCGCGATGAAGAACGGCATCTGCACGAGGATCGGCAGGCAGCCGCCCAGCGGGTTGACCTTCTCCTCGCGGTAGATGCGCATCATCTCCTGCTGCATCTGCTGCGGCTTGTCCTTGTAGCGCTCGCGCAGCTCGGTGACGCGCGGCGCCACCGCCTTCATCTTGGCCATGCTGCGATAGGCGCTCGCGTTGAGCCAGTAGAACGCCACCTTCAGCAGCACCACCAGCGCCACGATCGCCCAGCCCCAGTTGCCGATCACCTGGTGCAGCTTCTCCAGCAGCCAGAACAGCGGCTTGGCCAGCACGGTGAACCAGCCGTAGTCCTTGACCAGCTCCAGCCCCGGCGCCAGCGCGGCGAGCCGGTGCTCTTCCTGCGGGCCGGCATAGAGGACCGCCTCGTGCGTCTTGCTCGCACCGGGCGCCACGTCACCCAGCGGCAGCACCATCGCCACCGTGTAGGTCTCGGGCGTGCCGGCCACCTTGTCGGTGCGGAACTCGCGCCGGCCGGGTGCGTTCACGAGCCAGGCGCTGGTGAAGTAGTGCTGCACCATCGCCACCCAGCCGTCATCGCCGCTCTTGGCGTGGCTGGCGCTGCCCTTGGCGATGTCCTTGAAGTCGATCTTCACGAACTTGCTCGCCTCGGTGTAGACCGCGGGGCCGGTGAAGGTGAAGTAGAAGCTCGACTCGCCCTCGGGCGGCGCGGCGTCGCGCGCCAGCTGCAGATAGAGCTGCGGCTGCACGGTGGCCGCGCCCTGGTTGACGATCTCGTGTCGCACGCCCACCGTGTACTTGCCGCGCTCGAAGGTGTAGGTCTTGACGAGCTTGACGCCGTCGCTCGCGGCCGACTCGAACCGCACGCTGAGCGACGACGCGCCGGCGGCCAGCGAGCGCTCGCCGGGTTGCACCGTCATCGCGCTCAGATGGTTGGGCAGCACGACGCCGGCCTGACCGGTGATGAGGCCGGTCTGCGCCACGTATACGCGGCGGGCGTTGCGGTCGAAGAGCACGACGTTGCGCTGCGGGTCGACCGGATCGCGGTAGCCCAGCAGCTCCAGCCGCACGAGCGTGCCGCCGGTGCTGTCGAACGTGGCGCGCACGACGTCGGTGGTCACCACCACCGCCTCGGCTGCAGGCGGCGCCGGCGCGGTCGCGCCGGCAGGCGGGGCGGCCGGGGCGGTGCTGCCGCCG
>JAEUPF010000139.1 GCA_016790425.1 Rubrivivax sp.
ACCGGCAGCGAGGTCAACCGCTCGCTCGCCTTCGACTGGCGCTTCACGCTCGCCGACAACGACCTGCCCAAGGTGCGCGGCACCACCGAGCTGGCCGGCGTCGACGTGCGCTTCCCGTTCCTCGCCGACGAGCTGCTGGCGTTGTCGCTGAAGCTGCCGGCCGGGTACAAGCTCAGGGGCCTGAAGCTGCGCTGGTTCTTCAAGGAAGCGCTGCGCGGCTTCCTGCCCGACGAGATCCTCACCAAGAAGAAGCAGGGCTTCGGGCTGCCGTTCGGTGTCTGGGCCACGCAGCACGCGGGGCTGAAGGCGCTGGCGGGCGATTCGCTGTCCAGCCTGGCCGGGCGCGGCATCGTGCGGCGCGAGTTCATCGGCGCGCTCATCGACCAGCGCCTGCCCGAGCACCCGCACTTCTACGGCGAGATGGTGTGGATCCTCATGATGCTGGAGCAGTGGCTGCAGCGCGCGCGGCCCGGCGGGCGCCCGCTGTTCGACTAGCCGCAGCGGCGCCGCCCCGGCGGCGTGCGCGGCACAACGGTTGCCGGGGCTTGCCAAGGAGCACCCGATGAGCGCGAGCGAGAAGTCCGGCAAGATGGAGAAGCGGTGGCGCCGGCGCCGGCTCGGCGAGCGGCCGCTGGCACCCGAGACGCTGATGATGGGCTATGGCTACGAGCCGCGCCTTTCGGAAGGCTCGCTCAAGGAGCCGCTGTTCCAGACCTCGACCTTCATCTTCCCCTCGGCGCAGGCGGGCAAGGACTTCTTCGCCACGATGCAGGGCCGGCGCAAGCTCGGCCCCGACGAGGAGCCCGGCCTCGTCTACTCGCGCTTCAACAACCCCAACCTCGAGGTGCTGGAGGACCGCCTGGCGCTGTGGGACGGCGCCGAGGCGAGCCTCGCCTTCGCCTCGGGCATGGCGGCGATCTCCACCTGCCTGTGGGCTTACCTGCGCCCCGGTGACGTGGTGCTGCAAAGCCAGCCGATCTACGGCGGCACCGAGACGCTGATCCACTCGATCCTGCCAGAGTTCGGCGTGCGCCAGGTCGGCTTCGAGGTCGAAGGCGGCGTCGAGGCGATGCGCGCCGCCGCAGCGCAGGCCGAGGCCCTCGGCCGCGTCGCGGCGGTCTACATCGAGACGCCGGCCAATCCGACCAACGGCCTGGTCGACATCGGGCAGGCGCGCCGCATCTCCGAGGCCCTCGGGGCGGCGGCCGCCGAAGGCAAGCGGCCGCCGGTGATCGTCGACAACACGATGCTCGGGCCGCTGTACTGCCAGCCGCTGGCGCACGGCGCCGACCTCGTCGTCACCTCGCTGACCAAGTACGTCGGCGGCCACTCCGATGTGATCGCCGGCGGTGCCAGCGGCGCCCGGGCGATGCTGGCGCCGGTGCGGCGCATGCGCAGCACGCTCGGCACGATGTGCGACCCCCACACCGCGTGGCTGCTGATGCGCTCGCTGGAGACGCTGAAACTGCGCATGACCGCTGCGGCCGAGGGCGCGCGCCGCGTCGCCGCGTTCCTGCGCGACCACCCGAAGATCGACAACGTCTGGTTCCTCGACTTCCTGCCCGAAGACCACCCCGACCGCGCGCTGCACCTGCGCCAGAACCAGTGTGCCGGCTCGACCTTCTCGTTCGAAGTGAAGGGCGGCGAGGCGGGCGCCTTCGCGATGCTCGACCGGCTGGAGGTGATCAAGCTCGCGGTGAGCCTGGGCGGCACCGAGACCCTGGCGTCGCACCCGGCGTCGACGACGCACTCGGCGATGCCGCCCGAGGAGCTGAAGCGCTTCTCGATCACGCCGGCGCTGATCCGCATCTCGATCGGCGTCGAGGATCCGGACGACCTCATCGCCGACCTGGCGCAGGCGCTCGAAGGGGTCTGAGCGGGCCGGGCCCGGGGGCGCGGCAGAATGCCCGCCATGGCCGACCACGCCTACCAGCCCGAGACGCTGGCCATCCACGCCGGCCAGATCCCCGACGCCGCCACCGGCGCGCGCGCGCTGCCGATCTACCAGACGACGAGCTTCGTCTTCGACAGCGCCGAGCACGCCGCGAACCTGTTCAACCTGGCGACGTTCGGCAACGTCTACTCGCGGCTGTCCAACCCCACGGTGGCGGCGCTGGAGGAGCGCGTCGCCGCCCTCGAAGGCGGCCGCGCCGCGGTGGCCAGCGCCTCGGGCATGGCGGCCGAGTCGATGGCGCTGATGACGATGCTGCAAGCCGGGGACCATGTCGTCGCCGCCGGCGCGCTCTACGGCGGCAGCGTGACGATGCTGGCTGTGAACCTCAGGAAGTTCGGCATCGAGACGACCTTCGTCGACGCGACCAAGCCCGAGGCCTTCGCCGCGGCGATGCGCCCGGGCACGCGCGCCGTCTTCGCCGAGACGCTGGGCAACCCGAGCCTCGTCGTGCTCGACATCGCCGCCGTCGCCGCCGTGGCGCACGCGCACGGCGTGCCGCTGGTGGTGGACAACACGGTGCCGAGCCCGGCGCTGTGCAACCCGATCGCGCACGGCGCCGACATCGTCGTGCACAGCGCCACCAAGTACCTCGGCGGCCACGGCACCACGCTCGCCGGCATCGTCGTCGAGAGCGGCCGCTTTCCCTGGGACAACGGCAAGTTCCCGGGCATGACCGAGCCCTCGCCCGGCTACCACGGCGTGAAGTTCTTCGAGACCTTCGGCGACTTCGGCTTCACGATGCGCTGCCGCATGGAGACGCTGCGCGTGTACGGCGCGGCGCTGTCGCCGATGAGCGCGTGGCTCGTCCTGCAAGGCGTGGAGACGGTGCCGTTGCGCATGGAGCGGCACTGCGCCAACGCGCTGGCGGTGGCGCGGTTCCTGCGCGAAGACAAGCGGGTGAGCTTCGTCAACTACCCCGGCCTGCCCGACCACCCGCAGCACGCGCTGCTGGCGCGGCAGATGAAGGGCGCCTCGGGCCTGCTCGCCTTCGGTGTCAAGGCGGCCGGCAGCGGCGAGGCGGCGGCCGCCGGCGTGAAGTTCATCGAGAGCGCGCAGTTCATGAGCCACCTCGTCAACATCGGCGACACGCGCACGCTGATCAGCCACCCGGCCAGCACCACGCACCGCCAGCTCGACGAAGCGCAGCAGCGCGCCGCCGGCGTGACGCCGGAGATGGTGCGCATCTCGGTGGGGCTGGAGCACATCGACGACATCCTGTGGGACATCGACCAGGCGCTGGCGGCGGCGACCGCGTAGCGCAGCGGCGCCCGGGGCACGCCGCCTGGCTCGCCGTCGTCGCCCTCGGCGCGGTGCCGGTGGCGTGGGCCGCCGCGGCGCTGGGGGCGGGCATCGTGGCGAGCGATTGGCCGCTGCGTGACGTTGCGGGCCTCGTCCTCTGGTCGGTCAGCGAGGAGGTCGTGTTCCGCGGCGGCATCCAGACCGCGCTGGCCAGGGTGCCGGCGATCGCGAAGCGCCATCTCGCCGGGCCGGGCGGGAGCGCCGGCACGGTGACGCTGGCCAACGCGCTGACCAGCGTCCTGTTCGCCACCGCTCACCTGTGGCACAAGAGCGCGCTGGTGGCCGCGGCGGTGTTCCCGGTCTCGCTCGTCCTCGGCGCGAGCCTGGAGCGCACCGGCTTGCTGCGCGTGCCGGCGGCGCTGCACACCTGGTTCAACCTGCTGCTGTACGCCGCGAGCGCCTGGCACGCGGCGTGAGCCGGGCGGCGCGCCGGCGCCAGCCGAGCACGAAGGCCGCCAGCAGCGTCATCGCCGGCAGCACGGGGTCGATGCCGCTCGTCGCGCGGCCGATCGTGCAGCCGCCGCCGCCGCCGTCCTGCGCTGCATCCGCGCTCGGCGCGGGGCTGGGGCTGGGTGAAGGGCTCGGTGAAGGGCTCGGTGAAGGGCTCGGTGAAGGGCTCGGTGAAGGGCTGGGGCCGGGGCTGGGGCTGGGGCCGGGGCTCGGCGAAGGGCCCGGGCTCGGCGCGGGCGCGGTGTTCGCCACCGTCACGGTCACCGGCGACGAGGTGGTGGTATTGCCTGCCGCGTCGCGCGCCACTGCGCTGAGCGTGTGCGCGCCGTTGCTGGCCGAGGTGGTGTTCCAGCTCAGCGCATAGGGCGGCGCGGTCACTTCCGCGCCGAGGCTGGCGCCGTCGAGCCTGAACTGCACGCCGGCCACGCCGACGTTGTCGGCCGCCGCGGCGGTGACCGTGACGCTGCCCGAAACCGTGCCCGCGCCGGGCGCCGGCGCGGTC
This sequence comes from Rubrivivax sp., assembly GCA_016790425.1. GTDB lineage: Bacteria > Pseudomonadota > Gammaproteobacteria > Burkholderiales > Burkholderiaceae_C > Rubrivivax. The sequence goes on from JAEUPF010000139.1 coordinate 4,206, forward strand.
AGCGAAACGCTCGGCGGCGAAGTGTCGCCACCACCGCCCGTTGCGCCGCCGGCGACCTTGAATCCGGAGACGATGCGCCAGCCGGGGTTCGCGGCGGCGCCGAGCGCCTCGTAGGCGCCGACATCGAACGGCGCCGAACGTGCCGAGCGGTTGAAGTCGCTGCCGGGGGCGTGCGCGGCCACGGCGCGATCGATCAGCGGCGAGCCGGCGCGCGGCCAGAAGTCCTTGTTCGCCGCGTCGACGAACGCGTTGGCCGCCGTGCCGCCGTCGATGAAGCGGGTGCCGTCCAACGCGATGCTGCTGCTGCCTTGCACGAGGTTGCCGAGCACGGTGGCGCCGGCCGCGAAGCTGCCGCCGGCATTCACGGCCGCCTTGCCCGGCGAGTAGACGGCGTTGTTGGCGAGCACCATGTTCGCGACGCTGCCGCCCCAGCGCACGTACAGGCCGTCGTCGTTTCCGTACAGCGTGTTGTTGACGGCGGTGACGTTCTTCATCTGCGCCACCTGCACGTGGCTGTAGAGCGAAAGCCCCGTGCCGCTGGTGATGACGATGTTGTTGCGCACCACCGCGTCGGCGACGGCGTAGATGCCCTCCAGGCAGTTCCAGATGACGTTGCCCTCGACCACGTTGACCGGGTTGGCGCCCGTGCCGTAGACGAAGATGCCGGGGTACGGCATGTCGTGGATGACGTTGTCGCGGATCGTGATCGAGTGCGAGCCGACCTTGACCTCGATGCCGTCGCCTTGCGTCGTGCCGGGCAGCGCGTCGTGGATCCAGTTGTTCTCGATCAGCGAGCTGTGCACGATGCAGGTGGCGTCGTTGCAGCCCACATACATGCCTTCGCCGGTGCCGCCGCCGATGCCGGTGCGCCGGATCTGGTTGCGGCGCACGGTGATGTTGCTCATCGAGCTGCGGAAGTTGATGCCGACGTCCACGTCGTGGATGTCGAGGTCTTCCAGCGTGATGAACGACGGGCCGCCGCTCATGTTGATGCCGTCGCCGCCGTTGCCCACGATCTCCAGCCCCCTGATCGTCAGGTAGGTGGCGCCTTCGATGTTGATCGTGTTCTGAATCGCCGCGCCCGCCGGGCGCGTGATGACGGGGCGCGCTTCCCCGTCGGCGGCCTTGACGACAACCGGCAGCGCCGCGGTGCCGCGCACCGAGATGCCGATGCGGCCACTGTCGGCATAGGTGCCGGCGTGCACGATCAGCGTGTCGCCGGGCTGCAGCGACTCCACCGCCGCCTCGAAGCTCGAGCCGGGCATCAGGTGGATGGTGCGCCCGCCGGACTGGGCCCACAGCGGGCCGGCGGCAGCGCAAAGGAGCAGCACCGTGGTGCGGCGGCAGAGGGAGCGGGTCGGCTTCGGCATGGGGGAACTCGGGCGCTGGGTGTCGGGGCTTGGCGTCGGGATGAAGGCGCCGCGACGAACCCGCCGAGCCTAGAGGTGCCGGCAGCCCCCGCCGCCGGCAGCGGCGAATCGCTCTGTAAGAAACGTCATGGAAGGGCTGCGGCAGGCGTCGTGCAGAATCCGCTCCTCACTGCTCTTTCCCCTTATTCCGCTCTCTCTCAAGCGAGCCACCCACGGAGTCAAGCCCCCATGTCCCGATCCGCTTCTTCGCGTCGTGCTGTCCTTGCCGCGTTCGGCGCTGTCGCCACTGCTGCCGCCTTTGTCGCGCTGCCGGCGCAGGCGCAGCAGTTCTTCCGCATCGGCACCGGCGGCACTGCAGGCACCTACTACCCGGTGGGCGGCATGATCGCCAACGCGGTGAGCCAGCCGGGCAAGATCGTCGTCACGGCGCAGGCGAGCAACGGGTCGCTGGCCAACGTCACCGGCATCGCCGGCGGCGCGATGGAGTCGGGCTTCTCGCAGGCCGACGTCGCCTCGTGGGCCTACAAGGGCAACGGCATCTTCGAAGGCAAGCCCAGCGTTCCGGGGCTGCGCCTGATCGCCAACCTGTACCCCGAGAGCGTGCACGTGGTGGTGAAGAAGGGCAGCGGCATCAAGAGCGTGGCCGACCTGAAGGGCCGCCGCGTCGCGCTGGACGAGCCGGGCTCGGGCACGCTGGTCAATGCACGCGCCATCCTCGCCGCCTATGGCGTCAAGGAGTCCGACCTCAAGGCCGAGTACATCAAGCCCAACCAGGCCGGCGACAAGCTCAAGGACGGCGCGCTCGACGCGTTCTTCTTCACCGGCGGCGCGCCGGCCGGCGCCATCGCCGAGCTGGCCAGCGCCGGCACCGGCATCGAGATCCTGCCGATCGACGGCGCCGCGGCCGAGCAGCTCAAGAAGACCAGCGGCTTCTTCGCCGACGACGTGATCGCCGCCGACACCTACAAGGGCGTGGGCCAGGTGAAGACGCTCGCCGTCGGCGCGCAGTGGGTCACCAGCGACAAGGCCGACGCGGCCACGGTCTACGAGCTGACCAAGGCGCTGTTCAGCGAGGCGGCGCAGAAGTCGCTGGCCGCCGGGCACGCCAAGGGCAAGTTCATCACCAAGGAGAACGCGGTCAAGGGCGCGGGCATCCCGTTCCACCCCGGCGCCGAGCGGTTCTACAAGGAAGCCGGGCTGCTGAAGTAGAGACAGAGCCCCGCCGTCCTGCCGCAGGACCGGGCCCGAGGGCGGCTGCCGTCGACTGGCAAGCCGCCCTTTTCACTTGCGCCGACGCCGTCCCGATGACCACCGCCACGCTCGACGACAAAGCGCTCGACGAACTCGAGCGCAAGTACGACCCCGAGATGCGCTTCCGCCCGCTCACCGCGGCGGCGGCGACGCTGGTCGGCGCGCTGCTGATCGCGCTGTCGTGCTTCCACTACTACACCGCCGGCTTCGGCCTGCTGCAGGAGATCACGCACCGCGGCGTGCACCTGGCGTTCGTGCTCGGGCTGATCTTCCTCGTCTTCCCGCACCGGCACGCGCTGCTCGAGCGCGCCGCGCAGCACCGCTGGTGGGCGCCGGGCAACGTGCCGTGGTTCGACTGGCTGCTGGCGGTGGCCATCGCCGCTGCGGTGCTGTACATCCCGTGGATCTTCGACGACCTCGCGTTCCGGGTCGGCAACCCCGGCCCGCTCGACGTCGCGATGGGCTCGATCCTGCTCGTGGCGCTGCTGGAGGCGACGCGCCGCGCGATGGGCTGGCCGCTGCCGCTGATCGCCATCGCCTTCATGTTCTACGCGCTGGCGGGGCCGGTGTTCCCGGGGCTGCTGAAGCACGCCGGCGCCAGCTGGAGCCAGCTCGTCAACCACCAGTACCTCACCAGCCAGGGCATCTACGGCGTCGCCGTGGGCGTCGTCGCGACGTACGTCTTCCACTTCGTGCTCTTCGGCGTGCTCGCCACGCGCATCGGCCTCGGCCAGCTCTTCCTCGACATCGCCAGCGCCATTGCCGGGCGCTACGCCGGCGGGCCGGCCAAGGTGAGCGTGTTCGGCTCGGCGATGTTCGGCATGCTCTCGGGCAGCTCGGTGGCCAACGCGGTGACGGTGGGCTCGCTGACCATTCCCGCGATGATCCGCGTCGGCTACAAGCGCGAGTTCGCCGGCGCCGTCGAAGCGGCTTCGTCCACCGGCGGCCAGATCACGCCGCCGGTGCTGGGCGCGGCGGCGTTCCTGATGATCGAGTTCCTCTCGGTCCCGTACCAGACGATCATCGCCGCGGCGGCCATTCCCGCCTTCATGCATTTCTTCGGCGTCTTCATGCAGGTGCATTTCGAGGCCAAGCGCTTCGGGCTGCGCGGCCTCACCGAAGAGGAGATGCCACGGCTGCGCGAAAGCCTGCGCCAGCGCTGGCCGACGCTGATCCCGCTGGCGCTGCTGATCTTCATCCTCGTCACCGGCCGCACGCCGTACATGGCGGCGTTCGCGGGCATCAGCTCGTGCGCCATCGTCGGCCTCACCACGCGCGCGGCGGGCAACACCGCGCGCCACTGGGGGCTGCTCGCCTTCGGGCACGCGCTGCTGGCGGTGCTGGTGTTCGGCGGCATCCACAGCGACGCCGTGCGCCTGGCCGTCTTCGCCGCCGGCCTCGTCGCCATCCCGCTGGCGGTGCGCGCGTGGAGGCTCGAAGGCCGCATCGCGCCGCACGCCTTCATCGAGGCGTTCAGCACCGGCGCCAAGTACGCGCTGGCAGTGGGCGCGGCGGCAGCGACGGTGGGCATCGTCATCGGCGTGGTCACGCTCACCGGCGTCGGCTTCAAGCTCAGCATGCTCATCACCGGCGCGGCGCAGGCGGTGGCCGGCGGCGTGGGTACGCTGGTGCCGGCGGCGCTCATGAGCCAGCAGGCGATGACGCTGTTCGTCGCGCTGGCCATGACCGGGCTCGTGTGCATCCTGCTCGGCTGCGGCATCCCGACCACGGCCAACTACATCATCATGGTGACGGTGGCCGCGCCGACGCTCGTGCAGCTGGGCGTCGAGCCGCTGGTGGCGCACTTCTTCGTCTTCTACTACGGCGTGCTCGCCGACATCACGCCGCCGGTGGCGCTGGCCGCCTATGCCGCAGCCGGCATGGCCGGCAGCGACCCGTTCCGCACCGGCAACACGGCCTTCCGGCTCGGCATGGCCAAGGCGCTGGTGCCGTTCGTGTTCGTCTTCTCGCCCTCGCTGCTGATCGTGGCCAAGGGCTTCACGGGCTATGACTTCGCGATCACCTTCGTCGGCTGCGTGCTGGGCATCGTGATGCTGGCGGCGGCGCTGTCGAAGTTCTTCCTGGTCGAGATGACCCGCGCCGAGCAGGGCCTGTGCCTGGCCGGCGCGCTGCTGCTCATCGCGCCAGGACTGTTGCCGACGCTGCTCGGCGCGGCCTGCACGGTGCCGATGGTGCTGCGGCATCTGGCCGCCTGGCGGCGGCCCGCGGCGGCGCCGTCCTGACCGAACGCCGGCGCGCGCCGGGTTCGCGAACCGGGGAGAAGACGCTTGCCGCGGATCGCCCTCATCCATGCGCTGGCGCACTCGCCGCCGCCGATCAACGCGGCGATGGCGCAGCTGTGGCCCGAGGCCGAGCGCATGAACCTGCTCGACGACAGCCTGTCGGCCGACCTGGCGCGCGCGGGCACGCTCGATGCGGCGATGACGGCGCGCTTCTTCGCGCTGTCCGACTACGCGGTGGCCACCGGCGCCGACGCCATCCTCTTCACCTGCTCGGCGTTCGGGCCGTGCATCGACGCGGTCAAGCGGCGCCACGCCGCGCGGCCGGTGCTCAAGCCCAACGAGGCGATGATCGACGAAGCGGTGGCGTTTGCCGGCGCACAGGCTGCGCCGGGCCCGATCGGCCTGGTGGCCACCTTCGCACCGACGCTGGCGTCGATGCCGGCCGAGTTCCCGCCCGGCGTGCCGGTGCAGGTGGCGCTGGCCGAAGGCGCGCTGGCGGCACTGGAGCGCGGCGACGGCGCGGCGCACGACGCCGCCATCGTGCGGGCCGCGCAGGCGCTGGCCGGGCAGGGCTGCCGCCTCATCGCGCTGGCGCAGTTCAGCATGGCGCGGGCGCAGGGTGCCGTGCGCACGGCCACCGGGCTGCCGGTGCTGACGACGCCCGAGTCGGCAGTGCGGCGGCTGCGCGCGCTGCTCGCCGCCTGAGCGGTGTGGGGCCGTCGGGGCCGCCCGGGCGCCCCTCGGCGCAACCTTGGCGGAACCCTGGTGGAACCCTGGTGGAACCCTGGTGGAAGCGCGGCTGCCGCGGCGAATCATTGCCGCTACCCTTGCAGTCCTGCACCGGAGCGCACTGCCATGGCCGCGAGCATCTACGAACAGGACCTGGACAAGAACGGCGCCAACTTCGTCGCCCTGAGCCCGGTGAGCTTCGTCGAGCGCAGCGGCGAGGTGTTCGCCGATCTGCCGGCCGTGATCCATGGCCGGCGCCGCCTCAACTGGGCCCAGGTGCGCGAGCGCTCGGCGCGGCTGGCGGCGGCGTTGCGGTCGCTGGGCGTGCAGCGCGGCACCACGGTGAGCGCGATGCTGCCCAACACGCCGGAGATGGTGGAGGCGCACTACGCGGTGCCGGCGCTCAACGCGGTGCTCAACACGCTCAACACGCGGCTCGATGCGCCGCTGCTGGCCTGGCAGATGAACCACTGCGAAGCCGCGGTGCTGCTCACCGACCGCGAGTTCGCGCCGGTGGTGCGCGAGGCGCTGGCGATCCTGGCCCGCGAGCACGGGCGCAAGCCGCTCGTCATCGATGTCTGCGACAGCGAGTACACCGGCCCCGGCGAACGCCTGGGCGAACTGGAGTACGAGGCGCTGCTGGCCGCGCATGCGCCGCTCGCGCGGCTGCAGGGCCCGGCCGACGAATGGGACGCCATCGCCGTGAGCTACACCAGCGGCACCACCGGCGACCCCAAGGGGGTGGTCACGCACCACCGCGGCGCGTATCTCAATGCGGTGTGCAACGCGGCGAGCTGGACGATGCCGCACTTCCCGAAGTACTTGTGGACGCTGCCGATGTTCCACTGCAACGGCTGGTGCTTCCCGTGGACGGTGGCGATGCTCGGCGGCACGCACGTGTGCCTGCGCCGCGTCGAGGCCGAGGCCATCCTCGGCGCGATGCGCGAGCACGGCGCCGACCACTACTGCGCCGCGCCGATCGTGCACAACCTCGTCGTCAACGCGCCGGCGGCGCTGCGCGAGGGGATCACGCAGAAGGTGCGCGGCATGGTCGCCGGTGCCGCGCCGCCGGCGGCGATGATCGAGGGCATGGCCAAGATCGGCTTCGACCTCACGCACGTGTACGGCCTCACCGAGGTCTACGGGCCCGCGGCGGTGGCGGTGAAGCGCGACGCCTGGGCCGGCCAGCCCTTGTCGGAGCAGACGCGGCTGAACGGCCGCCAGGGCGTGCGCTACATGCTCGAGGAGGGCATGACGGTGCTCGACCCCGACACGATGCGCGAAGTGCCCGCCGACGGCCAGGCGATGGGCGAGATCATGTTCCGCGGCAACATCGTCATGAAGGGCTACCTGAAGAACCCCACGGCCACGCAGAAGGCGTTCGCCGGCGGCTGGTTCCACACCGGCGACCTGGCGGTGCTCGAGCCCGACCGCTACGTGAAGATCAAGGACCGCAGCAAGGACATCATCATCAGCGGCGGCGAGAACATCAGCTCCATCGAGGTGGAGGACGCTCTGTACCGCCACCCGGCGGTGCTGGCCTGCGCCGTGGTGGCCAAGCCCGACCCGAAGTGGGGCGAGACGCCGCTGGCTTTCGTCGAGCTGAAGCCGGGCGCCGCCGTGACCGCGGCCGACCTGGTGGCGCACTGCAAGAGCCTGCTCGCCGGCTACAAGGTGCCGCGCGACGTGCGCTTCGAGCCGATCCCGAAGACGAGCACCGGCAAGATCCAGAAGTTCGCGCTGCGCGAGCGCGCGAAGAGCGCTTCGGCCATCGAGTGAAGGGGCCGCTGCGATGTTCGAACCCGACCTCCTGCGCGGCCAGCGCATCCTCGTCACCGGCGGCGGCACCGGCCTGGGCAAGGCGATGGCCGAGCGCTTCCTCGCGCTGGGCGCCGACGTCGCGATCTGCGGCCGCCGCAAGGCCGTGTGCGACGAGACGGCGGCCGCCTGGCGCGAGCGCTTTCCCGGCCGCCGCATCGACACCTTCGGGGTCGACATCCGCGTCGCGCAGGCGGTGCACGAGATGGTCGACGCGCTGTGGAGCGCCGGGAATGGCACGGGCCTCACCGGCCTCGTCAACAACGCCGCCGGCAACTTCATCGCGCCCACCGAGAGCCTGTCGCCGCGCGCCTTCGACGCCATCGCGGGCATCGTCTTCCACGGCAGCTTCTACGTCACGCAGGCGGTGGGCAAGCGCTGGGTCGAGGAGGCGAAGGCGCTCACGTGGACGCCCGCCCAGCCGATGCGCAGCGTGATGAGCATCATCGTCACCTGGGTCGACAACGGCAGCCCCTACGTGGTGCCCAGTGCCATGAGCAAGGCCGGCATCGAGGTGATGACCAAGTCGCTCGCCGTCGAGTGGGCGCGCTACGGGGTGCGCCTGAACGCCGTGGGGCCGGGCGAGATTCCGACCGAGGGCATGAGCAAGCGCCTGAACCCCGGCGAGGAGCCGGGCGCGCGCAGCCGCCAACGCAACCCGATGGCGCGCACCGGCACGATGGACGAGCTCGCCAACCTCGCCACGTTCCTGATGGCGCCCGGCCGCTGCGACTGGCTCACCGGCCAGAGCATCATGATGGACGGCGGCAACGCGCTGGCCACCGGCGGCAACTTCTACGAGCTGCGCGCCTTCGGCGAAGCCGACTGGCGCGCCGCCCGCGAGCGCATCGAGGCGCAGAATGCCGCCGATCGCGCGCAGCGCTGACACGCGATCCGCCCTCGACGACCTGCGCTTTCCCTGCTGGAGAACCCGATGACGACGACGACCACCGCAACCACCGAAGCGCCGCTGGTGCTGACCGAGAAGGACGCCCGCGGCGTCGTGCGCCTGACGCTGAACCGCCCGGCGGCGTTCAACTCGCTTTCCGAGGCGATGCTCGAAGCGCTGCAGGCCGAGCTCGACCGCGTCGGCGCCGACGCGACGGTGCGCGCCGTCGTCATCGCCGCCACCGGCAAGGCGTTCTCGGCCGGGCACGACCTGAAGGAGATGCGGGCGGCGCCTTCGCAGGGCTACTACGAGCGGCTGTTCGGCCAGTGCGCGCGCATGATGCTGACGATCCAGAAGCTGCCGGTTCCGGTGATCGCGCGCGTGCACGGCGTGGCCACCGCAGCCGGCTGCCAGCTGGTGGCGATGTGCGACCTGGCGGTGGCCGCGGCCGAGGCGCGCTTCGCGGTCAGCGGCGTCAACCTCGGCCTGTTCTGCTCGACGCCGGGCGTGGCGCTGGCGCGCAACCTGTCGCGCAAGTTCGCCTTCGAGATGCTCGTCACCGGCGACTTCATCGGCGCGGCCGAGGCGCGCGACAAGGGCCTCGTCAACCGCGTCGTGCCGGCGGCGGAACTCGACGCCGAGATCGAGCGGCTGCTCGAGCGCATCGTCCACAAGCCGCGCACCGCCATCGCGATGGGCAAGCAGCTCTTCTATCGCCAGCTCGAAAAGGGCATCGAAGCGGCCTACGACGACGCCGCGCACACGATGGCGTGCAACATGATGGACGAAGGCGCGCTCGAAGGCGTGCAGGCGTTCATCGACAAGCGGCCGCCGAACTGGCGCTGAGGCGGCGCGCGCCACGCTTCCTTGCGCGCCGACCGACAAGCCCGCCGTCCGTGGCTGCACCGCTCGCCAAGCGCGACATCAAGCGCCTGCCGGTGCAGCCCTACGAGACGCTGCGCGCCTCGCTGCGTTCGGGCGACCTCGTCTTCTGCTCCGGCTCGTACGTCTTCTCGGGGCTGATCCAGCGCTTCACCGGCTCGGTGTGGAGCCATGTGGGCATCGTCTACCGCGACGAGGCGCTCGGGCGCGTCTTCGTGCTCGAGAGCGAAACCGGCATCGGCGTGCGCCTGGTGCCGTTGTCGAAGTACCTGAAGAACTACCACGGCCGGCGCCGGCCCTACCGCGGGCAGATCGTCGTCGGCCGCGTCGAGCCCAGCCTCGGGCCCCAGGAAGTCAAGCGCGCCGTCAGCTTCGGCATGGACATGCTCTCCAAGCCCTACGACAACCGCGAGATCCTGCGCATCGCCGCGCGCATCCTGCTGCGCGTGGGCCGGCGCACGCGCGACCGCAAGTTCATCTGCTCGGAGCTGGTCGACGAGTGCTACCACGCGGTGGGCGTGAAGTTCACGCGAGCCGACAACTACATCAGCCCCGACGACATCTGGCGCAACGCCAACGTGGTGGCGCAGGGGCGCATCCTGTAGCTTGAACGGGAGCCATCATGGACATCGCTTACTACTTCACTCCCGTCTCACCCTGGGCCTACCTCGGGCACGAGCGCTTGCGGGCCATCGCCAAGGCGGCGGGCGCGCGCGTGCAGGTGCTGCCGGTGGACTACGGCGTCATCTTCCCCGCCTCGGGCGGGCTGCCGCTGGCCAAGCGGGCGCCGCAGCGGCAGGCCTACCGGCTGGTGGAGCTGAAGCGCTTCAGCGAATGGCTGAAGGTGCCGTTGAACCTGAAGCCCCGGTTCTTCCCGGTCGATGCGGGCCCGGGAGCGCGCCTGGTCATCGCTGCCGACATGGCCGCCGGGCCGCCGGCGGCGCTGACGATCGCCGGCGCGCTGATGAAGGCGGTGTGGGCCGAGGAGCGCAACGTCGCCGACCGCGCGACGCTGGCCGAACTGCTGGCCGGCAACGCGCTGGCCGCCTCGCTGCTGGCCGAGTCCGAGGCGCCGGAAGTCGCCGCGCGCTACGAGGCGAACACGCAGCAGGCGCTGGCCGCGGGCGTGTTCGGCGCCCCGAGCTATGTCGTCGAAGGCGAGATCTTCTGGGGCCAGGACCGGCTCGAGTTCCTCGAGCGGCGGCTGCGCACCTAGAGAGCGCGGCACGGCGCAGCCTCTCGCCGAAGGCGGCAGCAACGATGCAACCCAGGCAAGGCCCGACGCGGCGCGCCTGGCTGGCGGCCAAGGGGGCCGGCCTGCTGGCCCTTGCCGGGCTGCCGACCGCGGGCGCGCCGGCGCGCGCGCAGGGTGCTGCGCCGCGGCCCGGGCCCATCGCGACGCCGCGGCCAACGCCCGTCACGCGGCCCATTCCGGCCAGCGGCGAAGCACTGCCCGTGGTCGGCCTGGGCACCTGGATCACCTTCAATGTGGGCAACGACGCGCGCGCCCGCGACGCCTGCGCCGAGGTCGTGCGTGCCTTCTTCGCGCAAGGCGGGCGCTTGATCGACAGCTCGCCGATGTACGGCAGCTCGCAGCCGGTGATCGGCCATGCGCTGGCGAAGCTGGCGCGCCAGGGCGAGGCGGCGGCGCTGTTCTCGGCCGAGAAGGTGTGGACCGGCGACGGCGCGGCCGGTGCAACCCAGATCGAGGCATCGCGCGCGCATTGGGCGTCGCCGGCACCGGGCGCTTCGACCTGATGCAGGTGCACAACCTGCTCGCCTGGGAAGCGCACCTGCCGCGCCTGCTGGCGATGAAGGCCGAGGGGAGGCTGCGCTATGTCGGCATCACCACCAGCGAAGGGCGCCGGCACGGCGAGACCGAGCGGATCATGAGGGCGCAGCCGATCGACTTCGTTCAGTTCACCTACAACCCGGTGGACCGCGAGGCCGAGCGGCGGCTGCTGCCGCTGGCGGCCGAGCGGCGCATCGCCGTGCTCGTGAACCGGCCGTTCCGCGAAGGCGCGCTGCTGCGGGCACTGGCGCGGCACCGGCTGCCCGGCTGGGCGGCGGAACTGCACTGCGACGGCTGGGCGCAGGCGGTGCTGAAGTTCATCGTCTCGCATCCGGCCGTGACCTGCGCGATTCCCGCGACGAGCCAGGTCGCGCACGTGGTGCAGAACATGGGTGCGGCGCGCAACCCGCTGCCCGACGCGGCGCTGCGCGAGCGCATCGCTGCCGACATCGCGGCGCTCGCCTGACGGGGCACGAGCGGCCGGCCGCAGCGGCGATGTCGGCGACCCCCGCGACGCCCGGCGAAGCGATCGAGCGCTGGCTCGAGTGGCTGGGCGACCTCGCCACCTACCGGCCGAGCGACTTCCTGATGTTCGCGCCGCGCACGTACTGGCGGCTGTTCGAGCTGCACAACGAGGCGTGGTGGCCGCTGCCGCTGCTGTTGCCGCTCGGCGGGCTGGCGGCGCTGGCGTGGGCCTGGCGCGGAGGCACGGCGGCGCACCGCGCCTGCGGCGCGGGTCTGGCCGCAGCGGCTGCGTTCGTGGGCGTTGCCTTCGTGCTCGGACGCTACGCGCCGATCAACTGGGCCGCGCAGGGCCTGGCCGTCCTGTGGGTCGGGCTCGGCCTGTCGCTGCTGGCGCTGGCCGCGGCCGGCGGCGGGCCGGCCGCGCCCGGCGCGCGCCGCAGGATCGTAGCCGCGATGCTGGCGCTCGCGGCCTTGCTCGGCTATCCGCTGCTGGCGCTGCTCGCCGGCCGCCCTCTGCGGCAAGCCGAAGTGTTCGGGCTCGCGCCCGACCCGACAGCGATCGCGATCCTCGCCTGGTTGCTCGCGGGGCCGTCGGCGGCTGCGGGCTTGATGCGCTCGCTGCGGCGCGCGACCTCGGCGTTGGTGACGGCCTGCTGCCTGGCGAGCGCCGCCACGCTGGCGTTGCTCGATGAATGGCCGGCGGCGCTGCTGTTGGCCGCGGCGCCCGCCGTTGCGGCGCGGGCGGCCAGGGGCTGAAGGGGACGCAGAAGACGCTGGGAACTGGGGACGCAGCGGACGCAGCGGACGCAGGGGACGCAGCGGCCGCCGCTCAGGCGCAGTTCACCGTCACCGCGTGCGAGTGGGCCTCGGTGGTCGAGGAGACGACGGTCACCGTGCCACCGGCCTTCAACGTGGCGCGCTGGGCTGCGGTCAGCGTGACCGTGTGCGTGTGCGTCGCGGTGCCGCGGATGTCGTAGGCGGTGTCGACCATCGGGTCGTAGCCGGCGCCCGGCTCGAGGTCGCTGTTGGCCAGCACCAGCGCGTGCCCGTGGTTGCCGGCGATGCCGGCGCCGCAGCTGCTCGCCGCCGGCCCCGCCGCCGGGGACGGCGCAGGGCTGTCACCGCCGCCACCGCCGCCGCAGCCGGCCAGCGTGAGCAGCGACCACGCCACCAGCACGCGGCCGCACAGATGGCCGCACAGACGGCCACAGAAGTCCTTGCGCGAGAGGGTCTCGTCCATGGCTGGCGCCTCCAGGCACGGCAGGCCGCCCGAACCGGCCGGGCTGCCCGCCTCGCGGTGTACGGCGGGGCCGGGCTTTCGCTTCCGCCGGGTGGGCGTGCGCAACGGCTTGCCGCTGCCGGGGCCCGGTCCCGCTCCGGGCCGGGCCGGGCCGGGCCGGGCCGGGCAATAGGAAATGGCGATCGCAGGAATCGCCTCAATCAAACCACTGCATGCCAGCCGGCGGCCATACTGCCGCTCATCGGATTCACCGATGCAGTAGCTAACCCACGGAGTACCTATGTCCCTCGTCAACACCACCGTCCAGCCCTTCAGGAACCAGGCCTTTCACAACGGCAAGTTCGTCGAAGTCACCGAGCAGAGCCTGAAGGGCAGATGGTCGGTGTTCATCTTCATGCCGGCCGCGTTCACGTTCAACTGCCCCACCGAGGTGGAGGACGCGGCCGAGAACTACGCCGCCTTCCGGGACCTCGGCGCCGAGGTCTACGTCGTCACCACCGACACGCACTTCTCGCACAAGGTGTGGCACGAGACGAGCCCGGCGGTGGGCAAGGCGCGCTTCCCGCTCGTCGGCGACCCCACGCACCGGCTGACGCGCATGTTCGGCGTGCACATCGAGGAAGAAGGCCTGGCGCTGCGCGGCACGTTCGTCGTCGACCCCGAAGGCGTGATCAAGACCGCCGAAGTGCACGACAACGCGATCGCCCGCGACGTCAAGGAGACGCTGCGCAAGCTGAAGGCGGCGCAGTACGTGGCCAAGAACCCCGGCCAGGTGTGCCCCGCGAAGTGGCAGGAAGGCGCAGCGGCGCTCAAGCCCTCGCTGGACCTCGTGGGCAAGATCTGACGCGGCCGCCATCGGCCAACGCACGGAAAGGAAGCACCGCCATGCTGGACGCCGGCCTCAAGGCGCAGCTCGCAACCTACCTCGGGCGTGTGACGCAGCCCGTGGCGCTGGTGTCGTCGCTCGACGACCGCCCGGCGTCGCAGGAGATGCGTGCGCTGCTCGAGGAGATCGCTGCGCTCAGCGACAAGATCACCGTTCGCCACGACGGCACGCATGAGCGCCGGCCGTCGTTCTCGGTCGGCCGCGCCGGGCACGACGCGGGCGTGCGCTTCGCCGCGGTGCCGCTGGGGCACGAGTTCAGCTCGCTGGTGCTGGCGCTGCTGCACGCCGGCGGCCATCCGCCTAAGGTGGAAGCCGAAGTCATCGAGCAGGTGCGCTCGCTTGCTCCCGAGTCGGGCGACCTCGTCTTCGAGACCTGGATGTCGCTGACCTGCCACAACTGCCCGGACGTGGTGCAGGCGCTGAACCTGATGGCGGTGCTGAACCCGCGCGTGCGCCACGTCGCCATCGACGGCGCCCTGTTTCAGGCCGAGGTCGAGGCGCGGCAGATCATGGCCGTGCCGACGGTGTTCCTCAACGGCCAGCCATTCGGCTCCGGCCGCATGGAACTGGCCGACATCCTGGCCAAGGTCGACACCGGCGCGGCAGCCCGCGAGGCGGCGAAGCTGGCCGCCAAGGAGCCCTTCGACATGCTCATCGTCGGCGGCGGTCCGGCCGGTGCGGCTGCGGCGGTGTACGCGGCGCGCAAGGGCATCCGCACCGGCGTCGTCGCCGAGCGCTTCGGCGGCCAGACGCTCGACACGCTGGGCATCGAGAACTACGTTTCCGTGCCCGAGACCACGGGGCCGAAGTTCGCCGCGGCGCTGGAAGCGCAGGTGCGCGGCTACGGCGTCGACCTGATGAACCAGCAGCGCGTGACGCGGCTGGAGCCGGCGGCGGATGCGGGCGGCGGTGTCACCGTCGAGCTCGCCAACGGGGCAACGTTGAGGGCGCGCTCGCTGGTGCTCGCCCCCGGCGCACGCTGGCGCAACGTCGGCGTGCCCGGCGAACAGGAATACCGCAACAGGGGCGTGGCCTACTGCCCGCACTGCGACGGGCCGCTGTTCAAGGGCAAGCGCGTCGCCGTCATCGGCGGCGGCAACTCGGGCGTCGAGGCCGCGATCGACCTCGCCGGCATGGTCGAGCACGTGACGCTGGTCGAGTTCGCCGAGCAGTTGAAGGCCGACGCCGTGCTCGTCGACAAGCTGGGCAGCCTGGCGAACGTGGCCGTGCACGTGAACGCGCAGACGACCGAGATCCTCGGCGACGGCGCCAAGGTCACCGGCCTCGTCTTCAAGGACCGCGCCAGCGGCGAAGGCCACCGCGTGCCGCTGGCCGGCGTCTTCGTGCAGATCGGCCTCGTGCCCAACACCGAGTGGCTGCGCGGCACGGTGGAGCTGACGCGGCACGGCGAGATCGTCGTCGACGAGCGAGGTGCGACGAACCTGCCCGGCGTCTTCGCCGCCGGCGACGCGACGACCGTGCCGTTCAAGCAGATCGTCATCGCCGCGGGCCAGGGCGCGAAGGCGGCGCTGTCGGCGTTCGACCACCTGATCCGCAGCCCGGCCGCTGCGGTGGCCTGAAGCCGGCGCCCCGGCGGCCCGGCTTGCAGGCGAAGGCGCGGGCGAAGGCGCAGGGCGAAGGCGAAGGCGAAGGCGAGGGCGAAGGCGAAGGCGAAGGCGAGGCCGGCGCCTCAGCCACCCGGGTCGGGCTGCAGGACGGCGACGCACAAGCCGCGCAGCACGGCGGCCACCGGCAGGCCGGTGCTGCCGCCTTCGGCCTCGACGCGGCGGCCGCTGAGCACGTCGCACCAGCGGCGCGGCGCGCCTTCGGGCAGCGGCAACGTCGTGCCGTTCCAGCAGTCGCCGCCGGTGAGGCGCTCGATGCGGCCTTCGCAGGCGGTCCACGCAAGGCGGGGCACGACGGTCAGGCAGGCCTGCTCGCCGCGCCGGCGCAGGAAGGCGACCACGTTCGCCGCGCGCCGGCCGTCGGCGGCCAGCGGCACGTAGTCGCCCTCGCGCAGCAGGCCGGCCGCGACATCGCGCCGCCAGCGCAGCAGCCGCGCGGTGACGAAGAGCTTGTGCAGGCCGCCGGCCAGCGGACGCCCGGCCAGCGCCTGGGCACTCATCGCATCGGCCGCCTCCAGCCGGCGCCCCAGGCAGCCCCAGTCGACCGCGCGCCGGTTGTCCGGGTCGACCAACGCCTGCTGCCAGTCCTCGTTGCCCTGGTAGAAGTCGGGCACGCCGGGCGACGTGATCTTCAGCGCCAGCAGCGCCAGGCTGTTGACGCAGCCGAACGGTGCGATGCGATCGACGAAGGCGCGCAGGTCGCTCAGGAACGGATTGGGTTCGAGCCGCGCCAGCAGCACCTGGACGGCGCGTTCCAGCGCGCGCTCGTGCGCCTCGTCGGTGTCGAGCCAGCTGCTGGCCTGCTTGGCTTCGCGCGCCGCCTTGAGCATGTAGGCGGCAACGCGCTCGCGCAGCGGCTCGACGCACGCGGCCGCGTCCTCGTGCCCGGCCGGCCACACGCCCACGAGCGTCTGGAACAGCAGCAGTTCATCGTTGCGTTCCGCGGGCGGCTCGACGCTGGCGATGTGCCATTGCGCGGCGGCCAGTTCGTGCCAGCGCCGCAGCGCCTCGGCCCACGCGGCGGGCATCTCCGAGAGCACCGCCAGCCTTGCCCGCACGTCCTCCGAGCGCTTGCTGTCGTGCGTGGAGCTGCCGAGCATCGTGCGCGGCGTGCGCCGGGCGCGTTCGCCGTTGGCGGCATGGAACGCGGCCGCGTCGAGGCCGAAGCGGCGCGGGTCGCCGCCCACGTCGTTGAGCGCCACCAGGCGGTGGTGGCGGTAGAACGCGGTGTCCTCCATCGCCTTGGCCATCACCGGTGCGGTGAACTGCTGCCAGCGGCGCACGAAGCGCGTTCGGCAGGCGCGCTCCTCGTCGCCGGCGGCCGGCGCGGCCGCATCGCCGGGCCGCTCCAGCAGCAGCGCGCGGATGAACGCCACGTGTTCCTGCAGCGAAGGGCGGCAGCGGCTGCGCGCCAGCGCCGCGCAGCGCTCGATGCGGGCGCGGTCGCCGGGCGTTGCCTCGCCGGCCTCGCCGATGTAGGTGCGGTAGACGTCGAATGCGGCGGTCAGCTCGACGATCGCCGCGCGCAGGCCGGGCCGCGTGAAGTCGCGGCTGGCACGGTGGCGCAGCGCCAGGTCGTGCGCCAGCTCGGTGAGCAGGCGCAGATCGGCGGCCAGCGCGATGGCCATGATCGTGCGCTTGGCCGCGTCGAGCTCGGCGCCGAAGTCGATGGCGCGGCCGACGAAGTCCGCGGTCAGGGCGTCGAAGGCGGCTTCGTTGGCGCCGTCGACGAACAGCCCGAGCGCCTGGTTGGCGAAGCGGTAGCCGGTATCGCCGTGCACCGCCCAGGCTTCCGGCCATGCTTCCTCGTCGCCGAGGATCGTCTCGGCGACGACCCACACGGCCCGCGCCGGCGCCTGTGCGCCCTCGCCCGGCGCGTCGCGGCGGGCGCGCGCCGCCGCCGCCGCGGCGGCGCGCTCCTGCAGACGCCGGAAGTACGCCGGCGGGTCGGCCATGCCGTCGGGGTGGTCGATGCGCAGCGCCTGCACGCGGCCCTGCGCGGTCCACTCGAGCAGGCGCGCGTGCACCGCGTCGAAGACCTCGGGCCGCTCGACGCGCAAGCCGGCCAGAGCATCGACATCGAAGAA
This sequence comes from Rubrivivax sp., assembly GCA_016790425.1. Lineage (GTDB taxonomy): Bacteria > Pseudomonadota > Gammaproteobacteria > Burkholderiales > Burkholderiaceae_C > Rubrivivax. Next base: position 21,483 of record JAEUPF010000139.1, read on the forward strand.
GCGGCGGTAGTTGAGTTCGTCGCCGGCGGCGCGCCAGTGCGCCAGGCGCCAGGCCTGCCGCTGCACGAGCGCGTCCAGGCGGTCCCAGCTCGCGCTGTCGCCGGGCCGGCCGGCCAGCGCGGCGGCGCAGTCGGCCAGCCACTGCGCGGCCCAGCCGGCGTGCGCGTGCAGCTCGGCCAGCGCCCGGTTCAGCGAGGCCACCTCGCGTTGCCGGGTCGCGCGCGCCACCGCGTCGGGGGTGTCGCGCGGCGGCAGCCGGGCGCAGCCTTCGATGATCGAAGCCACGGCGGCGCGCTCGATGTCGCTGGGCGCTGCGGCTTGGGGCAGCGGCACGGCGGCCAGCAGCGCGGCGTGGTCGTCCAGCGTGATCGGGAAGCGGTGCTCGAAGTAGTGCAGCGAGAAGGCGCCCCGATCGGCGTCGAACGCCGGCACGATCTCGCCGGCTTCGAGCGCCCGGCCGTAAGGCTGGCCGAGCACCGGCAGCAGCACCTTGCCGGCCAGCTCGCGCTGCGGCGGCGACCACTCGATGTCGAAGAACGGCGCGTGCGCGGCGGCGGGGCCGTTGGCCAGCACGTCGAGCCACCACTCGTTGCCCGCTGCGGCGAGCACGGCCATGTGGTTGGGCACGATGTCGAGCACCAGCCCCATGCCGTGCGCGCGCAGCACGTCGGTCAGCGCGGCGAACGCCGCCTCGTCGCCCAGCTCGGGGTTCAGGCGCGTGAAGTCCACGCCGTCGTAGCCGTGCCGGCTGCCGGGCCGCGCCGCCAGCAGCGGCGAGGCGTACAGGTGCGTGACGCCCAGACGGTGCAGATGGCCCACGCAGCTGCTCGCGGCGTTCAGGTCGAAGCCGGCGTGCAGCTGCAGCCGGTAGGTCGAAAGCGGCACCTCGGCGGTGGCGAGGAACGCCGCTGCGGCGACGTCGGGCGGGCCGGCGGCGGCTTCGGTGGCTTCGGCGGAACGGCTCACGCCGCGTTGCTCCAGTGCCAGCGGCCGGACCAGGGGCCGAGCGTCGGCGCGTGCGCCTGCGCTTGGCCGGCGGCGTGCAGGCACGCGCCCGGCGGCGGCGCGGCGGCCACCGCTTCGGGCCCCAGATTGGCCTGCATCGACCAGACGCCCGCGCCGGCGCCGCCGAAGCGCCAGCGCACCTCGACGAAGCGCCCGGCGTCGCGGGCCTCGTGGCCTTCTTCGGCGAGCGCGGCCAGGCGCGGCACCAGGTGCGCCGTGCGCAGCGCCAGCAGCGCGCGACAGAGCGCGCGCCAGGCTGCGGCGTCGGGCCCGGGCTGCACGATCGAGCGCGCGAACGTCCGGGCACTGCACGGGTCGGGCAGCCGCCCCTGGCGCGCCGCCTCGGCGGTGCGCGGGAAGTGCGCGAACTCCTCGATGCGGCCGCGCCGCACCGCTTCGCGCAGCTCGCCTGCCCAGTCGGCGAAGTACAGGAACGGCACCGTCGCGCCGTCCTCCTCGCCCATGAACAGCAGCGGCGGCGAAGGGGCGAGCAGCACCACCGCCAGTGCCAGCCGCAGCGCCGCCGGCTCGGCCAGTGTCGTCAGGCGCTCGCCGAAGGCGCGGTTGCCGATCTGGTCGTGGTTCTGCAGGAAGTTCACGGTGGCCGACAGCGGCACGCGGCCTTGCGCGGCGCGCCGCGGCGGCGCGCCTTCGGCGTTGTGCGGGCCGCCTTCGCGCGCGAAGCCGTGCGTCAGGCAGCGCGCCAGCTGCGCCACCGGCGCGTCGTACTCGGCGTAGTAGCCGTCGTGCTCGCCGGTGAGCAGCACGTGCAGGCAATGGTGCACGTCGCCGTTCCACTGGCCGTCGAAGCGACCGCTCGTGCGCGGCGCGGCCAGGCGGGTGCCGTCGTTGCTGTCGTTCTCGAGCACGAGGTGCACGTGGCGGTCGGTGAACGCGGCGCGAACGCGCCCGGAGATCTCCTCCAGGATGTGCGGTGCGCCGTCGTCGCGGATGGCGTGCACGGCGTCGAAGCGCAGGCCGTCGAGGTGGTACTCGCCGAGCCAGTACAGCGCGTGCTCGGTGTAGAAGTCGCGCACCTCGGGGCGGCCGAAGTCGATGGCCGCGCCCCACGCGGTGCGGTGGCGTGCGGTGAAGAAGCCGCCCGCGTAGGCGTGCAGGAAGTTGCCGTCGGGGCCGAAGTGGTTGTCGACGACGTCCAGCAGCACCATCAGGCCGAGCGCGTGCGCCGCGGCGACGAAGCGCTTGAACGCCGCCGGCTCGCCGTAGCCGTGGAACGGCGCGAACGGCAGCACGCCGTCGTAGCCCCAGCCGAAGCGGCCGGGCCAGTCGGCCACCGGCATCACCTGCAGCGCGGTGATGCCGAGCTCGGCCAGGCGGGGCAACTGCTCGCGCGCCGCGTCCCAGGTGCCCGCGGTGGTGAAGGTGCCGATGTGCAGTTCGTACAGCACCGCTTCGTGCCAGGGCCGGCCACGCCAGCCGGCGTCGGGCCAGTCGAAGGCCGCGGGGTCGACGAGCACCGAGTCGCCGTGCGGGCCTTCGGGGTTCCAGCGCGAAGCGGGGTCGGGAACGTCCAGCCGATCGTCGATGCGCCAGCGGTAGCGCGCGCCGGGGCGGGCGTGGCCGGCGCGCACGGTCCACCAGCCGCCCGTGCCGTCGCGCGGGTCGCGCTCGGCGGCGACGGTGCCGCCGTCCAGGCGCAGCGAGACCTGCGTGGCGTCGGGTGCCCAGAGGCGGAACGCGGCGCCGCCGCCTTCGCCGCCTTCGCCGCCCGCCAGCAGCGTTGCGCCCCAGCGCATCGGGTGGCGGCGCTTCATGCGCCGGCTCCGGCCGCTGGCACTGCGACCGCTTGCGTCAGCAGCACGATCGAGCGCGGGCTCACCAGCGCCTGGCCGCTCAGCGCCGCGCTGCCGCCGGCCGGCAGGCCGGCGGCGGTGCAGGTGTCGATGCGCGGTGTCCACGGCCCTTCGGGCAGCGCGAAGCCAAGTGCCTCGTCGCCGCCGTTGACGATCAGCAGCGCGCTTTGCGCCGGCGGCGCGGGGTCCGGTTGCGTCTCGCTGCCGTCGTGGCCGGCGGCGCGGCCGTCGAGCAGCGCGCCGACGCAGGCGGTCTCGTGCCAGCGCTCGCCAACGACTTCGCTGCCGTCCGGGTGGCGCCAGACGATGTCGCGCACGCCGCTGCCGCTGCGGCTGTCACCGCTGCCCGCTCCCGTGCTCGCGCCCGTGCCGGTGCCCGTGCCCGTGCCAGCGCGCGTGCCCGTGCCCAGGCTGGCGCCCCCTTCGCCGAACCAGCGCGCGCGGCGCAGCACCGGTAGTTCGCGGCGAAGTGCCGCCAGCGCGCGCACGAAGGCGAGCAGGCGCTCGCCCGCCGGCGTGGTCGTCCAGTCGACCCACGAGATCTCGTTGTCCTGGCAGTAGCCGTTGTTGTTGCCGCGCTGCGTGCGGCCGATCTCGTCGCCCACCAGCAGCAGCGGCGTGCCTTGCGAGAAGAACAGTGTGGCCAGCAGGTTGCGCTTGCTGCGGGCGCGCTGCGCGAGCACCAGTTCGTCGGCGGTCTCGCCCTCGACGCCGCAGTTCCAGCCGCGGTTGTGGTTCTCGCCGTCGCGGTTGTCCTCGCGGTTGGCTTCGTTGTGCTTGACGTTGTAGGTGACCAGGTCGTGCAGCGTGAAGCCGTCGTGCACGGTGACGAGGTTGACGCTGTCGGTGGGCGCGCGGCCGCTGTGCTGGAACAGCTGCGCCGAGCCGGCCAGGCGCTCGACCAGGTGCGCCAGCGGCGCTTCGCGCTGGCACCAGAAGGCGCGCACGGTGTCGCGGTAGGCACCGTTCCATTCCGCCCAGCCGGGCGGAAAGCCGCCGACGCGGTAGCCCTCCGGGCCGAGGTCCCACGGCTCGGCGATGAGCTTGACGTCGGCCAGCGCCGGCTCCTGCGCCACGGCGCCGAAGAAGGCGCCGTGCGCGTCGAAGGCCTCGCGGCCGCGCCCGAGCGCCACCGCGAGGTCGAAGCGGAAGCCGTCCACCCGCATCTCGCCGGCCCAGTAGCGCAGGCTGTCCATCACCAGGCGCAGCGCCGCCGGGCGCGTCATGTCCAGCGAATTGCCGCAACCGGTGTAGTCGACCATGTAGCGGCGGTCGTTCGGGCTCAGGCGGTAGTAGGCGCGCTGCTCGATGCCCTTCAGGCTCAGCGTCGGCCCGAGGTGGTTGCCTTCGCAGGTGTGGTTGAAGACGACGTCGAGGATGACCTCGAGGCCGGCCTCGTGCAGCGCCTTGACCATCTGCTTGAACTCGCGCACGGCGCTGCCCGGCGCGCTGTCGCTGGCGTAGCGCGCCTCGGGGGCGAGGAAGCCGAGCGTGTTGTAGCCCCAGTGGTTGGCGAGGCCGAGCTCGACGAGGCGGTGGTCGTCGACGAACGCGTGCACCGGCAGCAGCTCCACCGCGGTGATGCCGAGCTGTTGCAGGTGCGCGATGACCGCCGGCTGCGCCAGGCCGAGGTAGGTGCCGCGCAGCGGCTCGGGCACGCCGGGGTGGCGCATCGTCAGGCCCTTGACGTGCACCTCGCCGATGACGGTGGCGTGCCACGGCGTGTGCGGCGGCGCGCTGGTGCCCCAGTCGAAGGCGCTGTCGACGACGACGCCCTTGGGCATCGCCGCGGCGCTGTCTTCGAGGCTGCACGAGAGGTCGGCGTCGTCCCCGGCGCCGCTGAGGTGGCCGTACAGCGCCGGCCCCCACTGCGGCTGGCCGTGCACGGCGCGCGCGTAGGGGTCCAGCAGCAGCTTGTGCGGGTTGCAGCGCAGGCCCGCGCCGGGGTCGCAAGGCCCGTGCACGCGGTAGCCGTAGAGCTGGCCGGGGCCGATGTCGGCAACGTAGCCGTACCACACCTGGCCGCGATGGCGCGCCAGGGGCAGCTGCCGCTCGTTGCCGCCGTCGCCATCGAACAGGCACAGCATGACCTCGCTCGCCGCGCCGGCGTGCAGCGCGAAGTTGACGCCGGCGCCGTCCCACGTGGCACCCAGCGGGTACGGGCGGCCGAGGCGGACGCGCGGCTTGGCCATCGGCGCCGGGAGCGCGTCAGTTCGGCCGGGGTGCCGCGAAATGCGAAGGCGGCACGACAACCAGGCCGTCTGGCGTGACCGGGAAGCGCCGGCGGTCGGCTTCGAGGTCCCAGCCGATGCGCTCGCGCGGCGGAATCGCGTTGTCCTCGGCGACGATGGCGTGGCGGATGCGCGCCTGGCTGCCGATGTGCACGCCGGGGAAGACGATGCTGTGCTCGACGACGGCGCCCTCGTCGATGCGGGCACCGCGGCCGATCACCGCCCGCTGCAGGTGTGCTCGCTGCACCTGCGCGCCGGCGCCGATGCGCGCCGCCTCGGTCTGCGAGTCCAGCACCTGTGCCGGCGGCGCCTCGGGGCGCAGCAGCGGGCCGGCCACGGCCTCGGGCTCGAAAAGCGGCGGCGCGCCGAGGGTGTCCATGTGCGCGTCGAAGTAGGCGGCCAGCGTGCCCACGTCGCGCCAGTAGGGCGGCGCGGCTGCGTCGCGGGCCGCGCCGGACGCCGCTGCCGGTGCCGGCGGCGCGGCGCCCGGGGGAGCGCTTTCGCGGCGGAAGTCGTAGGCCATCACGCGAAGTTCGGCAATGAGCCGCGGCAGCAGGTGCTGGCCGAAGTCGGTCTCGGCCGCGCTGCAGCGGGCCAGCTCGCGCCGCAAGACGTCGGCGCTGAAGACGTAGTTGCCCATCGAGGCCAGCGCCAGGCCGTCTTGGCCAGGAATGGCTGGCACCCGCGCGCGCGGCGGCTTCTCGCGGAAGCTGCGCACGCGGCCTTCGGACTCGACCTCGAGGATGCCGAAGGCCGAGGCTTCGGCCAGCGGCACCGGCAGCGTGGCGATGGTCACCTCGGCGCCGCTGGCCCGGTGGAAGTCGACCATCTGTGCCACGTCCATGCGGTAGACGTGATCGGCGCCGAAGACGAGCACCACCTCGGCGTCGGCAGCGACGCGGCCGAGGTTGCGCGCCACCGCGTCGGCGGTGCCGCGAAAGCGCGCCGTCCCGGGCCCCACCGTCTCGGCGAACGCGTGTCCCGCAGTGAAGCCCGGCAACGCGTGCCGCCACATCTGCCGGACGTGCTCGACCAGCCCCTCGGGCTGGAACTGCACCAGCACGTCGACCTGCGGCGCGCCGCTGGCGTGCAGGCTGCCCAGCACGAAGTCGATCACGCGGTGATTGGCGCCGAAAGGCAGTGCCGGCTTGCACTGGCGCTCGGTCAGCGGCGAAAGGCGCGAGCCGTTGCCGCCCGCGAGGACGAAGGTGTGGGCTTTGCAGGCAAGGGGCATCGGGCGGCTTTCGGGCGCCCGGCTTCGCGGCGCGCGAAGCCCCGGGGGCGCCAAAGCGCACCGACAGCAATCAGCATTCCCGCGTCATTCCCGCGCCGTTGCCGTGCCGTTGCCGTGCCATCCCCGCGCCACTCCCGCACCGGGAGGCCGCACACCGGTTTGCCCCCGGGCACCGTGCCGGACGGCGCCGCACCGGCGCGGCGAAGTCGCGCCGCTGCCTACATCCCCGCGTAGTTCGGCCCGCCACCGCCTTCGGGCGTGACCCAGACGATGTTCTGCGTCGGGTCCTTGATGTCGCAGGTCTTGCAGTGCACGCAGTTCTGCGCGTTGATGACCAGGCGCTCGTCGCCTTCGGTCTCGACGAACTCGTAGACGCCGGCCGGGCAGTAGCGGCTCTCGGGCCCGGCATAACGGGCCAGGTTCACGGCCACCGGCACCGCCGCGTCCTTCAGCGTCAGGTGCGGCGGCTGGTTCTCCTCGTGGTTGGTGTTGCTGATGAACACCGAGGAGAGGCGGTCGAAGGTGAGCTTGCCGTCGGGCTTGGGGTAGCGGATCGGTGCCACCTGGCCGGCGGCGTGCAGCCGCGCGTGGTCGGGCGTGTGGCGGTGCTTCGTCCACGGCGGCGCCTTGAAGCCCAGGCGCGGCAGCAGCCACTGCTCGACGCCGGTCATCACCGCGCCCACCGTGTTGCCCTGCTTGAACCAGTGCTTGAAGTTGCGCGTGGCGTGCAGCTCCTCGTGCAGCCAGCTCGCCTCGAATGCGGCCGGGTAGGCTTGCAGCTCGTCGTGCGAGCGGCCGGCCTTCAGCGCCGGCGCAATGGCCTCGGCGGCCAGCATGCCGCTCTTGAGGGCCGCGTGGCTGCCCTTGATGCGCGCCGCGTTCATCGTGCCGGCATCGCAGCCGACGAGCACGCCGCCGGGGAACACGAGCCGGGGCAGGCTCTGCGGGCTGCCGTTGTTGATGGCGCGCGCGCCGTAGCCGATGCGCTTTCCCCCTTCGATGTGCGAGCGGATCGCCGGGTGCGTCTTCCAGCGCTGCATCTCCTCGAACGGACTCAGCCACGGGTTCTGGTAGTCCAGCCCGACGACGAGCCCGAGCGTGACGCGGTTGCCTTCGAGGTGGTACAGGAACCCGCCGCCGAAGGTCTGCTCGTCCATCGGCCAGCCGGCGGTGTGCACGACGAGGCCGGGCCTGGCCTTCTCCGCCGGCACTTCCCACAGCTCCTTGATGCCGATGGAAAAGCTCTGCGCGTCGCGCCCGGCCAGCAGGTCGAAGCGGTCGATCAGCCGGCGGCCCAGGTGCCCGCGCGCGCCTTCGGCGAAGACGGTGTACTTCGCGGTCAGCTCCATGCCGAGCTGGAAGTTCTCGGTCGGCTGGCCGTCCTTGCCCACGCCCATGTTGCCGGTGGCCACGCCGCGCACCTTGCCGTCTTCGGTGAAGAGCACTTCGGCGGCGGCGAAGCCGGGGAAGATCTCGACGCCGGCCGCTTCGGCCTGCTCGGCGAGCCACTTCACGACGTTGCCGAGGCTGACGACGTAGTTGCCTTCGTTGTGCAGGATGCCGGGCACCAGCCAGTCGGGCGTGCGGGTGGCGCTGTCGGCGCGCAGGAACAGGACGTCGTCGGCGGTGACCGGCTGGTTCAGCGGCGCGCCGCGTTCCTTCCAGTCGGGCACGAGCTCGGTGATGGCGCGCGGGTCCATCACCGCGCCCGAGAGGATGTGCGCACCGGGCTCGCTGCCCTTCTCGATGACGACGACGCTGATGCCGGGGTCGAGCTGCTTCAGGCGGATCGCGGTGGCCAGCCCCGCCGGCCCGGCGCCGACGACGACCACGTCGTACTCCATCGCCTCGCGGGGGCCGAATTGTTCGAGGATTTCCTGGGGGGTCATCGCGCTCGCTCCTGCGCTGCTCGAGGCTGGGTGTGGCTCGCCGTTTGAAAGGCGATGCATTCTAAGGAGCGCCGCCTGCACGGCTGCGCCGCGCGCCGGCGCAGCACCCCGGTGCAGCCCCCGGTGCAGCCCTCGGTGCAACCTTCGGTGCCGCCCTCAGCCGTAGTAGCGCGCCTTCATGCGCAGGCAATACGCCTCAAGCGTCGGCCGGGTCTCGGCATGCCTGCGGATCGGCGAATCGAGCGGCGCCCACAGGAGGTTGGCGAGGAACGCATAGGCGGTGGCGTCCAGCGTGCTCGGCGCCGCGCCGAGCATGAACGGCTTGTCGGCCAGGAAGTCGGCCACGGCGGTCACGTCGCGGCAGGCGATGGCATGGATCTGCGCCACCGTGTGCCGGCCCATGCCGTGGCCGCGCAGCTGGGCGCGCAGGCCGCGCCGCGCCACGGCCGGCACGAACCAGCGCAAAGGCAGCGGCAGCGTGCCGAAGAACGCCTCGCGCGTGCGCGGCCAGGCTTGCTCGTCGATCCAGCGGCTGTGCAGCAGCGCCCAGTACAGGTTCTCCTCGAACAGGCGCTGGAAGGCGGTGGCCACCGCGCGCTCGGCGGCGCCGAGCGCGCCGTCGAGCCGGTCGCCGTGGCGGCGCTGCAGATGCTCGACGATGAAGGTGGAATCGGCGACGACGACGCCGTCGTCGTCGATGAAGGGCAGCTTGCCCTTGGGCGCCTTCAGCACGCGCAGGCCGTCGTTGACCAGCTCGTGCGGCAGGCCGGCCATGCGCAGGTACGTCTGCACCTTCATGCAGAAGGGGCTGGCGTTGGGCAGCCCGAACGCGGGCGCGAACTGGTACAGCTTGATCACGATGGCATCACCCCTCCAGTTCGCCGGCCGCCTTGGCTTCGAAGACGCGGCACAGCGCGTCGGTGCGGTTGCGGGCGCCGAGCGCGCGGTAGACCATCGACAGGTGCACCTTCACCGTGCCCTCGGCGATGCCGAGCTCGCGCGCGATCAGCTTGGCCGGCGTGCCGCGGATGGCCAGCGCCAGCACCTGGCGCTGCCGCGGCGACAGCTCGGCGCTGAGGAAGCGGCCCAGCTCCTCGCGCGGCACGGCGTGGGCCGCCTCGGCGGCCTCGGCGTCGATGTCGCGCGTGGCGGCGTCGGCCACCAGGAACTCGGCGGGCAGGTAGATGCGGTGGCGCAGCACCACGCGCAGCGCCGCCTCCATCTCCTCGAGCCCGTACGACTTGGGCACGAAGCCGGCGGCGCCGTGCTCGATCAGCTCGCGCACGCGCTGCGGCGTGGTCTCGGCCGACTGCATGCACACCGGCGTCGCTTCGAAGTGGCCCTTCACCGCGGCCAGCGCCGGCAGGCCCGACAGGCCGGGCAGGTGGTAGTCCAGTAGCACCAGGTCGAAGCCCTGCGCCGGCAGGGCCAGCGCCGCGGCCACGTCGCGCACGGCGTGGAACTCGAACGCCTCGCCCGGCTTCAGTTCGCCGGCCAGCCGCTCCAGCAGCCGGTGCGTTCCGCTCCAGACGATCTCGTGGTCGTCGATCAGCAGCACCTTCAAGGCGTCTCCTGTCGTTCGCGTTCGGAGCAACGGGCCGCCGAGGCTAACGCAGTTTGGTCCCGGGGCCGCTGCGGCTTCGCCTTCGCGCGTCGCCGGGCGTCGTAGTCCCGCGGGATGACGCCGCTAGGTCCGCCGTGCAATGGCGCGGCGCCGCCGCACGACCGACAGTGCGGCCCATGCCCTCGCGGCTCGAGCGAAGGCAGCGGAAGGCAGCAGCGCAAGAGGCATCCAGCGCCTGCCGACCGGACCGCCCAGCCCACGGATGCCTGGCCCTCGTACCCACTGCCCTTCAGGGAGAAGCTCACCATGAATGCCAAGCGCATCACCTTCGTCGCCGCCGCCGTCCTCGCCAGCCTGATGGGCGCCGCGCGGGCCGACGACATCACCCCCGACCCGTACCGCGACTGGGTCTCGACGCGCACGCGCGCCGAGGTCCAGGCCGAGGTGCTGGCGGCGCGCGCCAGCGGCGAACTGGCCCGCGCGCACGGCGAGGACGGCGGCTCGTTCGCCTTCGCGCAGGAGGTCTACGTCGCCACGCGCACGCGCGCCGACGTGCTGGCCGAGGTGCTGGCCGAACGCGCCAGTGGCGCCTTGCTGGCCTTCACCGGCGAGGACAGCGGCAGCGCCTGGCTCGCCCGCGCCGGCCAGGCGGCCGAAGCGATGCGCTTCGCGGCGCTGAAGCGCTGAAGCCGCCGGCAACGCCGGCGCAGCGAGCGCCGGCCGCACGCCGCGCCTCCCTCGGGCACCACGCCCGGCGGCAGGCGCGGCGCTTTGCCTTTCGCCTCCTCGCGTTGGCGCGCCGGGGTGCGGTGCCTTCGCCTCAGCGGCCGCGCAGCAACGCCGGCGTCGCCAGCCCCGCCAGCGTCATCGCCAGCGAGCCCAGCACGTGCGTGGCCACGGTGGCCAGCGCCCAGCCGAAGCGGCCGTGCTGCAGCAGGCCCACCACTTCGGCCGAGAAGGTGGAGAAGGTGGTCAGCGCACCGAGGAAGCCGGTGATGACGAACAGCCGCCACTCCGGCGGCAGCGAAGGGATCGCGGCCAGCAGCGCGATCGCCAGCCCGACGAGATAACCGCCGGCCAGGTTGACCAGCAGCGTGCCCGGCGGCAGCGAGGGGAACTGCGCGTTCAGCCACACCGCCAGCGCCCAGCGCACCCAGGCGCCGAGCACCGCGCCGCCGGCCACCGCCAGCGCCGCCGACAGGGTGAACGGCGACAGGTGCTGCGCGGCTTGCGAAGGCATGGCGGGCGCGGATGTTATCCGCCGCGCCCGGATACGGCGCCCCGACACGACACCGGCCGCGACACCGGCTGCGCACCGGCCGCGCATCGGCCGCCGTTCGGCCCGCGCTCAGGAAGGCGGCGCAGCGCGCCCCCGCGCCAGCATCTCCAGCAGCGCCGGGAAGTCCACCGGCTTGACGGCATGGGCATCGCAGCCGGCTTCGAGCGCCAGGCGCCGGTCCTCGGGGCGGCCGTAGCCGGTGAGGGCGACGATCGTCATCGAACGGCCCCAGGGCTCGCCGCGGATGCGCGTGGTCACCTCATAGCCGTTGAGCCCCGGCATGCTGATGTCCAGCAGCAGGACATCGGGCCTGAACTCGGCGGCCGCCTGCAGGGCCAGCAGGCCGTCGCTGGCGGTGCGCACCTCGTGCCCCAGCAGCGACAGCAGTGCTGCCGAGCTGCTGGCCGAGTCGGCGTTGTCGTCGGCCACGAGGATGCGCCAGCGCGGTGTCGCCGTGCGGCCGCCGGGGTGCGCCACGGCTGCCAGCTCGCGCGCCGCGGCGGCCAGCGGCAGGCGCACGATGAACTCGCTGCCTCGGCCGGGGCCCTCACTCCTGGCCTCGACCCGGCCGCCGTGCATCTCGACCAGACGGCGCACCAGCGTCAGCCCGATGCCCAGGCCCCCCTGGGTGCGTTCGAGCGAACTGTCGACCTGCGTGAAGAGCTCGAAGATGCGCTCCAGCATGTGCGGCGGAATGCCGCTGCCGTTGTCGCTGACGCTCACCACCACCTCGCCGGCGCCGCCCTGGCCGCCATCCCCGCCCTCGCCGCCATCACCGCCATCACCGCCCTCACCGCGACGGCCCCCTTCGCGCGCCGCGGCGATGCGGACGCGCCCGCCGTGGGGCGTGTAGCGCGCGGCGTTGTTCAGCAGGTTCGAGAACACCTGCGCCAGGCGCGCCGCATCGGCGTCCAGCAGCAGCGGCTCGCGCGGCAGCGCCACGGCGAGGTCGTGGCCGCGCTCGCCGAGCAACGGGCGCGAGGTCTCCACCGCGGCGTCGATCACCGCCGCCAGCGTGACGCGTTCGCGCTTGAGTTCGAGCTGGCCGCGGCTGACGCGGCTCACGTCGAGCAGGTCGTCGACCAGGCGCACCATCTGCGCCAGCTGCCGCCGCATGATGCCCAGGGCCTGGGCGCTGGCGGCGGCGTCGGTGCCGTGCAGGCGCAGCACTTCGAGGCCGTTGCGCAGCGGCGCCAGCGGGTTGCGCAACTCGTGCGCGAGCGTGGCCAGGAACTCGTCCTTGCGGCGGTCGGACTCGCGCAGCTGCGCCGCCTGCTGCCGCAGCGCCTGCTCCAGGCCGGCGCGCTGCACCGCTTCCCAGGTGCGCTCGGCGGTGGCCTCGACGAGCGAGACGTCGCTGTCGCTCCAGTGCCGCGGCGCGCTGTCCACGACGGCGACGCCGCCGCTGTACTGCCCGCCCTTGATCAGCGGCACGGCGATCACGGCCTGGATCTCCAGCGTCCGATAGCGGGCCAGCTCCGCCGGCGCCAGCGCGCGGCTCACGTCGTCCACCGCCAGCACCCGCCCGGCGGCGAGGTGCTCGAAGAACGACACGCCGTAGGCGCCCTGCGGGTAGCGGCCGAGGAGGCTGCGCATGCCCGGCCGGCTGAAGTACTCCACCTCCAGCACGTGCACGAGGCCGGCACCGTCGCGCTCGACCTTGTAGTAGTAGGCGCGCGCGGCGCGCAGCTTCTCGCCGAGCAGGCGCATCGCCTCGCGCTGCATCTGCAGCGGGTCGGCCAGCGGCCGTAGTGCGTCGGCCAGCGCCAGCGCGAAGGCCTGCCGTTCCTCGGCCAGCTTGCGCTCGTGGATGTCGGTGGTCGAGCCCAGCCACTCGACGATGCGGCCGCCGGCGTCGCGCACCGCGGTGGCACGGGTGAGGAACCAGCGGTACTCGCCGTCGTGGCGGCGGTTGCGCACTTCGATCTCGTAGTCGCTGCCGCTGGCCAGTGCGGCGCTCCAGGCGGCAACGCAGCGATCGAAGTCGTCGGGGTGCAGCACGCGGCGCGGCCAATCGGTGGCGTTGGCCTCGGGGGTGAGGCCGGTGTAGTCGAGCCAGCGCCGGTTCTGGAAGGTGATGGTGCCTTCGGCGTCGGCGCTCCAGATCATCGACGGCGCGGTGTTGGCCATCTGCCGGAAGCGCTCTTCGCTGGCGCGCAGCGCCTCGTGGGCCTGGCGCCGCAGCCGGCCCATCTGCACCTGGGCGCTGACGCGGGCCAGCAGCTCGCGGGCGCTGAAGGGTTTGACGAGGTAGTCGTCGGCGCCGGCAGCGGCGCCTTCGATGCGCGCTTCCTCGCCGGCGCGCGCCGACAGCAGGATCACCGGGCAGGCGGCTGTGCGCGGATCGGCGCGCAGCTCGCGCAGCAGGCCGAAGCCGTCCAGGCCCGGCATCATCACGTCGCTGAGCACGAGGTCGGGCGGCTCCTCGCGCGCCGCGGCCAGCGCGCCTTCGCCGTCGGGCACGGCACGCACCCGGAAGGCGCCGGCCAGCAGGCGCGCGACGTACTGGCGCATGTCGGCGTTGTCGTCGGCCAGCAGCACCAGCGGCGCGCGGGCGGCAGCGGCGCCGTCCTCGGCGTCGGCGGCCGCTTCGGGCGGCAGCGTGTCGTGCCAGGGCAGCGCGTCGTCGTCGGCGGCGGCCTCTTGCGCGAGGGCTTCGTCGCCCAGGCGCAGCTTCAGGCTCGCTGCCTCGGGCAGCCAGCGCAACGCTTCCTCGACGAACGGCGCGGCGCTGCCGCTGCTGCCTGCCGCGGCGCCGGCGGCGCCGGCGGCGCCTTCGACGGTCTGCGCCGGGTCCAGGTGCGCGCGGCCCAGCGGCACGCGCACCGTGAAGGTGGTGCCGCGGCCCGGTGCGCTCTCGGCACCGACGCTGCCGCCGTGCACCTTCACCAGTTCATGCACCAGCGCCAGGCCGATGCCGCTGCCCTCGTGCGTGCGCGCGCGGGCGTTGCGGATGCGGTGGAAGCGCTCGAAAAGCCGCGGCACCTCTTCGGCCGGGATGCCGGTGCCGGTGTCGGCCACGCGGAGTTCGGCAAAGGCGCCGGCGCGTGCCAGGCTCACCGCGATGCCGCCTTCGAAGGTGAACTTGAAGGCGTTGGAAAGGAGGTTGAGCACCACCTTCTCCCACATCTCGCGGTCGACATACACCGGCTCGGGCAGCGGCGGGCAGTCGACGGTCAGGCGCAGGCCGGCGCGCTCGACGGCGGCGCGAAAGACGCTGGCCAGGCCCTCGGTGAGCGCGGCGAGGTCGGTGGGCTGGAACAGCGCGCGCACACGGCCGGCCTCGATGCGCGAGAAGTCCAGCAGCGTGTTGACCAGCCGCAGCAGCCGGCGGCCGTTGCGGTTGACCATCTCCAGCTGCGCGGCGGCCGCCGCCGGCAGCTCGCCGGGCCGCTGCGCGAGCAGCTCCTCCAGCGGCCCCAGCATCAGCGTCAGGGGCGTGCGGAATTCGTGGCTGACGTTGGAGAAGAAGGCGGTCTTGGCGCGGTCGAGCTCGGCCAGCGCTTCGGCGCGCCGGCGCTCTTCTTCGTAGGCGCGCGCGTTGCCGATGGCGGTGGCCACGTGGCCGGCCAGCAGCTCGACGAAGCCCCGGTACTCGTCGGTGAGCACGAGCCGCGGGCTGAGGCCGGCGACGAGAAAGCCGGCCGGCCGCGGCTGCCCCGGCCGCGCCATCGGCACGATGGCGGCGCGCGCCGGCGGCTCGGGCCAGATGCCGCAGCGCAGCGGGCCGAAGCGCTGCCCGAGGTCTTCGATGATCTCGGTGCGGCCGCCGGCCAGCACCGCGTCCAGCGGCCAGCGGCCGGCACCGGCGCCCGCAGCCGCGCCCGCAGCCGCACCCGCAGCCGCACCCGCAGCCGCCGAGAGGTCCACCGCGGCCGGCGCCGCGCCCGAGCCGGCTTCGAGCCCGGTGGCGCCGGCCAGGCGCGCGACCTCGGCGGTGTCGTCCAGCAGGTACACCAGCGCGAAGGGCAGGTCCGCGCGGTTGGCCGCCAGCGTGCGCACGGCGGCCTCGCAGGCGTCCTGGACCGACAGCGCTTCCTCGGTGGTGCGCTCGGCCAGCTCGCGCAGCGTGCGCAGCCGCCGTTCGCCCAGGGTGCGCTCGGTGTCCTCGGTGACGACGCACAGCATGCCGCCGACACGGTCGCCTTCGCCGTCGGCCGGCAGCGGGCTGTACGAGAACGTGTGGTAGGTCTCCTCGGGGAAGCCGCGCCGTTGCAGGAACAGCAGCAGCCCTTCGTCCCAGGTGGCTTGGCCGCTGGCGATGACGCGCTCGGCGCGCGGGCCGATGTCGGCCCAGATCTCGGCCCACACCTCGCGCGCCGAACGGCCCAGCGCCCACGGGTGCTTGGCGCCCAGCGTCATGCGCGCGTAGGCGTCGTTGTAGAAGAAGGTGAACTCGGGGCCCCAGCCCAGCCACATCGCGTAGCGGCTGTCGAGCATGATGCGCACGGCGATGCGCAGGCTCTGCGGCCAGGCGTCGATCGGCCCCACCGGCGTGCGCGACCAGTCGAAGGCGCGGGTCAGTTCGGCGAGTTCGCCCGGCTGCCCGGTGCCGCGGCGGCCCGCTGGCGCAGCCGCGCCTTCGGCGGGCGGGTGGGGGCGGGATGGCATGGGCTTGTCGCTTCGCGGCTGCGGCCCGAAGCGATGCGGCCGTCCCGTACGGGCACTGCGCGTCGGCTCATGTCCGCGCGGCGGCGATTGTTCAGTGCCACGACGAGCGCCGCCAGCCCGGCATAACCCGAGGCGTGCGCAGGGGCAAGCGGGAACGCTGTTTGCCGGGGCCGCCGAATGGCCGCCGCGCTGACCGGACCAGCGCGTCAGGCCGCGCTGAGCCCCAGGCGCTGGCTCTCGCTGAACACCGGGCTGTCTTCGTCGCCTTCGGCCGAGACGGCGCAGTTGCGCCCTTGCCGCTTGGCTTCGAACAGCGCCTGGTCGGCGCGGCGCAGCGCGTGCGCCAGGCTCTCGTGGCCGGCCACCCGCACGACACCGAAGCTCAGCGTCAGCGGCGGCAGTTCGTCGAGCACCGCGTGCCGCTGCACCGCCTGCACGATGC
Organism: Rubrivivax sp.; assembly: GCA_016790425.1. Lineage (GTDB taxonomy): Bacteria > Pseudomonadota > Gammaproteobacteria > Burkholderiales > Burkholderiaceae_C > Rubrivivax. The sequence continues at coordinate 37,552 of JAEUPF010000139.1, forward strand.
GCGAAGCCACCGCGATGGCCGCGGGCACGCCGGCGCCGCGCAGCAGCAGCGCGAACTCGTCGCCGCCCAGGCGCCCGGGCACGTCTTCGGCGCGCAGGTGCTCCAGCATGCTGCCCGAGACGAGCGTCAGCGCGCGGTCGCCGGCGGCGTGGCCGAAGCGATCGTTGATGCCCTTGAAGTGGTCGAGGTCGAACATCAACAGCACGGCGCTGCCCGGCAAGTCGCGCCGCAGCGCCAGCGTCGCCAGTTCGTGGAAGTGGCGCCGGTTGGGCACCTGCGTCAGTGCGTCCATGTTGGCCAGCGTGCGCAGGCGCCGGCGCGAATCGCGCAGCTGCTGCTCGGTGCGCTGGCCGACCATCGTCAGCACCACGAAGGCGGCAACCAGCACGCCCAGCGCGGCGGCCACCGCGCGCACAGCGAACGGGTCTTCGGCGCCCGGCGCGAACAGCGCCGACAGCGGCAGGAAGGCCAGCAGGCATTGCGCCGCGGCCAGCGCCTGCAACGGTGGCGAGGCATGGCCCGCGGGCGTGCCCAGCGCCACCAGCGCCGCGTACAGCAGCGCGCCGGTGCCCGCGGCGGCGGCCACCCATGGCGCCTGTGCCGGCGTGGCCGCGAAGGCCAGCGCCAGCACCGGCAGCGCCAGCAGCAGCAGGCCGAAGTCGACGCTCGCGTGCAGCGGCAGCGCGTCGCGGGCGTGGAAGCGGCGCAGCCCGATGAGCAGCGTCAGCGGCCATTGCAGCAGCAGCATCTCGGCGGCGAAGCGCGCCAGCAGCGCAGCCGCGTCCGCCGGCTGAGCCGGCGGCGGCAGCAGCGACGCCAGCGCGCCGCCGAGCGCGGCCAGCCACACCGAGCCCATCCACCAGCGCCAGCCGCGCTGCGGCGCGTGGCGAAGGCCGAAGCCGGTGAGCGAGGCCGCGGCCACGCCTGCCGAGGCGGCGGCCACCTGCATCGCGTCGAGCATCAGGGCGGGCATGGAGGGTGATTGTTGGCCCTCGGAGGCCCTCCTGTGGAGGCCTGGGGTTAGGAGCGGGTACTCAATGCAACCCATTGCTACGGCGGCGGGTTCTTCTCAGGGACGTGGATGCGACCGAAACACGCTTGGAACCTCGTTGGACGGGCGGAAACGCGCCCCGGAAGAGGG
>JAEUPF010000167.1 GCA_016790425.1 Rubrivivax sp.
GCCGCCGAGCCCGCGCCCGTGCGGGTGCCGCGCGAGCCGAAGCCGCCGGTGGTCGTCGAAGAGGGCCCGCTGGTGCTCGTCGAGACGCGCAAGGACCTGTCGCAGATCAGGCTGCCGTTCGAACAGCAGCAGGGCTGAAGCGAGCCCCGCCGGGCCGCTGTGGCGCGCCTCGGCGGCCCGCGCTTACGGGCTGCGAAGCGGCGGCCTTCTGCATCCCGGCGCTGCCGGGGCCGAGCCGCGGCACACGCTGTTTCGGCGCGCGCTGTTTCGCAACGCGGGGTTTCGGAACGCGCTGTTTCGCAGCGCGCGCTTTCGGAGCGCGCGGTGGGCGTGGTTGGTCAGGGCAGGCGTTCGAGCGCGTGCTGATACGCCGGGTCGTGCATCAGCGCGTCCCAGTGCAGCGGTGGCGTCTGCGGCAGCAGCGCCAGGCGGCGGGCCTCGCTGTCGGGGTCGGGTTCCCGGCGGCCGTCGGCAACGGCGCGCTCGACGCCCCCGAGCCATCGGTCGAGCGCCGCCCCCCCGGCTTTCATCGACTCGTTGCACAAGAGCACGAGGTCGCAGCCGGCCTCGAGCGCGAGCAGCGCCGCCTCGGTGAAGGTGAGCGGCGCGCCGTCCAGCCGGCGCGCCCCTTCCATGCCGAGGTCGTCGCTGAAGACGGCGCCGGTGAAGCCCAGGCGCTCGCGCAGGATCTCCTTCAGCCAGCGCTCGGAGAAGCCGGCCGGCCGATGGTCGACGCGCGAATAGACGACGTGCGCCGGCATGACCGCGGTCAGCGTGGCGCTCAGCCAGCCATAGGGTGCCGCGTCCTCGGCGAGGATGCGCGCCAGCGTCCGCGAGTCCGCGGGCAACGCCACGTGGCTGTCGGCGCTGGCGAAGCCGTGGCCGGGGAAGTGCTTCGCGCAGTGCGCCATGCCGGCGCGCAGCATGCCGTGCGCCACGCTCTTGGCCAGCAGCGCCACGACGCGCGCATCGGCGTGGAACGCGCGCTCGCCGATCACTGCACTTCTGCCGTGGTCGAGGTCGAGCACCGGCGCGAAGCTCAGGTCGACGCCGCAGGCACGCAGCTCGGCGGCCAGCACGTGGCCGAGCGCGCTGGCGGCATCGGTGGCGCGCATCGGGTCGCTCATCCACAGCTCGCCGAGCGTTCGCGCTGCCGGCAGCGGCGTGAAGCCGTCGCTGCGAAAGCGCTGCACGCGCCCGCCTTCGTGGTCCACGCAGACGAGGCAGTCGGGGCGGATCGACTTCACTTCGGCGACGAGCTCGGTGAGCTGGCGGCGGCCTTCGAAGTTGCGCGCGAAGAGCACGAGCCCGCCGGTCAGCGGGTGGGCCAGGCGCCGGCGGTCGGCGGCGTCGAGCGCCACGCCGGCGATGTCGATGACGAGCGCAGCGTGCGTCACGATGCCCTCGCTCCCTGCCCCTCGTGCCCGCCGCGCTCGCCGCACTCGACGACCACGAACGCCGCCACGTAGTCGGACTCGTCGGTGACGCTGACGTGGGCCACCAGTTCGCGCTCGGCGAACCAGGAGGCCAGCGCGCCCGACAGGCGGATCACCGGCTTGCCGCTCGGCGCGTTGAGGATCTCGCAGGCGGACCACGTCATCGGCGTGCGGATCCCGAGGCCGATCGCCTTCGAGAACGCCTCCTTGGCCGAGAAGCGCGTGGCGAGGAAGCGCAGGCCGCGCGCCGGGTGGCGCTGGCGGCGCAGGTGGAACACGCGCAGTTCGTGCGGGCCGAGCACGCGCTCGGCGAAGCGCTCGCCGCGCCGCGCCAGCGTCTGCTGCATGCGGCGCAGGTCGCAGATGTCGGTGCCGATGCCGTAGATCACGGGCGGACGAAAGGAGGGGGACGCGATGCGCGGAAGCGGCGCTGCGGGGGCCTCAGCGCGGCGCTGCTGCGGCGCGGATCACGCGCTGGTAGTCGCGCACCGTCTCCGCGAGGCCCAGTTCCAGCGCGTCGGCGATGAGCGCGTGGCCGATCGACACTTCGAGCACCCCGGGCACGGCGCGCAGGAAGTCGCCGAGGTTGGCGCGGTTGAGGTCGTGCCCGGCGTTGACGCCCAGGCCCGCGGCGGCCGCGGCGCGCGCGGTGGCGGCGAAGCGATCGAGCTCGCGCGCCTGCCCGGGCGTGCGGTGCGCGGCGGCGTAGGGCTCGGTGTAGAGCTCGACGCGCTCGGCGCCCACCGCACGTGCCAGCGGCATCGCCGCGGGGTCGGCGTCCATGAAGAGGCTGACGCGCACGCCCAGAGCGCGGCACTCCTCGATCAGCGGCCGCACGCGCTCGGCATCGGGCGCGTGGGCAGCAAGGTTCCAGCCGTGGTCGCTGGTGAACTGGCCCTCGCTGTCGGGCACGAAGGTCGCCTGCTGCGGGCGCACCTCGCGGATGAAGCCCATCAGGTTGTGGAACGGGTTGCCTTCGATGTTGTATTCGGCTTCGGGCCAGGCCTTCATCAGCGCGGCCAGCTCGCGCACGTCGCCGGAGCGGATGTGCCGCTCGTCGGGGCGCGGATGCACCGTGATGCCGTCGGCGCCGGCCTCCAGCGCCAGCGTCGCCGCGCGCACGACGCTCGGGATGCCGAGGTGGCGCGTGTTGCGCAGCAGCGCCACCTTGTTGACGTTGACCGACAGCGCTGTCGCGCCGCGCTGCCGCCGTGCACGGGCTTCGGGGGCGACGAGGGGGTTCATCGGTCGGAGGGCTCGGTGGGTCCGTTGCGCTCGTTTCGCTCCTGGCGTGCTGCCGCGCCAGCGGTGGCCGCAGCGCCGGCCGCCAGGCGCCGCACTTGCTGGCCGAGCCGGCGCGTGCGCAAATGCGTCGTCTCCAGATGATAGTGAACGAGGTTGCGCAGCGGCGGGCGCAACGCTGCCGCTTCGGCGCGGCAGGTCTGGCGCAGCGCCGCGAAGCTGCCGTGCGCCAGCGCCGCCTGCAGCGCCACCCAGGTGGCGCCGCTGGGCCCCTGCGCCTGCGCTGCAAGGCCGGCATCGGGGCGCAGCGTGTAGCCGCGGCCGGGCGCGAGCGGCGCCGCGCTCGCCGTCTCGGTGTCCAGGTCCGGCAGCCAGCCCAGTTCGCGCAGCAGCATCAGTTCGAAGGCGCGCAGCGTCGCCGCTTCGTCCTCGGCGCCGGCGCCATTCGCCGCGGCAGCCAGCGCGGCAACGGCGGCCGCGTAGGCGTCGAAGAGACCGGGGTGCGGATCCTGCCGTGCCAGCCCCTTGAGCACCAGTTCGTTGAGGTAGAAGGCGGACATCAGCGCCGCCGCCGGCACCGGTTCGCCGCCGGCCCATTCGGCCGCGCGCAGGCTGCGCACCTCGCCGTGCTCGTCGGCGGTGCCGCGCGACAGCCACACCGTCAGCGGGTGGAACGGCAGCAGCAGCGGCCGGAAGTTCGAGGTCGGCCGCTTGGCGCCCTTGGCGACGACGACGACGCGGCCCTGGCTGCGCGTGAAAAGGTCGACGACCAGGCTCGATTCGCTCCAGTCGTAGCTGTGCAGCACGTAGGCCGCCAGCGGCGGCGTGGAACGGCTGGTGGCCATGCGCGCGTTGCGGGAAGACCGCTCTTCGATCTCAGTCGTAGCCGTAGCTGCGCAGGTGCGCTTCGTCGTCGGCCCAGCCCGAGCGCACCTTGACCCACAGCTCCAGGTGCACGCGCGCGTCCAGCAGCTTCTGCAGTTCCTGGCGCGCTTCGGTGCCGATGCGCTTCAGGCGCTCGCCACCCTCGCCGATGACCATGCCCTTGTGCGCCTCGCGCTCGACGACGATGCTGGCCGCGATGCGCACACGGCGCGCGGGGGGCACGGGCAACGCACCCTTGGCGCCGGCGGGCGGCTCCCCGGCAGCGGCCGTGGGCGCCACGGGGGCCGCTTCGGCGCCCTCTTCCTCGAACTGGTCGATCACCACCGTCGAGGTGTAGGGCAACTCGTCGCCGGTGAGGCGGAACAGCTTCTCGCGCACGATCTCGCTGGCGAGGAAGCGCTCGTTGCGGTCGGTCAGCGCCTCCTCGTCGTGCTGCCACGGCTGCTCGGGCAGGTACGGCTCGACGACGGCGAAGAGGCGCTCGACATCGGCGGCGCGGCGCGCCGACATCGGCACGTACTCGGCGAACGGGTGCCGCTGCTGCATCTGCTTCAGCCACGGCAGCACATCCTGCCGCCGCGCCAGGGTGTCGAGCTTGTTGGCCAGCAGGATCGCCGGCTTGCCTTTGACGCCTTCGTCCTGCAGCAGGGCCAGCACCTTGGCGTCGTCGAGGGTGAAGTGCCCCGCCTCGCAGACGAAGAGCACCACGTCGACGTCGGCCAGTGCGGCGTGCACGGTGCGGTTGAGGGTGCGGTTGAGCGCCTTCTGCTGGCGCGTCTGGAAGCCCGGCGTGTCGACGAAGACGAACTGGCTGGCGCCCACCGTGCGCACGCCGGTGATGCGATGGCGGGTGGTCTGCGCCTTCTTCGACGTGATGCTGATCTTCTGCCCGACGAGGGCGTTGAGCAGCGTGCTCTTGCCGACGTTGGGGCGGCCGACGATGGCCACCAGGCCGCAGCGCTGCGGCGGCGCTGCGGCAGGCTCGGTGCTCACGACCGCAGCGGCCCGCCGGGGCGGTCGGTCGCCTTCAGCGCGGCCAGCATGCGGCGGGCGGCTTCCTGCTCGGCGGCGCGGCGCGAGCGGCCCTCGCCGCGCTCGCCCAGCGCGAGCGTGGGCACCGTGCATTCCACTTCGAAGGTCTGCGCATGCTTCTCGCCGCGCGTGCCGGCGATACGGTAGGTGGGCACGGGCAGGCGGCGCGCCTGCAGCCATTCCTGCAGTTCGGTCTTCGCGTCCTTGCTCCAGTTTTCGGCTTCGGTGGCCTGGATCACCTCGCCGAAGAGGCGCTGCACGACCGCCAGCGCCGCCTCGTAGCCGCCTTCGAGGAAGACGGCGCCGATCACGGCCTCCAGCGTGTCGGCCAGGATCGACGCGCGCTGGGCGCCGCCGCCGCGCGCCTCGCCTTCGGACAGCCGCAGCACCTCGGGCAGGCCGAGCGCCAGCGCGGCGCGGTGCAGGCTGTCCTCGCGCACGAGGTGCGCGCGCACGCGCGTCAGGTCGCCTTCGTCGCTGTCGCCGAAGCGGTCGTAGAGCAGGCGCGAGACGGCCAGGCTCAACACCGCATCCCCGAGGAACTCGAGGCGCTCGTTGTGGCCGGCGCCGAAGCTGCGGTGGGTGAGGGCGCGCTGCAGCAGCGCCTCGTTGCCGAAGCTGTGGCCCAGCCGCCGCTGCAGGGCCAGCAGCGGCGGCAACGAAGACAACGGCGCGGCGGACATCGGCCCCTTTGGGAACGGGAAGGACAAGGGGCGGTGGGATCCCCGCTCAGCGCGAAGCCACCGTCGAGCGCCCTTCGTACTTGATGAGCAGGTACACCGGGCCTGCGATCGGCACTTCCTTGTTGTAGGCGAAGCCGATGACGACGCGGTCGTTCTCCTTGGTCACCGTGAGGTCCTTGCCGCTGATCTCGGCGATGGCGTACTCGATGTCCTTCTGGCGGTCGAACGCCTGGCGGGCCTCGGCCACGGTGGCCGGGTTGCTCTGCGCGATCTTGTTCACCGCGCGCTGGATCGTGAGGTACTCGTTGACCGTGGGCAGCGTGCGCACGAGCAGGTAGCCGAAGAAGCCGATCACGATGGCCCAGAACAGGAGCCCGAACAGCGTGATGCCGCGCTGCGCGGGGCGGCCGGGCCGCGGGCCGCGCAGCGCGCGGCGGGTTGCGGGGTCGCGCGGCGCGCCGGTGTGCGGTGTCGGTTGCTTCATGGCTTTAGCGCTTGCCTCCATCAAGGCCCCGCTGCCGGCGCCGCGCTTTCACTGGAAGGCGCCGATGCGCGAGAGGTTGCCGAAGTTCATCCAGACGAAGAATGCCTTGCCCACGAGATTCTGGTCGGGCACGAAGCCCCAGAACCGCGAGTCCATCGAATTGTCGCGGTTGTCGCCCATCACGAAGTAATGCCCCGGCGGAACCTTGCAGGTGACGCCTTCTGCCGAGTAGCGGCAGTTCTCGGCGAACGGGAACTGCTTGGGGAACGGCCCGTAGCCGCCCAGCCGCTTGAGGTCGACGCGGATCAGGTGCTCCACGTCGCCCAGTTTCTCGGCGTACTGGGTGGCGTAGGTGAGGCTGTCGTCGTCGTAGTGCTCGCCCTTGGCCACCAGCGGCACCGGCTGGCCGTTGATGGACAGCTTCTGGTCGATGTACGAGACCTCGTCGCCGGGCAGCGCGACGACGCGCTTGATGTAGTCGACCCACGGCTCGGGCGGGTAGCGGAAGACAACCACGTCGCCGCGCCGCACCGGGTTGTTGTCGACGATCTTCCTGTTGAGCACCGGCAGGCGGATGCCGTAGTGGTACTTGTTGACGAGGATGAGGTCGCCGACGACGAGCGTGGGCACCATCGAGCCCGAAGGGATCTTGAACGGCTCGAACAGGAACGAGCGAAGCAGGAAGACGACGAGGATCACCGGGAACAGCCCGGCGGTCCAGTCGAGCCACCACGGCTGCATCAGGAGCCTGTGCCGGGCTTCCTGCACGTCGCCGTCGACCTTGTCGATGCCCAGGCGGGCCAGCTCGGCCCGGCGGGCGGCGTCCTGCTTCTCGAGGTTCGCCGCAGCGGCGGCGCGCGCCGGCCGGAAGTGGAAGCGCTCGGCCAGCCAGTAGCCGAGGGTCACCGTCGTCAGCACGAACAGCAGCAGCGAGAAGTTGCCGGTCCAGGCGCCGACGAACCAGCCGCCCAGGTACAGGACCAGCGCGCCGTAGAGCACGGCGGTGAGGGAGCTCATCATGGAGTTCGGCGCAGACAAGTGAGGACCGGAGGGCGGCAGGAAAGTGAGGGCGGGAGGAGGAGGAGTGGAGAAGGCGGACGTGCGGGCGGGCCCGCGGTTCAGTCTTCGACCTGCAGGATGGCGAGGAACGCCTCCTGCGGCACCTCGACGGTGCCGATCTGCTTCATGCGCTTCTTGCCGGCCTTCTGCTTCTCGAGCAGCTTGCGCTTGCGCGTGATGTCACCGCCGTAGCATTTTGCCAGCACGTTCTTGCGCAGGGCCTTCACGTCTTCGCGGGCGATGATGTTGGCGCCGATCGAGGCCTGGATCGCCACGTCGTACATCTGGCGCGGGATGAGCTTGCGCATCTTGGCCACCACCTCGCGGCCGCGGTGCTGGCTCTGCGCCCGGTGCACGATCATTGCCAGCGGATCGACCTTGTCGCCGTTGATCAGGATGTCGACCTTCACGACATCGGCGGCGCGGTACTCCTTGAACTCGTAGTCCATGCTGGCGTAGCCGCGGCTGACGCTCTTGAGCTTGTCGAAGAAGTCGAGCACGATCTCGGCCAGCGGCAGCTCGTAGGTGAGGTGCACCTGCTTGCCGTGGTAGGCCATGTTCATCTGCACGCCGCGCTTCTGGTTGGCCAGCGTCATCACCGGGCCGACGCTGTCCTGCGGCATGTAGAGCTGAACCGTGACGATCGGCTCGCGGATCTCGCGCACGCGGCCCTGGTCGGGCATCTTGCTCGGGTTCTCGACGAGTTGCACCGTGCCGTCGTTCAGCTCGACCTCGTAGACGACCGATGGCGCCGTCGTGACCAGGTCCTGGTCGAACTCGCGCTCCAGCCGCTCCTGCACGATCTCCATGTGCAGCAGGCCGAGGAAGCCGCAGCGGAAGCCGAAGCCCAGCGCCTGGCTCACCTCGGGCTCGTAGCGCAGGCTGGAATCGTTGAGCTTGAGCTTTTCCAGCGCATCGCGCAGCGAGTCGTACTCGCTCGCCTCGGTGGGGTACAGGCCCGCGAAGACCTGCGGCTTGATTTCCTTGAAGCCGGGCAGCGGCTCGGCAGCCGGGCCCGCATTGTTGGGCAGCTTCTTCTCCAGCGTGACGGTGTCGCCGACCTTGGCCGCCTGCAGCTCCTTGATGCCGGCGATGAGGAAGCCGACTTCGCCGGCCCGCAGCGCCTCGCGCGGCTGGCTCTTGGGGGTGAACACGCCGAGCTGTTCCAGGCCGTAGACGGCGCCCGTGGCCATCAGGCGGATGCGGTCGCCCTTGCCGAGCACGCCGTCGACCACCCGCACCAGCATCACGACGCCGACGTAGTTGTCGAACCAGCTGTCGATGATCATCGCCCGCGGCGGCCCCTCGGGGTTGCCGCGCGGCGCCGGCATGCGGTGGATCACCGCCTCCAGGATGTCGTCGATGCCCATGCCGGTCTTGGCCGAGCAGGGGATGGCGTCGCCGGCGTCGATGCCGATCACGTCCTCGATCTCGCGCTTGGCCTCCTCGGGGTCGGCCTGCGGCAGGTCCATCTTGTTGAGCACCGGCACCACCTCGACGCCCAGCTCCAGCGCGGTGTAGCAGTTGGCCACCGTCTGCGCCTCGACGCCCTGGCTGGCGTCGACCACCAGGAGCGCCCCCTCGCAGGCCGAGAGCGAGCGGCTGACCTCGTAGCTGAAGTCGACGTGGCCGGGGGTGTCGATCAGGTTGAGGTGGTAGGTCTGGCCGTCGCGCGCGGTGTAGTCCAGCGCCGCGGTCTGTGCCTTGATGGTGATGCCGCGCTCGCGCTCGATGTCCATCGAATCGAGGACCTGCTCCTCCATCTCGCGGTCCGACAGGCCACCGCAGCGCTGGATCAGGCGATCGGCGAGCGTGCTCTTGCCGTGGTCGATGTGGGCAATGATTGAGAAGTTGCGGATCAGCTTCATCGGGAGGCGTGCGGCGCGATCAGCGGCCGCGTTCGGGCCGATCCGGCGTTTCTATTCGAGGCAAAAAAAAGGCGCGTCCAAGAGAGAGACGCGCCTTCCAACAGAACGTTTGGCAACTGCTTGTTGGGCGGCCATTCTATTCCAAAGGACCCCCGGGAACCCGCGCCAGTGCTTGATTTCCGGCCGTTGCGGGGATCTGACAGCAAACTGTCATGCACAGCTTATCAACAAGTTGGATCGATCCCGTTCGGCGTGCCGGAGGTGGGACGTTTGGGGCTCAGAAGGCGGACAAAACGGCCGACTTCGCTGAAATTCTAGACGCCCGTGACGGCAATCTTGACCGGGCGTCCTGAAGTGAATGGCCGCTGACCACGACGGCAGGCTTTCGCTGGCCGGCCAGCGGCCGAAGCCGGGATGGTGGGATGCCACATTGCAAAAAGACCGGTGACGCCAGTCAACTTGCTGGCGTACCGGCTGCTCTTCGGCGCCGGCTCGCGGGCCAGTGACCCGGAGCTCGGCGCCGCCGCTTCAACGCCCGGGCCGGATGACCAGGTAGTTGACCCACTCGCCGCGTCGCACAAGCACGCTCACGGCGCGTGAACGCTCGACCTTGCTCGCAATGGCGGCGAAGTGCTTGGCATCGGTGACCTCGGTGTTGTCGACCGACAGGATGATGTCGCCTTCGCGCAGGCCGGCGCGCGCCGCCGCGCCCTCGACGGCATCGACGCGCACGCCGCCGCGCACGCGCAGGTCGCGCTTTTGCGACTCGCTCAGGTCCGACACGCTCACGCCGAGGGCGCTCTTGGCCGCCTGCGGGGCGCTGCCGGGCTCGGAAGCCGGGCCACGGCGGGCCGTGCGGTCGGGCTCGAACTCGGCCACGGTGACGGGCACGTCGCGCGTGTTGCCGCGGCGGAAGACCTGCAGCGTGGTCTTCGAGCCGGGCTTGGTGCCGCCGATGATGCGCGGCAGGTCGCCGGACTTCTCGACCGTGCGGCCGTCCACGCGCAGGATGATGTCGCCGGCCTCGACGCCGCCACGGTCGGCCGGGCCGTCCTTCTCGACGCTTTGCACCATCGCGCCGCGCGGCGCGCCGAGTCCGATCGACTCGGCCACCTCGCGCGTCACCGGTGCGATCTGAACGCCGATGCGGCCGCGGATGACGCGGCCGTTGGCGCGCAGCTGCTCGGCCACGCGCATCGCCTCGTCGATGGGGATGGCGAAGCTGATGCCCATGAAGCCGCCGCTGCGGCTGTAGATCTGCGAGTTGATGCCGATCACCTCGCCGCGCAGGTTCAGCAGCGGGCCGCCGGAGTTGCCCGGGTTGATGGCCACGTCGGTCTGGATGAATGGCAGGTAGTCGCCGGTGTCGCGCTGCTTGGCGCTGACGATGCCGGCGGTGACGGTGTTGTCCAGGCCGAACGGCGAGCCGATCGCCATCACCCACTCGCCCACGCGCACCTTGTTGATGTCGCCGATGTGCACCGCCGGCAGCCCGGTGGCCTCGACCTTGACGACGGCCACGTCGGTGCGGCGGTCGCTGCCGACGATCTTGGCCTTCAGCTCGCGCTTGTCGGTGAAGGTGACGATGACCTCGTCGGCGCCTTCGACGACGTGGGCATTGGTCATGATGAAGCCGTCGGACGAGAGCACGAAGCCGGAGCCGACGCCGCGCTGCTGCGGCGCCGAGTCCTCGTCGCCGCCGCGCGGGCCGCGGCGGGGGTCGGGGCGGCCAGGCAGCGGGATGCCGAAGCGGCGGAAGAACTCCTCGATGTTGGGGTCGCCCTCGGCCCCGCCGGCGACGCGGCCGCGCTCGGTGGTGCGGATGTTCACCACGGTGGGACTGAGCCGCTCGGCGAGGTCGGCGAAGTCGGGCAGCTGCACGGTCTGCGCACGCGCCGGCGCGCTGCTGCCCACGCCGACCGCCGCACCCCCGGCGGCCACCGCCAGCGCCAGGGCGGCCCCGGCGAAGACGCGCCTGGAAAGCCGGCGCGAAGGAGCCGATGGTGAGGCAGATGCAGCGGCAACCGGTTTCGATGGGGTCATGTGTAGAAGCTCCGCTCGGGGGCATGGGAAGGGAGGCGTGCAGGCCGCGCAGGCCCCGCCGCCGCCGGCTCAGATGGTGGCGCGCCGGGCGCCTTCAACGGATCAGCGCCGTCGGACCAGCACTTCGGCGAACTGGTTCAACGCCGTCGCGGGCACGTCGCCGACCACCGTCAGCCAGTGCTCGTCGGCGCGGCGCATCACGGTATTGGTGGCACCGAGCTTGGCCTGCATCGCGTTGCGGTGGCGGGCGGGGTCGAAACGCTCCACGAACACCGAAACGTGCGTCAGGCCGTCGGAGAAGACAGCCTGGAGCATCAGCGGCTCGGAGCCCCCTGCCTCCAGGCCGCGCAGCACGCAGCCGGCAAGCGCGAAGCCTTGCACCGGTTTCGCCACCGCCCAGCCCTGCGCCTCGAGCGTGGTGCGCTGCTGCTGCGGGCGCACGATGCGCAGGCCGTCGTCCAGGCGCATGGCCTGCAGCACGGTGTCGGGCTGCGGCTTCACGCCCAGATCGATGACGCTGAAAGCCGAGCTCTCGAGCAGGCTGCCGTCGGGCGCGATGACGTCGGCGCGCAGCATCAGGCCGGTGGCGCGGTCGGCCCACAGGCGCTGCGCGAAGCGCAGCGTGTCGCGCGGCGTGAGCAGGAACACCGCCGCCTCGCGGCCGGCGACGCGCGCCTCGCCTTCGGGCTTGAGGTCGTAGCTTTCGGCCGCGCGCGGATCCACTTCCTGCGGCGTCGTCGACCAGGCGGCCAGCGTCTCGCGCCGTTCGACGATGGCCGTGCGCGTCTGCGGCCACACCGTGCGCACTTCGTCGTTGTGGCGGTAGATGCGTTGCTGGCGGCCGTCCTGCGTCTCCATGCGCTCGTAGGTCTGGCCGCCCACCTGGTAGTGCCACACGCGCGAACTCGACATCACGCCACCGGCGCTGTAGACGAGCGTGCCTTCGTAGTTGCTGCCGCTGGCTGCGGCCTTCATGCGCACCAGCCACTGGCGCGCCTCGCTCTCGCCGGCGGCGCGGGCCGGCGCGGCCGGAACCAAGCCCGCCGTCGCCGCGGCCGTCAACGCCGCCAGCAGCGGCCACAGGCGTGCCGACGGCAACCGCATCAGCGCGGCTCGGAAGCAGGGCGCGGCAAAGGCGCCGCAGCCGCGGGCAAGGGTGCGACGAGCATCTCGACGCTGCGCAGGCCGCCGCCGGGCAGCGCCGCCGGCGAGCCGCCGCGGGCGGCCTGGTGTGCGCGCAGGTAGGCGTCCAGGCGGGCGTCGCGGATCATGCGCCCGTCGGCCACCAGTGCCGCGCCGGCATCGGGCGTGTCGCTGGAGACGGCGCGCATGCCGCTTCCCGCCAGCGAAGCCATCTCGCCGCTGGCGGCGCCGCGTTCGCCGAAGGGCCATTGCGGCCGCATCCACGCCACGGTGACGGCCACGGCGACGAACCCCGCCGCCACCGCCGCCGGTGCACGCCAGCCCAGGTGCCGCGCGTGCGCACGCAGCGCCTGCGCCGCGGCCGCGGTCGGGGCCGGCGACGACGCTGCCGGCGCGAAGGGCACCGGCTCGCTCGCCAGGCGAGTGCGCAGTCGCGCCACGAAGGCGGCATCGCGCCCGGGCGGCGAGGACAGTTCCTCCGAGCGCATCACGTCGCCGATCAGGTGATAGGTGTGCCAGCGCTCGCGCGCGTCGGCGTCGTCCCGCCACAGTGCCGCGGCATGCGGCAGCGCAGCGGCATCACCGTCGGCCAGCGCCGAAAGCCACATCGCGGGCGCAGGGTCGCCGCTGTCGGCATGGCCGCCGGCGGGTGTGCTGGAAGAAGCGGGAGGTGGGGAACTCATTTGAGGAGGTTCCGGCAGGACGTGTTTGTCGCGGGCTGCTACCAGCGCTCGCCTTCGCGGGTGTCCAGCAGCGGCCGCAGGCGCGCCGCGATGGCCTCGCGAGCACGGAAGATGCGCGAGCGCACGGTGCCGATCGGGCAGTTCATCACGTCGGAGATTTCTTCGTAGCTCAGCCCCTCGATCTCGCGCAGCGTGATCGCCTGGCGCAGATCTTCGGAGAGGGCCTCGATGGCAGCGTTCACGGCAGCGGCGATTTCCTTGCTGGCCAGCACGGCGTCGGGAGTCTCGCCGTCGCTTAGTTCGTTCTCGGCGCGCGAAGTTTCATCGCCGTCGTCGCCGGCCGACGCCAGCGCCGACTCGGGCAGCACGACGTCGCGCTTGAGGTCCACCAGCGCCTTCTTGGCGGTGTTGACGGCAATGCGGTACAGCCACGTGTAGAAGGCGCTCTCGCCGCGGAACTGCGGCAACGCACGGTAGGCGCGGATGAAGCTTTCCTGCGCCACATCCTGCACCAGATCGGCGTCGCGCACCATGCGCCCGATCAGCCGCTCGATGCGCCGTTGGTACTTCACCACGAGCATCTCGAACGCCCGCGTGTCGCCGCGCTTGGCGCGCTCGACGAGCAGGGCATCGGCATCCGCTTCGGACATCAATCGTCGGCCCCGTCCGGTGTCCGGACGCGCGGCCTGTCGTCGAGAGAAGGCGAGGAGGAATATAGCGCCGAGCGCAGGGCGTGCAGGCGGGCATCACGCCCGGCACAGGAGACGGCCACCCAGCGCGATGCCCCGCGGCCGGCGGCGCGAAAGCGCAGCAGCAGCCAGCGCTGGAGGTCCAGCATCACCGCGCAGGTGCCGCGCTCGCCGTCGAGGTGCCACACCTGGCCGTCCCAGCGCACCTCGACCGGGGCAAACGGTCCGGCGACGCGCCGCCCGTAGCCGGCGCCGGGGATCGCGGCGGCAAGCAGCAGCGCGGCAGTGGCCGGACCATCGAGTTCGAGATGGGCCGCCGCCCAGGCGGCCACCGCGGCAGCGGCGGCCGCACCCAGCGCCATGCACGCCCAGCGCCAGGCGCGGCTGGGTGCGCATCGAACAGCCAGCGGTGGCGCCGGCCGCATCGCGGGGGAAGGCCGGTCTCAGGCGCGCCGGAAGACCAGCGTGCCGTTGGTGCCGCCGAAGCCGAAGTTGTTCTTCACCGCTACGTCGATGCGCATCGGGCGCGCTTCGTTCGGGCAGTAGTCGAGGTCACACTCGGGGTCGGGGTTCGTGAGGTTGGCGGTCGGTGGCGAGACCTGGTGGTGCACCGCCAGCGCCGTGAAGACCGACTCGATGCCACCGGCACCGCCGAGCAGGTGGCCGGTCATCGACTTCGTCGAGTTGACGACGAGGTTCTTCGCGTGCTCGCCGAAAGCCAGCTTGATGGCGTTGGTCTCGTTGACGTCGCCCAGCGGCGTCGAGGTGCCGTGCGCGTTGAGGTACTGGACTTCGGAGGCGGCCACGCCGGCGTTGCGCAGCGCCGCGATCATCGAGCGCTTGGGCCCGTCGACGTTGGGCGCGGTCATGTGGAAGGCGTCGGCGCCCATGCCGTAGCCGGCGAGCTCGCAGTAGATCTTCGCGCCGCGCTTCTTTGCGTGCTCCCGTTCTTCCAGCACGAGGACGCCGGCGCCTTCACCGAGGACGAAGCCGTCGCGTTCCTTGTCCCACGGGCGGCTGGCGGTCTCGGGGCTGTTGTTGCGCGTGGATAGCGCGCGCGCCGCGGCGAAGCCGCCCACGCCCAGCGGCGAGACGGTGGCCTCCGAACCGCCGGCGATCATCACGTCGGCGTCGCCGTACTCGATCAGCCGGCCGGCGTCGCCGATGCAGTGCAGGCCGGTCGTGCAGGCCGTGACGATGGCCAGGTTCGGGCCCTTGAAGCCGTACTTGATCGACAGGTGGCCGCTGATCATGTTGATGATCGCCGCCGGCACGAAGAACGGCGAGATGCGCCGCGGCCCGCGCTCGCTGTACTCCTTGTGCGTGGCTTCGATCAGCGGCAGGCCGCCGATGCCCGAACCGATGACGCAGCCGATGCGCTCGGCCTCCTCCTCGCCGAGCGCCTCGTTGGTGGGCAGCCCTGCATCGCGCACGGCCTGGATCGAAGCGGCCAGCCCGTACTGGATGAAGGTGTCCATGTGCCGGGCTTCCTTCGCCGGGATGTACTCCTCGACGTCGAAACCCTTGACCTCGCCGGCGAAGCGGCACGAGAACGCCGAGGCGTCGAACTTCGTGATGGTGGCGATGCCCGAGCGGCCCGCCAGCAAGTTGCGCCAGGCCTCGTCGACCCCATTGCCGACCGGACAGACGATGCCCAGGCCGGTGACGACGACGCGACGGCGAGCCATCCGTTGTTCCTTGCTTGGCGGCGCGGCCTTCAGCTCTTCTGGTGGCTCACCGCGTAGTCGATGGCCAGCTGCACGGTGGTGATCTTCTCCGCTTCCTCGTCGGGGATCTCGATGCCGAACTCGTCCTCGAGCGCCATCACCAGTTCGACGGTATCCAGCGAGTCCGCCCCGAGGTCGGCGACGAACGCCTTTTCGTTGGTCACGTCGGACTCGGGCACGCCGAGCTGCTCGGCAATGATCTTCTTGACTCGCGCTTCGATATCGCTCATGACTCCTCCAGGAGTGGATGCGGAAAAACAGAGGCGCGGATTCTACCGACGCCGGTTCGGGGGTTCCCCCGGGGTGACCGCGGCGGCCGCGGCCCGTCTCAGCTCATGTACATGCCGCCGTTGACGTGCAATTCGGTGCCGGTGATGTAGCCGGCCAGCGGCGAGGCCAGGAACACCACCGCGTGCGCCACTTCCTCGGCCTGGCCCAGGCGCCCCAGCGGGATCTGGCCGAGCAGCGCCGCCTTCTGCTGTTCGGGCAGCTCGGCGGTCATGTCGGTGCCGATGAAGCCTGGGGCGACGCAGTTGACGGTGATGTTGCGGCTGCCGAGTTCGCGCGCAAGCGCCCGGCTCATGCCCGCCAGCCCGGCCTTGGCCGCCGCGTAGTTGGCCTGGCCGGCATTGCCGCTGGCGCCCACGACCGACGTGATGTTGACGATGCGGCCGTGCCGCTGCTTCATCATCGGCCGCATCGCCGCACGGCACAGGCGGAAGACGGCCTTGAGGTCGGTGTCCAGCACCGCGTCCCAGTCGTCGTCCTTCATGCGCATGGCCAGCGTGTCGCGCGTGATGCCGGCGTTGTTCACGAGCACGTGCAGGCCGCCCTCGGCCTTGACGATCGTCTCGATGGCCGCGTCGCACGCCGGCGCGTCGTTGACCTGCAGCACGATGCCGTTGCCGCCCGGGAACGCCGCCAGCGCTTCGCGGATCCCGGCGGCGCCCGCTTCGCTCGTGGCGGTGCCGGTGACCCGGAAGCCGGCGCCCGCCAACGCCAGCGCGATGGCGCGGCCGATGCCGCGCGAGGCGCCCGTAACGAGCGCGACCTGGCCCGCGGCCGCGGTCTGGCTCATTGCAACGCCCCCTTCAGTTCGGCCAGGCTCGCCGGGTCGAGCACCGTACCGGACCCGAGCGTGCCGTCGATGCGCTTGACCAGGCCCGCGAGCACCTTGCCCGGGCCGCATTCGAAGACATGCGCGACACCGCGCCCCGCGAGGGCCTGCACCACCTCGACCCAGCGCACGGGGCCGAAGGCCTGGCGGTACAGCGCGTCGCGGATCGCTGCCGCGTCAGCCTGCACCGCGACATCGATGTTGTTGACCACCGGAATGCGCGGCGCCGCCAGCGCCACGCCGGCCAGGCGCTCGCGCAGGCGCTCGGCGGCCGGCTTCATCAGCGCGCAATGGAACGGCGCCGACACCGGCAGCGGCAGCGCGCGCTTGGCGCCGGCCGCCTTCAGCTTCTCGCAGGCCGCGTCGACGGCGGCCTTGGCACCGGCGATGACGGTCTGCTTGGGGTCGTTGAAGTTCGCCGGCGAGACGACGTCGCCGGTGGCCGCAGCCACTTCGGCACAGATGCGCTGCACCGCACCGGCATCGAGGCCGAGGATCGCGGCCATCGCGCCGGCGCCGACCGGCACTGCCTCCTGCATCGCCTGCGCGCGGTGGCGAACGAGCGGCAAGGCGTCGGCCAGCGTCAGCACGCCGGCGGCGACCAGGGCGCTGTACTCGCCCAGCGAATGCCCGGCCACCGCCGCCGGCTCGGGTCCGCCTTCGGCGCGCCACGCCGCCAGGCAGGCGATGCCTGCGGTCAGCATCACCGGCTGCGTGTTGGTGGTGAGGTCGAGCGCCTCCTTGGGGCCTTCGCGGATGAGCCGGGCGATGTCCTCGGACAAGGCGGCCGAGGCTTCCTCGAGCGTGCGGCGGACCGCCGGATGGTCGCCCCAGGCGTCGAGCATGCCTACGGACTGCGAGCCCTGGCCGGGGAAGACGAATGCGAACGGCTTCATCGTTGTGGGTGAAGGAAGAGCAGCTGCTTGCGCGCGCTCAATAGTCCAGCAGCACGGCACCCCAGGTGAAACCACCGCCCACGCCTTCGAGCATCACGGTGTCGCCACGCTGCACGCGGCCGCTCTTCACCGCCACGTCCAGCGCCAGCGGCACCGAGGCGGCCGAGGTGTTGCCGTGCTCGTCGACGGTGGCGACGAGCTTGTCCATCGGCAGCTTCAGCTTGCGCGCCGTGCCCTGCATGATGCGGATGTTGGCCTGGTGCGGGATCAGCCAGTCGAGATCGGCCTCGGTGCGCCCGGCCTTCTCCAGCACCGCGCGCGCCGCGCTTTCGAGCACGCCGACGGCGAGCTTGAACACGGCCGGCCCGTCCATCTTGAGCAACGGCGTGCCGCTGATGCGGCCGCCGGCCACCGTGCCGGGCGTGCACAGGATGCCGAGGTGGCGCCCATCGGCATGCAGATCGGCGGCGAGGATGCCGGGGGTGTCGCTGGCTTCGAGCAGCACGGCGCCGGCGCCATCGCCGAACAGCACGCACGTGGTGCGGTCATCGAAGTCGAGGATGCGTGAGAAGACTTCGGTGCCCACGACAAGGGCGCAGCGCGCGCTGCCGGCACGCACCATCGCGTCGGCCACGGCCAACGCGTAGACGAAGCCCGAGCACACCGCCTGCATGTCGAACGCGGCACAGCCGTGCACGCCGAGCTTGTGCTGCAGGATCGACGCGGTGGAGGGGAACACCATGTCCGGGGTCGACGTGGCGACAATGATCAGGTCGACGTCGCTCGCCTCGCGCCCGGCCGACTCCAGCGCGTCGCGCGCCGCCGGCAGCGCCAGGTCGCTGGCATTGACGCCCTCGTCGGCGAAGTGGCGGGCGCGGATGCCGGTCCGCTCGACGATCCACTGGTCGCTGGTTTCGACGCCGCGCGCGGCGAGCATCGCCACCATGTCGTCGTTGGCCAGCCGGCGCGGCGGCAGGTAGCTGCCCGTGCCCGTGATGCGCGAGAAGGGCGCGCGCGAAGTGTCGGCGGCAGGAGAGGGGGGGACGGTCATGCGGCTTGCTCCGGCGCGGCAGCACCAGCCGGCAGCGCCGCCAGCGTGGGCCCGATGCGGTCGTGCACGCGGGCCAGCAACCGGTTGCGCGCGGCATCATAAGCTCGCGCGAGCGCACTCTCGAAGGCACAGGCATCGGCCGAGCCGTGGCTTTTGAAGACCAGGCCGCGCAGGCCCAGCAGCGCGGCGCCGTTGTAGCGGCGCGGGTCGACACGGGTCTTGAACCGCCTCAGTGCGGGCAGCGCAGCCAGCGCCGCCAGCTTGGCCGTCCACGAGCGCGTGAACTCCTGGCGGATGAACTCGGTCAGCATCGACGCCAGGCCTTCGCTCGTCTTCAGGAGCACATTGCCGACGAAGCCGTCGCAGACGACGATGTCCACGGTGCCCTTGTAGATGTCGTTGCCCTCGACGTTGCCGTGGAAGTTGATATGCCCGGCGGCTCCGGCGGCGCGCAACAGTTCGCCGGCGCGCTTGATCGTCTCGCTGCCCTTGATCGCCTCTTCGCCGATGTTGAGCAGGCCGACCGTGGGCTCTTCCTTGTTGTCGACAGCCGAGACGAGCGCGCTGCCCATCACCGCGAACTGCAGCAGGTGCTCGGGCGTGCAGTCGACGTTGGCGCCGAGGTCGAGCACCGTCGTGAAGCCGTCGCGCCGGTTGGGCATCACGGTGGCGATGGCCGGGCGGTCGATGCCTTCGTGCGTCTTCAGCACGTAGCGCGCCACGGCCATCAGCGCGCCGGTGTTGCCCGCCGAGACGCAGGCGTCGGCCGCCGCTTCGCCCGCGGCGCCGGGCTTGAGCTGGGTGATCGCCACCCGCATCGACGAGTCGCGCTTCTTGCGCAGGGCCACCTCGACGGAGTCTTCCATCGTCACCACCTCGGTGGCGGCGACGACGCGGCAGCGCGGCCAGGCGGCCGCTTCGGCCAGCGCTGTGTCGCGGCCGACGAGCAGCAATTGCGCTTGCGGGTGCTTGTCGAGGAAGGCGCGGCAGGCCGGCAGCGTGACCGCCGGTCCGTGGTCGCCGCCCATGCAATCGACGGCGATGCGCACCGTGGCCAGCGGCGCGGGCGAGTGGTGCGCGTTCACGGCGCGGCGCTGGCGGCAGGGGCAGCCCGCACGGTGCCCAGCGCGCGGACAACGCGGATGGCGGCCACCTCAGCCGTGACGGTCAGGCGTCGGCCTTGGTCTTCAGCACCTTGCGGCCGCGGTAGAAGCCGGTAGGCGAGATGTGGTGGCGCAGATGCACTTCGCCGGTGTTCGGCTCGACCGCTGTGCCCGGCGCGTTGAGGGCGTTGTGCGAGCGGTGCATGCCGCGCTTGGAAGGCGACTTCTTGTTCTGCTGGACGGCCATGTCGATGATCTCCTGGGGCGCTAAGCCATTCGTGCAGCCATGGGTGTTGCGGCGGCGGTTCAGGCGCTGAGGCGGGCCGAGGCTGCGGCGTCGCCGGCTGGTTGCCCCGCGGCGACGCTGTGGGTGCAGCGTCGGCCACCCCGACTGCGACTGCGACTGCGGCGCGACTGCCACCTGCGTTTGCGCCTGCGATGGTCGCGGCGGCTTGGCACCGTGGCGCCGGCCGCCATCCTGAGCCTGAGCCCGACCCCGAGCCCGCGTGCTGCAAGTGGGCCTGCCGAAAAGCTGCGAAGTGTACCACCGGGCCTACCACCGGGCCTTCTGGACGGGCGGGCTCAGGGCTTGGTCCGCCGCCAGGCGGCAAGAGCCGCGAACGGGTGCTCCGGCGCGGGCGCGGCGCTGTCCTCGTCGGCCGGCGGCGCAACCGCCGGGCGCAATGCGTCAGGAAGCTGCGGGCAGGTGTCGTGGCGCGGCACCAACGGCAAGGCCAGCAACAGTTCGTCCTCGACCAGCGCGCGCAGGTCCAGCCGGTGCGTCAGCGCCAGCACGTCGTCCTCGAGTTCCTCGTCGAGCCGGGCCGCCTCGTCCTCGCCTTCGACGAAGCGCAGGCGCCGCTCGACGGACAGCGGCACCGTCACCGGCTGCAGGCAGCGCTGGCATTCGAGGGTGAGCGTCGAGTCCACGCCGAGGTCGACGACGAACGGCGCGCGGCTGCCGGGTTGAACCGCGCCGGCCACGCGCCATTGGACGGGCGCGTCGGCCGCGCCATCGGCGGCGCGCAGCACCGAGTCGGCCACGCGCGGCAATTCGGCGAGAGAGAAGCGGCCCTGCAGTTCGTTCGAACCGCGGCAGAAGGCGGCCACGTCGAACGAGTGCGCGGTGTGCGAGGAGCGGGAAGAGCGAGCCATGGCGACGAGGCGTCCGGCGCCGACGGGCGTGCGAGCGAGGCGCTTTCGCCGCGAAGCCGGGGCGGCCAGTGTAGGCGTCACCGCGATGGAACAATGCCGGCATGGACGAGCCTCTTGATGGCGGCGAACAGCGCGACGAACAGCGTGGCGGACCGGCGAGCGAACCGGCGCGCCGGGTGTCCGGCGGCGAGCGTCCGACGCTGATCCTCGCCTCGACCTCCCGCTACCGGCGCGAACTGCTGCAACGCCTGCGCCTGCCGTTCGACGTGCTCTCGCCGGGCGTCGACGAGGCCCCGCTGGGCGGCGAAGCGCCCTCTGCGCTCGCGCGCCGCCTCGCTCGCGCCAAGGCCGAGGCGGTGGCCGCGCGATACCCGGGCGCCGTGGTGATCGGCTCCGACCAGGTGTGCGAGCTCGAAGGGCAAGCCATCGGCAAGCCCGGCACGCACGAACGCGCCGTGCAGCAGTTGCAGCGGCTGAGCGGCCGCCGGGCGGTCTTCCACACTGCCGTGTGCGTGCTGCGCCACGGCCCGCCCCGAGAGGGCCGCTACGAGGGCCAGGCGCTGGTGCCGGTGACGGTGCGCTTCCGGCGCCTGGGCTCGCAGGAAATCGAACGTTATCTGCGCGCCGAGCAGCCGTACGACTGCGCCGGCAGCGCCAAGTGCGAGACGCTGGGCATCGCGCTCGTCGAGGCGATCGAGTCCGACGACCCGACGGCACTGGTGGGCCTGCCGTTGATCGCCACCGCCCGGCTGCTGCGCGACGCCGGGGTCGACCCGCTGGGCTGATGGACGAGGCCGAAGCGGCGCCCCCGGGCACCACCGTGCCGGCGCAGCGCGGCCGACTGGTGCTGGTGCCCAACGCGCTCGACCACGGCGCGGTGGCGCAGGAACTGGGCGCGGTGCTGCCGCGGGCCGCGCTGCAATGGGCGGCGCGCCTGCGGCATTGGCTGGTCGAGGACGCCCGCAGCGCACGCGCTTTCCTCAAGCGAGTCGACGCCGTGGTACCGCTGGAGCAGCCGCTGCAGTCGCTGGCCATCACCGAATTGCCGCGCCCGCCGAAAGGCCGCCGGCCGGGGCCCCCGTGCGAAGACAGCGCACGCGATGCGGCGACGAAAGCCCTGCTCGCCCCGGCGCTCGACGGCAACGACATCGGCCTGCTCAGCGAAGCCGGCCTGCCGGCGGTGGCCGACCCCGGCGCGGCGGTGGTCGGTGCCGCGCACGCGCTCGGCCTGGCCGTGTTGCCGCTGCCCGGGCCGAGCGCGCTCGTGCTGGCGCTGGCGGCCAGCGGCCTCGACGGCCAGAGCTTCGCGTTCGTCGGCTACCTGCCGCAGGACGCGGCAGCGCGGTGCGAGCGCATCCGCGCGCTGGAGGCCACTTCGCGCCGGCTGAAGCAAACGCAGATCTTCATCGAGACGCCGTACCGCAACAACGCGCTGCTGGGCTCACTGCTCGAGTGCGCGGCGGCGGCGACGCGCCTTTCGGTCAGCCAGGCGCTGACGCTGCCCGAAGGGTCCAGCCGCACGGCCAGCATCGGCCAGTGGCAGCGCCTGCACGCTGCGCAGCCGGCGCAGGCGCCGCTGCTCTCCGACCGCCTGCCCGCAGTCTTCCTGCTGCAGGCCTGACACCGCGGGGCGGGTCAGGCGCGCCCGCCACCCAGCAGCGAAGCGACCTTCTTCTTCGGCCGGATGTTGGGCGAGAGCCCCGGGCGCGCCGGCGCTGCAGGCGCGGCCTTGCCTTCCTTGTCCGCGCCCTTCTCGGACTTCTCCCAGGCCGCGCTGCCGCTGCCGACCGGCTCGTAGGGCTTGTCGAAGAACGGGTCGGCCGGCACCGCCACTGCCCTTGACGGCGGCGGGCGCCGCGCGTCGCCGCGCTCGAACCGCTCGGAGCGTTCGGCCGCCGGCGGTCCCTCGCGTTCATCATCGAACGAGCGCCGGCGCGGGCGGCGCGGCCGGTCGTCGTCGAGCTCGATCGGCTCGATCTCGATCTTCTTCTTGATGAGCCGCTCGATCTCCGAAATCATGCGCGAGTCGTCGCGCGTCACCAGCGTGATCGCCAGCCCGGAGGCGCCGGCGCGGCCGGTGCGGCCGATGCGGTGCACGTAGTCCTCGGCGTTGAAGGGCACGTCGAAGTTGAAGACGCCGGGCAGGTCGGCGATGTCCAGGCCACGCGCGGCCACGTCGGTGGCCACGAGCAACTCCACCTCGCCGCGCTTGAACGCCGCCAGCGCCTTCAGCCGCTCGTCCGGGCTCTTGTCGCCGTGCAGCGCCTGCGTCTTCAGGCCATCGCGCTCGAAGGCGCGCGCCAGCCGCGCTGCGCCGATCTTCGAGTTGACGAAGACCAGCGCCTGCGTCAGGTCGCGTTCACGCAGCAGCCGGCGCACGACGGCGCGCTTGTCGTCGTCGGTGACGCTGTAGAAGCGCTGCTCCACCGTCGCCGCCGTGGCGTTCGGCCGCGCCACCTCCACCGTCACCGGGTCTTGCAGATAGCTCGACGCCAGCCGCTTGATCTCGGGCGAGAACGTGGCCGAGAAGAGCAGCGTCTGGCGCTCCTTCGGCAGGTACGACAGGATGCGCTGCAGGTCGGGCAGGAAGCCGATGTCGAGCATGCGGTCGGCCTCGTCGAGGACGACGTACTCGACCTGGTTGAGCACCGCCACCTTGCTCTCGATGTGGTCGAGCAGGCGCCCGGGCGTGGCGATCAGCACCTCGACGCCCTTGCGCAGCTCCTCGGTCTGCGGCTTCATGTCGACGCCGCCGAACACCACCGCCGAGCGCAACAGCGTCTGCTGGGCGTACTTCTTGACACTGGCGGCCACCTGGTCGGCCAGCTCGCGCGTGGGCGCCAGCACCAGCGCCCGCACCGGGTGGCGCGCCGGCGACATGCTCGTGTTCTCGTGCGCCAGCATGCGCTGCAACAGCGGCAGCGTGAACGCCGCCGTCTTGCCGGTGCCGGTCTGCGCCGCGCCCATCACGTCGCGCCCGGCGAGCACGATCGGGATCGCCTTGGCCTGGATCGGCGTCATCGAGGCATAGCCCGACGCGGCGACGGCACGCAGCAGCTTGGGGTCGAGCGGGAGGGTGTCGAAGCGCGGCGGCGGCGCGGTCGGTTCGGGGTTCGGGGTCGGTTCTTGCATCACCACTCTTGAAGTCAGGCGCGCGGCCGCTGGTGGTCGCCGACCCACTGCGGCCGGCCGACCATCGCCCGCATCCAGCGCGGCGCCTTGAAGCGCACGATGCGCCAGTACAAGGCCAGGTAGACGAGGCCGAACAAGGCCAGGAAGACGGCGTTCCACGCGGAGCTGTCCCAGAACAGCATCGCGGGAACGACCGACAGCATGCACAGCAGCCACAGGAACGGCGAGGTCGCCGAATTGCGCCGCGTCAGCGCCCGGGCGCTGCTGTCGCCCACGGCCCAGCGCATCAGGCGCCGGTAGATCAGCGAGTGCAGGTGGATGCCGTCGGGCATGCTGGGCGGCACCGAGCGGATGACGCGCCGCCGGTAGATCGAGAACATCGTCTCGAAGACCGGGTAGATGCACACCAGCAGCGGGAACAGCGGCGACACCGTGGGGTTGCGCGCGAGCAGCAGGATCGACAGCTCGGCGACGAAGAAGCCGAGGAAGTAGGCGCCGCCGTCGCCGAGGAAGATGAGGCCCGCCGGGTAGTTCCACAGGAAGAAGCCGAGCACCGCGCCGATGCCCGCCAGGGCCAGCGCACCGACGAAGCCGTCACCGACCTGGAAGGCCACGTAGGCCAGCGCGCCGAGCATGATGACCACGCACATCGAGGCCAGCCCGTTCAGGCCGTCGATGATGTTCACCGAGTTGGCGATGCCGGCGACGGCGAACACCGTCAGCGCCGTGCTGCCGAGCGCGAACGAGACGAGCCAGTCGAGCCCGGGGATGTCGGTGCGCGTGAGCACCGAGGCCAGCAACGCGGCGGCCAGCAGCGCCGAGACGGCCGTGGCGATCAGCCGGTACAGCGGCCGCACGCTCTTGGTCAGGTCCTCCACCAGGCCGCCGGCGAAAGCCGGCAGGCCGCAGGCCAGCAGCGTGGCGGCCAGCACGGCCATGTCCGGCGCCTGCACCGCCATCGGCAGCAGGGCCGCGAGCAGCCCTGCGAAGATGCCGATGCCGCCGACGCGGGCCACCGGCCGGGCATGGAATTTCTGCGGCCCCGAGGTGTCGCTGTCCAGCAGCAGCGCACCGCGTGTCTTCGTCGCGTGCACGACGAACATCGTGATCGCGAACGAACAGGTGAAGGCAGCCAGCAACGCAAGCATCCGCGGATTCTAGATTCGCGCGTGCCGGGCCCCGATGCCGTGCCGATAGAATCCGCCGCCCCGCCCATCGGGCATGCTGGCGGAGCTGCGCCCGAGCCCGGGCCTGAATGCCCGGCCGCGCCCTCGCCCGCCGCGCAGCGCGCGGGCCCCAGAGCCCCACCCGACCAGATGAGTTCGCCTGCTCCGCTTCGACGCCCGGCCCCGCGCCATGCGCGCGCCGTGGTCTTCGGCATCGCGCTTTGCGTGGCGATGGCCGGCGCCTGGGCGCAGACCTCGCTGAACCCCGGCGTGCCGTCACCGACGGCTTCGGACCGGGAGCGCGATGACAGCACGGACAACGCCGCCAGCCGCACGCCGCGCCTGCGCCAGCCCGCCCTGCCCTCGAGCGCGGCCGACGAGCGCACGTCGCCGGCCGGCACGCGCGCCGGCCCGCCCGGCCTCGAGGAAGAACCGCTTCCCTACGTGCCCGGCGAGTTCGAGCGCTTCGTCCAGCAACAGACCGGCCTCAAGCGGCCGCAGATCCGCCGCTTCGGCGCCGACCTGGTGCTGGCGCCCGCGGACCCCAAGATCGCCGACGTGAGCCCGCTGGTGCCCGAGGACTACCTCGTCGGGCCCGGCGACGAAGTGCTCGTCACGTTGTGGGGCTCGGTCGATGCCGACCTGCGCCTGGCAGTCGATCGTTCCGGTCGCATCAGCATTCCGCGCGTTGGCACGGTGCAGGTCTCGGGCCTGCGCATGGCCGAGCTGCCCGAGGCGGTGAACCGGCGCGTGGCGCAGGTGTTCCGCAACTTCCACAGCAGCGTCTCGCTCGGGGCGCTGCGCGGGATCCGCATCTTCGTCAGCGGTTTCGCGGTGCGGCCGGGCACCTACTCGGTGAGCAGTCTGTCCAGCGTGGTGTCGGCGCTGATGCGCGCCGGCGGGCCGTCGGCGGCGGGCAGCTTCCGCAACATCGAGCTCAGGCGCGGCGCCGAGCTCGTGGGCCGCTTCGACCTCTACGACCTGCTGCTCAGGGGCGACCGCTCGGCCGACCGGCTGGTGCAGGCCGGCGACGTGGTGCACGTCGGTGCCGTCGGCACGCAGGTGGGCTTCATCGGCAGCGTCAACAAGCCGGCGGTGCTCGAGCTGAAGGCCGGCGAGACGGTGGCCGACGCCCTGCGCATGGTGGGCGGCTTCACGGCCGTGGCCGACCGCAGCCGGCTCGCGGTGGAACGCCTGGCCGACCGCAACGCCGGCCGCGTCACCGAACTGGCCCTGCCCCGCGATGCCGCGCTGGCGCTCACCGACGGCGACGTGCTGCGCGCCTTCAGCGCGGTGGAGGCGATGCTGCCTTCGCAGCAGCAGAGCAAGCGCGTGCGTGTCGAGGGCGAAGTGGTGCGCCCGGCCGAGTACGTGCTGCCGGCGGGCAGCTCGGTACGCGACGCCATCCGCGCGGCCGGCGGCTACACGTCGGCGGCCTACCTCTACGCCGCCGAGCTGACGCGCGAAAGCGTGCAGCGCACGCAGCAGGAGAACTACGACCGCGCCTTGCGCGACCTCGAGACCGACCTGGCGCGGGCGTCGGGCTCGCAGCGCGTGGCCACCGCCGACGACGCCAGCGCGCAGACGGCCAAGGCCACCGCCACCGACCGCCTCGTCGAGCGCCTGCGCGCCCTGCGGCCCACCGGGCGGATCGTCCTGCAGATGCAGCCCGACGCGTCCGACCTGCCCGATCTCGCCCTCGAGGACGGCGACCGCATCAAGGTGCCGCCGCGGCCCACCACCGTGGGCGTGTTCGGCAGCGTCTTCAACGCCGCCACCTACCTGCACGCCTCGGGGCGCACGATCGGCGACTACCTGCGCCTGGCCGGCGGGCCGACCAAGGGCGCCGACGAAGGCAGCATCTTCGTCGTGCGCGCCAACGGCAACGTCATCAGCGGCCGCCAGGACCGCGGCTGGTTCGGTCGCACCGGCAATGTGTCCGAGCTGCCTTCGGAGCCGGGCGACACGGTGTTCGTGCCCGAGGAAATGGACAAGACCACCTTCCTGCAGGCGGCAAAGGACTGGACGCAGATCATCTTCAACTTCGGCCTCGGCATGGCCGGCATCGTCAGCGCCACGCGATGAACGCGGCCGACGCCGACGACGAACTGCTGCGCGGGACGGCCGACCCCGGCGCTGCCCCGGCCGTGCCCGCCAGCGACCTGGCCGTGGCGATGGCCGGCAGCTGGCGCCTGCTGTTGCTGATCCCCGTCGTCGCGGGCCTGCTGGCGCTGGGCATCACGTTCCTCGTCAGCCCGATCTTCACGGCGCGCACGACGATCCTGCCGCCCGCTTCGCAGCAAAGCGCCTCGGCCGGCGCGCTGGCGGCGCTGGGCGGGCTCGGCGTGCTGGCCGGCAGCGCGATGGGCGTGCGCAGCCCCACCGACCAGCTCGTCGCGCTGCTGCAAAGCGAGACGATCGTCGACCGGATGATCGACCAGTTCGGCCTCGTCGCGCTGTACGAGAAGAAGCTGCGCATCGACACGCGGCAGATGCTGCGCGAACGCACGCGGGTGTCGGCCGGCAAGAAGGACGGCCTCATCGTCGTCGAGGTCGAGGACACCGATCCGAAGCGCGCCGCCGACATGGCCAACCGGTACGTGCAGGAGCTGCGCCGCCTGACCTCGACGCTGGCGGTCACCGAAGCGCAGCAGCGGCGCGCCTTCTTCCAGACCCACCTGGAGAAGACCCGCGACGAGCTGGCCAACGCCCAGCGTGCGCTGCAGGCCAGCGGCTTCAACGCCGGCGCGCTGCGCGCCGAGCCGCGCGCTGCCGCCGAGGAGTACGCGCGCGTCAAGGCCGAAGCCACCACCGCCGAGGTGCGCCTGCAGGCACTGAAATCTCGCCTGATGCCCGACACGCCCGAGGTACAGCAGGCGCAGTCGGCATTGACGGCGCTGCGCGCACGGCTGGCGCAGATCGAGCGCGCCAGCGAGACGCCGGCCAGCGGCGACTACATCGGGCGCTTCCGCGAGTTCAAGTACCAGGAGACGCTGTACGAGATGTTCGCCCGCCAGTACGAGCTGGCGCGCGTCGACGAGAGCCGCGAGGGGGCGCTGATCCAGGTCGTCGACCAGGCCGCGCCGCCGGAGCGCAAGTCGAGCCCGAAGCGGGCGCTGATCACCGCGCTGACCACCGTCGTCGCCGCCGTGCTGGGCCTGTTCTTCGTCTACACCGGGCACTGGCTGCGGCTGTCGCGCGCCGCGAACCCGCAGGCCGAGCAGACGCTGCAGCGCATTTCACGCGCCCTGCGCCGGCGCTGACAAGCCGACACGAAGACCGGCGGCGCGGGCCGCGGCGGGCCATAGAATCGCCCGTTCAACCAATGAACACAGACTCCCATGAGGCGCATGAGCGCTCGCTGGCCGCGCCTGGAGCGTCGACACCGCCCGCGGCGGCGCACTGGCGGCACCACGGCGACCTCGAAGCGGCGCGGCTGGCGGTCTTGCGCGCCTTGGCGGCGCAGCCGGACCTGTCGCAGCGTGCGCTGTCGGCCGAGCTGGGCCTGAGCCTGGGCAAGACCCACTACGTGCTGCATGCGCTGCTGGACAAGGGCCTGGTGAAGGTGCGCAATTTCCGCCGCAGCCCGAGGAAACTGAGCTACGCCTACGTGCTGACCCCTTCCGGAATGACCGAGAAGTTCCGCCTGACGATGCGCTTCCTGGCCCGCAAGGAAGCCGAGTTCGAGACCCTGCAGCAGACCATCGCGGCATTGCGTTCCGAGCTTCGGCAAGACGCCGGGCGGCACGAGGCTGCCGACTGACAGCAGTTCCCGAGGCGATTGACCTGCCCCATCCATGAACCTGTCCGGCAAGAAGATCCTCGTCACCGGCGCCGATGGCTTCATCGGTTCGCACCTCACCGAGCACCTCGTGCGCCGCGGCCACGACGTGCGCGCCTTCGTGCTCTACAACAGCTTCAACTCCTGGGGCTGGCTCGACGAGAGCGAAGCGGCGATCAAGGAGTCGCTGGACGTCTTCGCCGGCGACATCCGCGACCCGCACGGCGTGCGCACGGCGATGAAGGGCTGCGACGTCGTGCTGCACCTGGCGGCGCTGATCGCGATCCCGTATTCCTACCACTCGCCCGACACCTACATCGACACCAACGTCAAGGGCACGCTGAACGTCGTGCAGGCGGCGCGCGAGCTCGGCGTGCAGCGCGTCGTGCACACTTCCACCAGCGAGGTCTACGGCACCGCGCGCTTCGTCCCCATCACCGAAGAGCACCCGCTGCAGGGCCAGTCGCCCTACTCGGCCAGCAAGATCGGCGCCGACCAGATCGCACTCAGCTTCCAGCTCTCCTTCGGCACCCCGGTGGCGGTGATCCGCCCCTTCAACACCTACGGGCCGCGGCAGTCGGCACGCGCGGTGATCCCGACCATCATCACCCAGATCGCCGCCGGCTCGCGGTCGATCCGGCTCGGCGCCACGCACCCGACGCGCGACTTCAACCACGTGCAGGACACCGTGCGCGGGTTCGTCGCCGTGGCCGAGAGCGACGCCGCGGTCGGCCGCGTCGTCAACGTCGGCAGCAACTACGAGGTGTCGATCGGCGACACCGCGCGCCTGATCGCCCGCCTGATGGGCCGCGACATCGAGCTGCTCAGCGACGAGGCGCGCCTGCGCCCTGCCGGCAGCGAGGTCGAGCGCCTGTGGGCCGACAACACGCTGGCGCGCACCCTCACCGGCTGGACGCCGGAGTACGCCGGCCTCGCCGGGCTGGAGCGCGGCCTGCGCGAAACGATCGACTGGTTCGCCGACCCGGCGCACCTCGCCCGCTACAAGGCGGGCCGCTACAACATCTGAGGCCGCGCGCGATGAACGCCTCCTCGCCGACGATCGATGCCGTGCCAGCGATGGTGCAGGCCGTGCGCGCGGTGCTCGGCACGCCGCCAGGCACGATCGCGCTGCACGAGCCCGAGTTCGGCGGCCGCGAGTGGGACTACGTCAAGGAGTGCATCGACACCGGCTGGGTCTCCTCCGTCGGCTCCTACGTCGACCGCTTCGAGCGCGACCTGTCGGCCATCACCGGCGCGCGCCACGCCGTGGCCACCGCCAACGGCACCGCCGCGCTGCACATCTGCCTGCTGCTGGCTGGCGTTGCCCCCGGCGACGAAGTGCTGATGCCGGCGCTGACCTTCATCGCCACCGCCAACGCCGTGTCGTACGCGCAGGCGACGCCGCACTTCGTCGACTCCGAGGAGCGCTCGCTCGGCGTCGACGCGCGTGCGCTGGACGCCTACCTCGGCGAGATCGCCGAGCGCCGCGACGGCGGCACGTTCAACCGCCGCACCGGGGCCCGCATGCGCGCGCTCGTGGTCATGCACGTCTTCGGCCACCCCTGCGATCTCGACGCTGTGGCCGATGTCGCCGCGCGCTGGGGCCTGGTGCTGATCGAGGACGCCGCCGAGTCGCTCGGCGCCAGCTACAAGGGCCGGCACACCGGCAACGTCGGGCAGCTCGCCGCGCTCAGCTTCAACGGCAACAAGGTGGTCACCACCGGCGGCGGCGGCGCGGTGCTGAGCAACGACGCCGCGCTCGGCCGGCGCGCCAAGCACCTCACCACCACTGCGCGCGTGCCGCACCGCTGGAACTTCCTGCACGACGAGGTCGGCTACAACTACCGGCTGCCGAACCTCAACGCGGCGCTGGGCTGCGCGCAGCTGGAGCAGCTCGCGTCGTTCGTCGAGCGCAAGCGGCGCCTGGCGACGCGCTATGCCGAGGCCTTCGCCGGTGTGCCGGGGGTGCACGTCCTGCGCGAGCCGCCGCAGACGCGCGGCAACTACTGGCTCAATGCGCTGGTGCTCGACGAGGCGAACGCGGCGCGGCGCGACGACCTGCTGGCGGCACTGAACGATGCCGGCTACATGTCGCGCCCGCTGTGGACGCTGATGCACCGGCTGCCGATGTACGCCGCCTGCCCGCGCATGCCGTTGCCGGTGGCCGAGTCGCTGCAGGCGCGCGTCGTCAACGTGCCCAGCAGCGCGCGCCTGGCCGGCTGAGCACCATGGAAACCCGGCGTCGCATCTGCGTGGTCACCGGCAGCCGGGCCGAGTACGGGCTGCTGTACTGGATCATCCACGACCTGGCCAGGTGCGCCGAGGTCGAGTTGCAGCTGCTCGTGACCGGGATGCATCTGGCGCACGAGTTCGGCCATACGGTCCGCGAGATCGAAGCCGACGGCCTGCCGATTGCGCACCGCGTGGAGATGCTGGTGTCCGGCAACACGGCCGCGGCGACGGCCAAGTCCATCGCGCTCGGCGTGATCGGCTTCTCCGACGCTTTCGAGCGCCTGCGCCCCGACATCGTCCTGGTCCTGGGCGACCGCTTCGAGGTGTTCGCGGCGGCCCAGGCGTCCCTCGTGCACAACCTCGTGCTGGCGCACGTCTGCGGCGGCGACACGACCGAGGGCGCCATCGACGAGGCGATGCGACACGGCATCACCAAGATGGCTCACCTGCACTTCGTGACCAACGAGCTGTCCGCCCGGCGTGTGCGTCAGCTCGGCGAGGATCCTGCAGCCGTGCACATGGTCGGCAACCCGGGCCTCGATCATCTGCGCCGGCGTCCGCTGCTGCAGCGCGCGGACCTGGAACGATCGCTGGGCGCGCCGCTCGGCCGGCGCAACGCGCTCGTCACCTTCCACCCCGTGACGCTCGAACCGGGGCATGGCCTCGATCAACTCACCGAGATGCTCGCGGCCCTCGAGCAGCTCCCCGAGGACATCGTCCTGTGGTGCACGCGCGCCAATGCCGACGCCGGAGGGCGCGAGATCAACGCGCTGCTGGAGCGGTGGGTGGAAGGCCGGACGGGTGCGCACCTGTACGACTCGCTCGGCACGCTGCGGTACCTCAGCCTGCTGGCGGCGGTGGACATGGTGGTCGGGAACTCTTCGAGCGGGCTCTACGAGGCGCCATCCTTCCGGGTCCCGGCGGTCGACATCGGTTCGCGGCAGGGCGGCCGCCTGAGCGCCTCATCGGTGCTGCACGCGGCGCCGGCGCGGGCGAGCATCCGCGAAGCGATGCAGACCGCGTTGGCGATGGACTGCAGCGACACCGTCAACCCCTACGGCGACGGTCACGCGGCCGAACGCATCGTCGCGCAGCTGCTGCAGCTTCCGCTCGGGCCCGCGGTACGCCGCAAGCGCTTTCACATGACCGACGAGGCAGGCCCATGCTGAGATCCGAACACGTCTACGTTGTCGCCGAGGCCGGGGTCAACCACAACGGTTCGACCGAACTCGCGTTGGGCCTGGTCGACGCGGCCGCCGAGGCCGGCGCCGACGCGGTCAAGTTCCAGACCTTCCGCGCCAGCGCGCTGGCGAGCGCCACGGCGGCCAAGGCCGGCTACCAGATCGCCACCACGGGGGCTGCCGAGACGCAGCTGGACATGCTGCGCCGCCTGGAGATGTCCGAGGCGATGCACGAGGCCGTGTTCGAGCGCGCCGCGCGTCGGGGAATCGCCTGCCTCTCGACGCCGTTCGACGAGGCCAGTCTCGACTACCTCACGCAACGGATGGGGTTGCGGATGGTCAAGGTTCCGTCGGGCGAGATCACGAACGGGCCGCTGCTGCTCGCGGTGGCCCGCCGCGCCGACAAGGTCATCCTGTCGACGGGCATGAGTTCCCTGGCCGACGTGGAGGCGGCACTCGGGGTGCTGGCCTTCGGCTTCACCACGCCGCCGGGCACGCCGCCCGCTCGGCATGCGTTCGAGCGTGCGGCCGCGTCCGTCGAGGGTCGGGCGGCGCTCGAGCAGCGCGTGACGCTGCTGCACTGCACCTCGGAGTACCCGGCGCCGATCGACGAGGTGAACCTGCGGGCGATGCAGACCCTGGGGCACGCATTCGGCCTGCCCGTGGGTTACTCCGACCATACGAAGGGCATCCACGTGGCCATCGCAGCGGTGGCGATGGGTGCCGTCCTCATCGAGAAGCACTTCACCCTGGACCGCGGCCTCCCGGGGCCGGACCATCGTGCCTCCCTGCTTCCCGCCGAGCTGGCAGAGATGGTGGCTTGCCTGCGCGACGTCGTCCGCGCAGCCGGCAGCGCGCGCAAGTTCGCCACGCCTTCGGAGCACGGGACCCGCGCTGTCGCGCGCAAGAGCCTCGTCGCTGCGCGCCCCGTCGCGGCCGGCGAAGCCTGGACCGCCGAGAACCTGGCCTGCAAGCGGCCCGGCAGCGGCCTCAGTCCGATGGCGTACTGGGAGATCCTGGGCACCAGCGCCCGGCGCGGCTACCAGGCCGACGAGGCGCTCGAGGGCCCCATGCCATGAGGATCGTCTACTTCGCCGACGGTCCCTGGGCGCACCGCGCGCTCGAACGGATCCTCGCCGACCCGCGCTTCGAGATCGCCTGCATCGTGCCGCGCTTCGACACGCGCGACCCCGTGCTCGCCGGCTTCGCGCAACGCCTGCACGTCGACTTCCTGCCGCTGGCGAACGTCAACGACCCGGCCAGCATCGAGCAGCTGGGCCGCTACGACGCCGCGCTCTTCGTCTCGATGTCGTACAACCAGATCTTCCGCGCCCCGCTGATCGCCGCCGCGCCGCAGGGCCTCATCAACTGCCACGCCGGCGCACTGCCCTTCTACCGCGGCCGCAACATCCTCAACTGGGCGTTGATCAACGGCGCGAAGCAGTTCGGCGTCACCGTGCACCATGTCGACCAGGGGATCGACACCGGCGACATCATCCTGCAGCGCCACGCCGC
>JAEUPF010000173.1 GCA_016790425.1 Rubrivivax sp.
GCACCTTCGAGTTCCTGTACGAGGAGGGCGAGTTCTATTTCATCGAGATGAACACGCGCGTGCAGGTGGAGCACCCGGTCACCGAGCTCGTCACCGGCATCGACATCGTGCAGAGGCAGATCCGCGTCGCCGCCGGCGAGAAGCTGCCGTTCCTGCAACGCAACATCGAGATGCGCGGCCACGCCATCGAGTGCCGCGTCAACGCCGAGGACCCCTACGTCTTCACGCCCTCACCGGGGCGCATCACGCTGTGGCATGCGCCGGGCGGCCCCGGCGTGCGCGTCGACTCGCACGCCTACACCAACTACTACGTGCCGCCCAACTACGACTCGATGATCGGCAAGATCATCGTCCACGGCGACACCCGCGAACAGGCGCTGGCGCGCATGCGCATCGCGCTGTCGGAGACGGTGGTCGAGGGCATCCAGACCAACATCCCGTTGCACCGCGAGCTGATGGTGGACGCCAAGTTCGTCGAAGGTGGCACCAGCATCCACTACCTCGAAGGCTGGCTGGCGCAGCACCGACGCTGAAGAAGGGAGCGGGTGGACCGGCAGCGACGGTTCCTCCGCCCCTGCTGACGGCTACGACGCCGCGACGCGCGGACCGCCGGCGCGCACGGCCTTGATGCTCTTCTCGATGCGCTCGGCCACCTCGCGCTCGCGCTGCAGCGTGCGCAGCGTGCCTTGCGCCTCCTGGGCCGAACCATCCAGGCGCGACAGCATGTCCTTGGCTTCCTGGACGCTGAAGTCCAGCCGCGCCAGTCGCTCGGCGACGTCGTCGATCAACACGCGCTGCTCGGACAGGTTCTCCAGCGTGCCCTGCATGTCGCCGTACA
Source organism: Rubrivivax sp. (assembly GCA_016790425.1). Classification (GTDB taxonomy): domain Bacteria; phylum Pseudomonadota; class Gammaproteobacteria; order Burkholderiales; family Burkholderiaceae_C; genus Rubrivivax. Next base: position 839 of record JAEUPF010000173.1, read on the forward strand.
TCGTGGCCACGGCCTGGGCGCTGGCCTGCAACTCGTCGACCTTGCGCCGCCACGACTCGATGAGCTCGATCTTCTCGTCGGTCTGACCGACGCGGCCGAGCAGGTCATCGAGCTTGCCGCGCACTTCGGCCACCTCGCCGCGGTGTTCGGCGACGAACTGAAGATCGGCCTTGCTGCGGCTGGCCACCTGGCGGATGCCGTCGACCTCGGCCTTCACCGCCTGCACCAGCGCCTCGCGCTCGGCCAGCGACTTCATCTTCAGCTCCAGGCCACCGGCATGGCGGTCGAGTTCGGCCAGCCGCGCCTCGAAGCTGGACAGCGACTTCTCGGCGTGCACGAGCAGCGTGCGCCGGTGGTCGAGCTGGCGCGACATCGCCTCGGCGCGCTGCATCTGCTCCTCGGCCAGGCTCACCTGCGCCAGCACGTCGCGCTGGCGCCCCTGCACCTGCGCGAGCTGCACCATCATCTCGCCGCTCTTGGCGGCCACCTCGCCGACGTCCTGGCTGAGCGAGTGCACCTGGCGCAGCCGCTCGGCCGTCTCGGCCGCCTGGCGCATGCCGTGCTCGATGAGGCCGGCCAGGCGCTGCTGCTGCTCGACCGCCGCCGACTCGTCCTTCTTCATCGCCGCCACCGCGCGCTGCGACTCCTGCAGCGCCTCCCCGAGTCGCCCCACCTCGGCGGCCAGCGGCGCCAGCCGCGCCTGCTGCCCGGCCACGCCGTCGAGCTGCTCGCGCAGCACCGTGAGGCGCATGCCCAGCGTGTCGCAGCCCTGTGCCAGGCCGTCGATCTCGCCGCGCCGCGACACCTGGTCGGCGATGCGGCGCTCGACCTCGCCGGAAAGCGCGTAGAGGTCGTTGACGCGCGCGCCGACCGTCTCGACGAACTGCATGCGCGCGCTGACGCGTGTGATCTCCGCCTCGAGCCCGCCGGTGGACTCGCCGAGCCGGCGCAGCGCCTCGTTGCTCTGCTCCAGCAGCGACATCTTGCCCAGCATCGCGTCCAGCCGCGCCTCGATCTCGGGCGCGCGGCCGATCATCGCCGCGGTGCGCTCGACGAAGCCTTCCAGCACACTGCGGTCCTCGGCGGCCTTGTCGCGCAGGCGCGCCGCATCGGCCCAGGCGCGCTGCAGCTCGTCCAGGCTCGTGCGCATGCCCTCGAGGTCGCCCTGCGCCTGCAGCAGCGAATCGTGTTGCGCCGTGGTGCGGCGGCCGAGCGTCTCCACGGTGCCCAGCTGCTCGGTCAGGTCGTCGAGCGAGCTCTGCCGCCGCGCCAGGTCCTCGGTCTCCAGGCGCAGGTCGGCGAACACCTTCACCAGCCCATCGGCCTTCTGCTGCATGGCCGCGAAGGCCTCGTCCTGTGTCAGCACCGCCTGCATGCGCGTCTCGGCGTCGGCGAGTGCCCCCGACAGCGAGCGCAGCCGGTCGTCGAAGGCGGCGAATTCCTCCTTGCCGATGGCCAGCCGCTCGGTGGCGCCGCGCAACGCGTCGAGCAGCGAGCGCCCCTGGCCTTCCAGGCGCGCCGATTCGCGCGCAAACTCCTCGCGCGCCGCCTGTGCCGACTCCAGCTCCTGCGTGGCGCCGCGCGCCAGCCGCTCGATGCGCTCGACGGCCTCCTCGGCGCGCTGCATCTGCTCGCGGCCTTCGGTGAGGCGCGTCACCTGCGCGTCCATCGTCCACACCAGCTGGTTCAGGCGCGCCGTCTCGGTGACGGCGTGATCGACGGCGTGCCGCTGCGCTTCCAGCGCCTTGGCCTTGCCCGACACGTGCTCGGCCAGCGCGTGCAAGGCGCTGACCCGCTTGTCGGCTTCCTTGCTGGCCTCGGCCATCTGCGCCAGCGCCCCGGCCGGCCCGACCAGCCCCTGCGAAGCCTGCTCGGCCTCGGCCAGTTGCGCGCGCAAGGCGGCGAGGCGCTGGTCGAGCTGCCCGAGCTGGCGCGCCTGCTCTTCCTGACCCGACGCCAGCGCCGCCAGCGTCTCGAGCTTGCGCATCGCGCCCTCGGCCTTGGCCCCGATCTCGTCGACCGCCTGGTTCGTGCGCGACAGCTTGGCCGCGGCGGCCGCCGACTTGGCCACCTGCGCGCGCAGGGCCTCGCGCTCGGCACGCAGCAGCTCGAGTTCCTCGCGCGCCGCGGCGCGCTCCTCGCGCACGGCGTCGCGTTCCTCGCGCACCTCGGCCAGCAGGTCGCGCAGTTCGCTTTCAACCAGACGACGCTCGCCGTTGGGGCGGAAGATCGAATCGAGCATGTGGCAGTCTCCTTGTCCCTCGAAATCAGCAGCTTCGCGTACAGCGGCCCTTATGCCTGCGGCAGCAGCAACCGTCCACGGCAATTGGGACAGGGTTCGCCGAGCACCTGCATCACCCGTTCACGTGGAGCTAGGGGGTACGAGGGCATAACTCACGGAAGGTGCGTTTGCGCGAAGCCCGCTGCACGCCGCGCCGCCCGTGCGGGCCAGGCGCGCCGCGGTGGCCGGGGACGGCCGGCCGGCGCCGCCGGCCCGGTGCGCCGCCGCTGGCCCGGTGCGCCGCCGCGGGCACGGCGGCGGTGCGCGCCGCGCCCGTTCGCATCGGCGCCCTGTTCGAGCTGGTGCTGCGCGCCCCCGAATCGCTCGTCGAGAACCTGTCCGACATGCTGGTCGACGAGCTCGAAGCGCTGTCGGTGACCGTCGAGGACGCCGAAGCCGGCACCGCGGACGAGGCAGCGCTGTACGGCGAGCCCGGCCAGCCGGCACCGGCGGCGGCGTGGGCGCACTCGACCGTGCGGGCACTGTTCGAAGACGAGCGGGCGGCCGAAGCGGCTGCGGCGCTGCTGCTGGCGCAACCCTGGCTGCATGGCGACGCCGGAACGCCCGGCGCACAGGTGCAGGCGCTGCAACGCGTGCCCGACGAGGATTGGGTCCGCCTCACGCAGTCGCAGTTCGCGCCGGTGCAGATCACGCCGCAGTTCTGGGTGGTGCCGAGCTGGCACGTGCCGCCCGCCGCAGCGCGCACCGTCATCCAGCTCGACCCGGGCCTTGCGTTCGGCACCGGCACGCACCCGACGACGCGGCTCGTGCTGCGCTGGCTGGCCGCGCAGGCCGAAGCGCGCCGTGGCGATCGCGCCGACGCCGGCGTCGGCGCGGACGAGGCCACCCCCTGGCCGAACGTGCTCGACTACGGCTGCGGCTCGGGCATCCTCGCCATCGCCGCGGCAAAGCTCGGCGCCGGCGAGGTGCTGGCCGTCGACATCGACCCGGCCGCGGTCGAAGCCACCGCGGCGAACGCGCAGCGCAACGGCGCGCGCGTGCGCGCCGCGCTGCCGGACGCGGTGCCCGAGCGCGGCAGCGTCGTCCAAGGTGGCGGCCACGGCGGCAGGGGTGGCGCCGCGGCCGCGCACGGCGGCTTCACGCTGGTGCTGGCCAACATCCTCGCGGCGCCGCTGAAGGTGCTGGCGCCGCTGCTGGCCGCGCAGGTGGCGCCCGGCGGCTGGCTGGTGCTGGCCGGCATCCTCGAGCGGCAGGCCGGCGAATTGGCCGCCGCGTACGCAGCGCACCTTCGCATCGACGTGCTCGACAGCGACGAAGGCTGGGTGCTGATGGGTGGCCGCGCCGGCACCGCGGACTGACACAGTGCCGATGGTCACGCCGCCCACCAGCCTCGCTTCGCGCTGCCCGGCGTGCAAGACCGTCTTCCGCGTCGTGCCCGACCAGTTGCGGGTGTCGGCCGGCTGGGTGCGCTGCGGCCGCTGCGCCGAAGTCTTCAACGCTTCGGAGAACCTGGTCGATGCGGCCACCGGCGCGGCGCGGCCTTCGCGCTGGCTGCCGGGCCTGGACGCTTCGCAGCAGGACACCACGCCCTCGGCGCTGGCACCACCCTCGCCGTCGCTGCACGGGCGCCTGGACATGCGCGAGCCGGCCTCCGAAGCGCTGCCCGACATCGCGCATGGCGAGTTCGTCGTCGACCCGTTCGCGCCGGCACCGCCGCCGCCACCGGCGCGCCCGCCCGCGCGTCCACCCGCGCGTCCACCCGCAAGTCCACCGGCGCGACCGCCGGCATCGCCAACGCCGCCGGCATCGCCCGCGGCCGAGGCCAAGGCGACGCTGCCGCCGACGAGGCCACCGCCGCCGCCGTCCTCGCCCAGGCCGGCAGGCACGACGGCGCCGGCGACCCGGGCGCCGAGCCCTGCCCCGGCTGCCACGCCGGCCCCGCGCACCGTGCCGCGATGGACCGCTGCACCCACGACGCCCGCCACGGCCCGCCCTGCGGCCGCACCGCCGACACAAGCGCCGACTCGCGCGCCGACCCCTGCACCGACTCCTGCGCCGACTCCTGCGCCGACCCCTGCGCCGACCCCTGCACCGACCCCTGCACCCACTCCGGCACCGACCCCGGCACCGACTCCTGCACCGACTCCTGCACCGACCCCGGCACCGACCCCTGCACCGACGCCGGCACCGACGGCGGCACCGACCCCTGCACCGACCCCGGCACGGACTCCGGCACCGACCCCTGCACCGACTCCGGCACCGACCCCTGCACCGACTCCGGCACCGACTCCTGCACCGACTCCTGCACCGACTCCTGCACCGACTCCTGCACCGACCCCTCCACCGACTCCGGCACCGACCCCGGCACCGACTCCGGCACCGACCCCTGCACCGACCCCTGCACCGACCCCTCCACCGACCCCGGCACCGACGCCGGCACCGACCCCGGCCTCCACGCTTCCGCCCGTCGAGCCGCCGGCGCCGTACCCGGAAGAAGCCTTTGTCGTCGAAGCAGACGGCGCCGTTCCGGCGGCTGCCTCTGCCGCTGCCGCGCAGCCGCCTTCGATCGAGGAGCCCTCAGCAGGCGCCGCGTCTGCGGCGGCTGCCGCGGTCGACCGCGAAAGAGCGCCTGCTGCGACAGCCTCGCTCGCGCCGCTGTCAGGCGGCGGGGCTGCCGTGGCCGATGCTTCGCTGCCAGCGGATGCTTCGGCACCCGATGCCGGCAGCGCAGTCCAACTGGACCTGCCGCTGCCCGAAAGCGCAGCGACGGCCGCGGCCGGCAGCGCCGACATCCACGTCGAGCCCGGCGATACGCCGTCGTTCGTCCGCCGCGCCGAGCGCGAAGCGCGCTGGCGCACACCGCGCGCACGCGCCGCGCTCGCCACCGCCTGCGTGGTGGCCGCCGTGACGCTCGGCGCACAGTGGCTGATGGCGCAGCGCGACCTCGTGGCGGCGCGCGCGCCGGCGGCCAAGCCGCTGCTCGTGGCCGCCTGCGCGGCGCTCGGCTGCGAGGTGCGGGCGCCGCGCGCGCTGGAGGCGCTGCGCGTCGAGAGCAGCGGCCTGGCCCGCGTGGAGAAGAGCGACCTCTACCGCTTGAGCGTGGCGCTGCGCAACATGCAGCGGCACGAGGTGGCGCTGCCGGCGCTGGAACTGGCGCTCACCGACACGCAGGGCCAGCTCATCGCCCGCCGCGTGCTGCGCGCCGGTGAACTCGGCGCGCGTGCCGGCACCCTCGCCTCGGGGGCCGAATTGACGCTGCAAAGCACGATCCAGGTCGGCTCGGGCACGGTGGCCGGCTATACGATCGAACTCTTCTATCCCTGAAGCGAACCAGCGCCAAACCATGCCGGCCCTGATCTGCGGCTCCCTCGCCTTCGACACCATCACCACGTTCCCGGGCCGCTTCGCCGAGCAGATCCTGCCCGACCAGGTGCACATCCTCAACGTCTCGTTCCTCGTGCCCACGCTCAGGCGCGAATGGGGCGGCTGCGCCGGCAACATCGCCTACAACCTGCAAGCGCTCGGCGGCGTGCCGGTGGTGATGGCCGCGCTCGGCGTCGATGGCGGCGAGTACCTCGCGCGCATGGCCGATTGGGGCGCCGACACCTCGCTGGTCTGGCGCGACCCGGTGCTGCACACCGCGCAGTGCCACATCACCACCGACCGCGACAACAACCAGATCACCGCCTTCCACCCCGGCGCGATGAGCCACGCGCACAAGATCGCGGTGCCGCCGAAGGGGCAGCGCACCGACCTGGCGATCGGCATCATCGCCCCCGACGGTCGCGACGCGATGTGGCAGCACGCCGAGCAGATGCACCGCGCCGGCATCCCCTTCGTCTTCGACCCAGGCCAGCAGCTGCCGCAGTTCGACGGCGCACAGCACCGCGAGATGCTGGGCATCGCGAGCTGGCTGGCGCTCAACGACTACGAGGCCAGGATGCTGTGCGAGCGCACCGGCGAGTCGCTGCAGGCGATCTCGCGCCGCAGCAACATCCGCGGCGTCGTGGTGACGCTGGCGCACGAGGGCTGCGACCTGTGGCAGCGCGGCGAGCGCACGCGCGTGCCGGGCGTCGAGGCGGCCGCGGTGGTCGACCCCACCGGCTGCGGCGACGCCTTCCGCGCCGGCATGCTCTACGGCCTGGAGCAGGGCTGGACGCTGGAGCGCAGCGTGAAGCTGGCCAACCGCATCGGCGCCATCAAGATCGCCAGCCGCGGGCCGCAGAACCACACGCTCGACGGCGTGCTCGAAGGCGCCTGAGTCAGCGCAGAAGAAGGGCCGGCCGGAAAAAAGAGCGCCGCCCCGAAGGCGGCGCCGACCGGCGAGCACCGCCTCGAAGGCGGCGCCGCTCGTGAACCTTGGCGTCCGTCAGGCGACGGCCTGAGCCAGCTCGCCGCGCGCGTACTGCTGCGCCACCGCTGCCAGCGGCACCGCCTTGATCTTGCCCGCCTGCCCTTCGCAGCCGAACTCCTGGTAGCGCTGCTTGCACACCTTGTAGGCCGCTTCGCGGGCGGGCTTCAGCCATTCGCGGGCGTCGAACTTCTCCGGGTTCTCGGCCATGAACTTGCGCACCGCGCCGGTCATCGCCAGGCGGATGTCGGTGTCGATGTTGATCTTGCGCACGCCGTGCTTGATGGCTTCCTGGATCTCCGAGACCGGCACGCCATAGGTCTCCTTCATCTTGCCGCCGTACTGGCGGATCTGTTCCAGCAGTTCCTGCGGCACGCTCGACGAGCCGTGCATCACGAGGTGCGTGTTCGGGATGCGGCGGTGGATCTCCTTGATGCGGCTGATGGCGAGGATGTCGCCGGTGGGCTTGCGGCTGAACTTGTAGGCGCCGTGGCTGGTGCCGATGGCGATGGCCAGCGCGTCGAGCTGCGTCTTGCGCACGAAGTCGGCGGCCTGCTCGGGGTCGGTGAGCAGCATCTCGCGCGTCATCGTGCCTTCGGCGCCGTGCCCGTCTTCCTTGTCGCCCTTCATCGTCTCCAGCGAACCGAGGCAGCCGAGTTCGCCCTCGACGGTGACGCCGAGCTTGTGCGCCATCTCGACGACCTTCTTCGTCACGCCGACGTTGTAGTCGTAGCTGGCGATGCTCTTGCCGTCGGCCTCGAGGCTGCCGTCCATCATCACCGACGAGAAGCCGAGGTCGATGGCGCCCTTGCACACGTCGGGGCTCTGGCCATGGTCCTGGTGCATCACCAGCGGGATCTGCGGGTAGGCCTCGACCGCGGCCTGGATCAGGTGCTTGATGAAGGCCTCGCCGGCGTACTTGCGGGCGCCGGCACTGGCTTGCAGGATCACCGGCGCGTTGACCTCGGCCGCGGCGGTCATCACCGCCTGCACCTGCTCGAGGTTGTTGACGTTGAAGGCGGGAATCCCGTACTGGTTCTCGGCCGCGTGGTCGAGCAGCTGGCGCATCGAGACGAGGGGCATGGACGTGCTCCGGAGGGCGCTGGGTGGACTGGAATGACGGCAGGAAAAACTGCCGGAAATTCTAGCGACGGCCCTGCGGCAAGCAGCCTGCCCGGAAGGCGTATCCCCTGCGTGCGCGCCGCGCTCGGGCCGCACTTCGTGGCGCAATTCGCGCCCCGCTGGACGAACGCAGTTCGTCCCGGCGCCCGGCCGCCGACGAGTGGCGCCGCGCCACGCCGCTCCGCCGCGGCGCCGCCGCCGCGGCGCGCTCAGGCCACCTGGCAGACCTTGAGCATGTTGGTGCCGCCGGGGTAGCCCATCGGTTCGCCGCAGGTGATGGCGTAGGTGTCGCCCGGGCGCAGCACGCCGCGCTCGACGAGCAGCGCCTCGGCCTTGGCGAGCGCCGCGTCGCGCTCGTTCATGCGCGGCATCAGGATCGGCCGCACGTTGCGGTACAGCGTCATGCGGCGCTCGGCCGCGGCCTGCGAAGTGAGGCCGAAGATCGGCACCTTGACGTTGTGCCGGCTCATCCACAGCGCCGTGCTGCCGCTTTCGGTCAGCGCCAGGATCGCCTTGCAGCCCAGATGGTGCGCGGTGAACAAGGCGCCCATCGCGATGCTCTGGTCGATGCGGGCGAAGCGCTTGTTGGTGAAGTCGTTGTCGATCGCCACCTCGTCGGCGCGCTCGGCTTCCAGCGCGATGAGATGCATGTGCTCCACCGTCTCCACCGGGTACTTGCCGGCCGCCGTCTCGGCGCTGAGCATCACCGCGTCGGTGCCGTCGAGCACGGCGTTGGCGACGTCGCTGACCTCGGCGCGCGTCGGTACCGGCGCCTGGATCATGCTCTCCATCATCTGCGTGGCGGTGATGACGACCTTGTCCATCTCGCGCGCCATGCGGATCATCTTCTTCTGCAGCGCCGGCACCGCGGCGTTGCCCACCTCCACCGCGAGGTCGCCGCGCGCCACCATGATGCCGTCGCTCGCCTTCAGGATCTGGTCGAGCACGGGAATCGCCTCGCTGCGCTCGATCTTGGCGATCATCGCCGGCTTGTGCCGCGCCGCTTCGCCGGCGACGTTGGCGAGCTGGCGCGCCATCTCCATGTCGGTGGCGCTCTTGGGGAAGCTCACCGCCAGGTACTCGCACTGGAACGACATCGCGGTCTTGATGTCCTCCATGTCCTTGGCCGTGAGCGCCGGCGCGGTGAGGCCGCCGCCGGCCTTGTTGATGCCCTTGTTGTTGGAAAGCTCGCCGCCGAGCACGACCCGCGTCACCACCTGCTCGCCGCGCACCTCGTGCACCGTGAGCTTGATCAGGCCGTCGTTGAGCAGCAGCGTGTCGCCCGGGCGCACGTCGCGCGGCAGCTCCTTGTAGTCCAGGCCCACGGCGGCGGCGTCGCCGGGCTCGCTGCGGCCGGCGTCGAGCACGAACGTGGCGCCGGCCTCGAGCAGCACCGTGCCCTGCGCGAACTTGCCCACACGGATCTTGGGCCCCTGCAGATCGGCCATCAGCGCCACCGGCTTGCCCACGCGCGCGGCCACCTCGCGCACCATCGCCGCCCGCTCGATGTGGTCCTGCGCCTTGCCGTGGCTGAAGTTCAGCCGCACCACGTCCACCCCCGCGTGCAGCAGCCGCTCGAGGACCGCCGGGTCGCTCGAGGCCGGGCCGAGGGTGGCGACGATCTTGGTGGCGCGGGTCATGGGGGCTCCGTTGCAAGGCGGCAGGATTATCAGCGGCTTGCCATCCACGCCTTCTTCGAGAACTCTTGTTGGCAAGCGCCGTCCGCGCGCGGGCGAGGAGGGACACCGATACCCACCCCGCAGCTATGCTTTTTCGCTGGCGCCAGCGCAGTTGAAGCATCGGTGGGCGCCGCCGAACGGGAGTGTCATGAAGGTTTCCATTGTCGGTACGGGCTATGTCGGCCTCGTCACCGGCGCCTGCCTGGCCGAGATGGGCAACCATGTCGTCTGTGTCGACGTCGACGGGCGCAAGATCGAGCAGCTCAATGCCGGGCAGATCCCGATCCACGAGCCCGGGCTCGAAGCCATCGTCAGGCGCAACTCGGCCGCGGGGCGGCTGCAGTTCACAACCGACGTGGCCGCCTCCGTCGCGCACGGCACGATGCAGTTCATCGGCGTCGGTACGCCGCCCGGCGAGGATGGATCCGCCGATCTGCAATACGTGCTCGCCGCCGCGCGGAGCATCGGCCGGCACATGACCGACTACAAGGTCGTCGTCGACAAGAGCACGGTGCCGGTGGGCACGGCCGACAAGGTGCGCGCGACGATCGCCGAGGCGCTCGCAGCCCGCGGGCTCTCGGACCTGGAGTTCGCCGTCGTCTCGAATCCGGAGTTCCTCAAGGAGGGCGCGGCGGTCGATGACTGCATGAAGCCCGACCGCATCATCGTCGGCAGCGACGACGAGCGCGCCGTGCTGCTCATGCGTGCCCTGTACACGCCGTTCATGCGCAACCACGATCGCATGCAGATCATGGACCCGCGCAGCGCCGAGTTCACGAAGTACGCCGCCAACGCGATGCTTGCCACGCGCATCAGTTTCATGAACGAGCTGGCGCGGCTGGCCGAGCGCGTCGGTGCCGATATCGAGATGGTCCGCAGGGGCCTCGGCAGCGATCCGCGTATCGGCACGCACTTCCTGTATCCCGGAACCGGCTACGGCGGCAGCTGCTTCCCCAAGGATGTCAAGGCGCTGATCCACACCGGCCGCGAGCATCGCGTGGAACTGGGCGTGCTGGCCGCCGTGGAGGCCGCCAACGAGCGCCAGAAGCGGGTGCTCGTCGACAAGGTCGTCGCGCACTTCGGCGACGACCTGCGCGGCCGCGTCTTTGCCGTCTGGGGCCTGGCGTTCAAGCCCAACACCGACGACATGCGCGAGGCGCCGAGCCGGGTGATCATCTCCGAGCTGGTGCGCCGCGGCGCGGCGGTGCGGGCCTACGACCCCGTCGCGATGCCCGAGGCCGAGCGCGCCTTGGAGGGCACGCCCCGCCTCACGTATGCGCCCGACCAGCAAAGCGCGCTCGAGGGCGCCGATGCGCTGCTCGTGGTGACCGAATGGAAGGAGTTCCGCAACCCCGACTTCGACCACCTCAAGGGCGCGCTCAGGCAACCGGCGATCTTCGATGGCCGCAACCTCTACGACCCGGCGTTGATGCGCGCGCTCGGGATCACCTATTTCGGCGTCGGGCGCGGGCCCCAACCCTGATCGAGTGGCGTCTCGCCGGCGCAGCCGCGCGGGGCTGGCATGCGGTGCGCGGCGCCGCAGCGACGACGCTTGGCGGCCGTCGCCACCCTATTGCGGCGAGGTGCCTTCCAGCAGCACCGGCAGTTCCAGCCACGAAGGCTCTGCCGATGAATGGACGACCCGGTTCGCGGCCACGACCATGCGCGTCTCGGCGGCGTTGTTCGCAGCACCGGTGTTGAGGTTGCGCTCCAGCCTCGGGAAGCTGCTGCTCGTGACCTGCAGGCGCAGGCGGTGTCCGCGCGGCAGCATGTAGGCGATGGCTCGCAGGTCCACCGTGGCCTGGACCACCTGGCCCGGTCGCAGCAGGCGCGGCGTCTGCACGCCGTCGCGGTAGCGCAGGCGCAGCGCGCCTTCCTGGATGCTGCTCGCCAGGCCGTCCGGCCGCACGTGCGCGAGCCGCACGACGAGGTCGGTGTCCGCAGCGTCGGAGGCGAAGGACAGGTGCGCCCGCAGCGGCCCGGCGATGCGCAGATCCTGCTCGAGCGGCGCGCTGGTGTAGACCAGCACGTCGTCGCGGCGCTCGACGTCGGCCTGGTCTGCGGGCCCCGCGGCGGCATTCGGGTCGCCGGTGCAACACAGCGGGCCGCCGCGGCTGGGCACCGGGTCGGCCGGGTCGTACGAGTAGGCGTCGGAGGCGGCAGAGCTCGCGTCGGGATGCCCACGAACGAGTCGCCCATCGCCGGCGCGGCTGTTGGCGTGGCCGCCGCTGGCGAGATACCAGCGCTCGCTGCGGCTTTGCGGCGGCGGCCAGCGCTCGGCCGTGCGCCAGCGGTTCTCCACGAGCATGAAGTAGCTGTACGCGGGCAGGCCGTCCAGCGCATCGCGGCGGCCCTTCAGCCAGTGGTCGAACCAGCGCAGGGTCCACTCGTCACGCGGATGGCCGGCGCCGGTCACCGGCAGATCGCCGAAGCGGTCCAGGCGCTCCCACTGCACGTGCTGGCAGTGGTTTCCCGGCCCGATGACCACTGTCTGCGGCACGCCATGACGGGCCCAGACCTCCGCCAGCGCCAACGTGTCACCCACCGTCTGATCGCCCCAGGTGTTGAACACCAGGGCCGGCACGGCGGACCTGTCGGCATCGCTCCAGTAGCCCCACTCGGCCCAGCGCGGATGCCCCAGCGGCGTCGCCAGGAAGTCGGCGTAGCCGTTGGGCGCCGGCCGCACCTGGGCGACGAGGTTCGCGACCGGCAGTTCGCGCAGGTGGCGCGCGGTGTCGAACGGCATCGCCGGCGGTGCCTTGGGGTCGTGCGACCCGTTGCCGACGAACCAGCCGAAGCCACTGGCCAGTTGGAAGACACCGCCTTCGAAGAGCCCGAAGTAGCCGTGACGCCCGAGCGCCGAACCGATCGCGCCGCCGGCGCCACTGGGCACCATCGCGCGGTGGGCGGGGTGGTTCATGCGCGCGAGCGCGTACTGCGTCTCGCCGAGAGCCGAGCAGCCGAAGGTGCCGACCTTGCCGTCGGACCATGGCTGCGCGGTGATCCAGTCGAGGGTCGCCACCCCGTCCGTGCCGGCGTCGCGCCAAGGCAGCAGCCGGCCTTCGGAGTCGCCGGTGCCGCGCAGATCCTGCACGACGACGGCGTAGCCATGACGCGCAAAGTGGGTGGCGTTCCAATAGCCCTCGCCGTAGTGCAGGCGGTGGTAGGGCATGCGGATCAGGATCGTCGGCAGCGGCCCCGCGACACCGCGAGGACGGTAGACGCTCGCGGCCAAGCCGATGCCATCGGGCATCACGATGCGCACGTCGTGGTCCACCTGCACGCCGCGCAGCAGCGCCAGAAGCGCGATGCGGTGCTGCGACGGCAGCCGCTCGAAGAGCGCCGCGCGCAACCCCGGACGCGCCAGCATGGTTGCGGCGGCCGCTCCGACGATGACCAGCCCCAGCAGCAGGGCGCCGGCGCCCAGCCGCATCACCGCAACACTGCGGCCGCCTGCCGCACCGCCGGCAACCAGGCGATCACCGCCTCGATGAACCGACGCTGGGCGCGCAGTTCCAGGAACGAGTGATCCACGTCGGCCATCAACTCGCAGCGCACGTCCTTGAACCAGGGTCGCCTGCCGAACACGTGCCTGAACTGCGCGCCATAGCTGTAGTAGTCGATGACCGAACCGCTGTAGACGACATAGACGGCGGCGCGCGCGCTCATTTGCGCCATTGCGCGGTCGAAGGCCTCCCGCGGCGGGTTGCCATCCTCCTGGTAGACGTTGGTCAGCGGCGCACTGTGGGGCTGGCCGATGCGCACGCGCAGCCGTTCGACCAACCCGCGCCAGGCTTTGTGCGCGGACGTCGCCCTGAAGTGCTTCACGTCACGCACGAGGCGGCTCCAGCGCGAGCGGTACCAGTAGCCGTCGAACATCAGCACGCCGGCCACGCGCGGATCGGCCAGCGCCACATGGTATGCCTGGACGGCCCCGGAGCACACGCCGATCAGCGCGAAGCGCCTTGCGCCGGTGGCCGCTTCGAGGTGGTCGAGCGCGGCAACGAGATCGCGCTCGCCTTGCCGCTGCGGGTCACCGCCACTCGACGCGGGCGGGCTGTCGCCGTGGCCGGAGAGGTCGAAGCGCAGCACCGGGTGGCCCTGGGCAGCCAGCGCGCGGGCCAGCTTCACGTTCATCCGGTGCGGGCCGAGCCGGGGAATGACGCCGGCGTTGAATAGCACGAACGGCACAGCCCCGGGCCCTGCCGCGGCGGCGCTGACCGGGGTCGTCAACACGCCGAAGAGTAGCCGCTCGGGTCCGAACACCTGCACCGACTCCACGATGCTCACGCCGGTCCTCCGAGCGCGTCCAGCAAAGCCTTCAGCAGGTCCGGTGGCACCAGCGCGGTGTTGTCGGCGCTGTCGCGAGTCCAGTCGCTGCGATGCTCGACGCTGAGCACCCTGACCCGCGGTGCCGCGACATCGCCGCGCCGCAGGACGGCAGCCAGGTCGTGCCCGTCGCGGCCGTTCGGGTCGGCGATGGCAACGATCGCCTTCGGTGCCGCCGGCCAGGCGAAGGATGCGACCGACATGGCGCCGAGCTGGCTGCGCAGCGCGGGCGGCAACGCGAAACCGACCGCTTCGTCGCGGTAGGCAGCAGGGTCCCGCAGACGCGCCAGCGGATCAGGTTGGCGGGCGATGCTGAACGCCGCGGCGAGACTCGTCGCATGGCGCTCGCGCAAGTGCGAGAGATAGCCCGGTCCGTCGATGACCAGGTCGGCCACGACGATGCGTTGCAGCGTCGCCGGCGCGTGGCGGGCGGCGCGCAACGCGACCTCGCCGCCCAGGCGCAGGCCGAACCAGGCCGTGTGCGCGACGTTGGTGTGCGCACGCAGCTCGCGATCTGCGGCCAGAACGTCGCCGGCCCAGCCGTCGAGATCGGCATCGGCATCGTCACCCATCGCATCGCCGGTGCCGTAGGCGTCCAGCCGCATGACCGCGTGCCCGGCGCGCGCGAGGCGTTCGGCCAGCACGCGGTATAGCCTATGCGAGCGGATCGCCTCCTGCCCGAAGGGCTTGCACAACACCACGCCGGAAACGGGCGCTGCCGCCGGCGGCTGGTGCAGCATGCCGGCAAGGCGCCGCTGCGGCGGCCCGAACGACAGCAGTTGGAGCGAGGGCGAGGCTGCGGTCGTCATCTCCGGGTGGCAACGGTCTGCGCGGCGCAGCGGCGCGCCGCCGCGACCACGATATCGGCATGCGCGCCCGCCGGCATGACCTCGGTGTGCGACGAATCCACCCCCGCCGGAACCGGCTCAGGCACCGCGTGCCTTGCGGCCGAACACGCGCGACAGCAGCCCCGACTTGGGCGCGCTCGCCGACGCAGCGGCGGGCTCGGCCTCGGCGGCGGCCAGCGCCGGCTCGGCCGCCGCGGTGGCGAGCTGGCCCAGGCTTTCGGAGACGAATCGGCGCGGTTCGATGCGCAGCCCCAATTGCGCCTGGGCCTCGCCCGCTGCCCGCATCACGAGCAGGGAACTGCCGCCGAGGTCGAAGAAGTTGTCGCCGGAACGGATCTGGTCCGCCTCGACGCCCAGCAGCGCCGCCCAGATGTCGGCCATGCGGCGCTCGGTTCCATTGCGCGCCGGCGCAGCGGCCGCCGGCTGCGGCGCCGGCCGAGCGAGCTGGGCCAGCGACTCGGCCACGAAGCGGCGCGGCTCGATGCGCAGTCCGAGCGAAGCCTCGGCCGCCGCGCACGCGCGCATGACCAGCAGCGAGCTGCCCCCGAGGTCGAAGAAGTTGTCCTCGGCGCGCATCTGCTCGATCGGCACGCCCAGGAGGTCGGACCAGATCGCTGCCAGGGCGCGCTGCGCCTCATCCAGCGCCGCCGCCGGCGCCGGCAGGCGCGACGAAGGCACCGCTGCCTCGGAGCGCCGGCTGCGCCCGACCCACGCCGCGAAGGCATCGCGGTCGCTCCCGGGCGCGTGCAGCAGCGCTTGCAGCGTGCCTTGTGGTTCGTCGACGGCGCGGCGCAACAGACCGAGCAGCCGCTCGCGGAAGATCCGGGCCGTCGCCGCGTCGAAGAGGTCGGCGTTGTAGTTGATGCCGCCTTCGAGCCCGCCGGGCACTTCCATAAGCCACAGGCCGAAGTCCTCGGTGGCGCCCTTCTGCATGACGAGCACCGACGAATGCGACAGCGGGCCCCAGCGGCGCGGCCGCTCGCGCGCATCCTGGAACGAGAACAGGCTCTGATACAGGCCTGCCGCCTGGTTCAGCGCCACGAACTCAGGCTCGTTCGCCAGCTGCTCGAAGGGCACGTCGGCGTTGGCGAAGGCCTGCACCAGCTCGCCCTTCACCTCGGCCAGCCAGGCGGGCAGCGAGGCGTCCAGCCGAACGTTCACCGGCATCGGCAGCAGGTTGTTGAAGAAGCCCATCACCGGCTCGAGCTGCTGGCTGATGCGGCCGCGCACCGGCACGCCCAGCAGCAGCGAGGGGGAGGCGACCGCTTCGCTCAGCATGCCGCAGTACACGGCCAGTACCAGCATGTTCACGGTGGCACCGTTCTGGCGAGCCAGCGCGCGCAGCCTCTCGGTCAGCGCCTTATCCACGTGCACCCACTCGACCGCGCCGGTGCCGGTCATGCCCGGCCGACGCGCCCGGTCGGTGGGCAGCGCCCGCGGCGGCTGCACGGCCGCGTAGCGCCGCTTCCACCAAGCCAGCTGGGCGCGGCACTCGTCGCCTTGCCGCCAGCGCTCGTGCCAGCGCGCGAAGTCGAGGTAGTCCACCTCCAGGGGCGGCAGGCGCGGCTCGCGCCCTTCCAGCGTCGCCGGCAGGATCTCGGCCATCTCCTGATACAGCAGATCGAACGACCAGCCATCCCAGACGATGTGGTGCGGCATGAAGAGGAACACATGCTCTTCGGGCCCGAGGCGGTACAGCGCGGCGCGGAACAGCGGCGCACGGTCGATCGCGATCGGCTCGTCGATCACCGTCTGCAGGCGCCGCATCAGCTCGTGCTCGCGCTCGGCCGCTGGCAGGCCGCTCAGGTCCACCAGCGGCAACTCCCACGCCATGCCGGGCAGCACGCGCTGCCGCGGCGTCTCGCCCCGGTCGTCGATCACGGTGCGCAGGCTCGCCTGCCGCTGCACGATGCGGCGCATCGCCGCCTCGAAGGCGAGGGGATCGAGCGGGCCCGCAAGGCGGTGCGCCGACGGCGTGTTGTAGACCACTCGCCCGGGGTGCAGGCGCTCCATGAAGCGGATGCGCTCCTGCATCACGGTCAACGGTGCCTCGGTCCCGTCCGCGGCATGCTCGATCACCGCGCGCGCCGGCGCCTGCTCGGCCTGGGCCCGCTCGATGGCCGCGGCCAGGCGCTCGGCCGTGGGCGCTTCGAACACCGCGCGCAACGGCAGCGACACGGAGAAGGCGGCATTGACGCTCGCGGTCAGCCGGGCGGCCAGCAGCGAGTGCCCGCCGGCAGCGAAGAAGTCGTCGCCAATGCCCAGGCCTGGGAGGTGCAGCGTGCCTTCCATCAACGCCAGCACGCGCGCCTGCAGCGGCGTGCGCGGCACCTCGCGCGCGGAGTGGCCGCCCGCCGGCGCCTCGGGCCGCGGAAGGGCCTTCGCGTTGACCTTCCCGTTAGGCAGCAGCGGTATCGCCGGCACGCACTCCAGGTGTGCCGGCATCATGTATTCGGGCAGCTTGCGGCGCAGGTGCTCGCGCATCGCGCCGGCATCGGGTCGCGCGCCGCTGGCAACGAAGTAGGCGACCACGCGCACGTCGCCCGGCGTGTCCTCGCGCGTGACCACAACTGCGCGTTGCACGCCGGGGAAGGCCAGCACGTTCGCTTCGATCTCACCCAGCTCGATGCGATAGCCGCGCACCTTCACCTGCGTGTCGAGGCGGCCGAGGTGCTCGAGCAGGCCGTCGTTGCGCCAGCGGCCGCGGTCGCCGGTGCGGTACAGGCGCTGGCCGGGGCGCGCCGGGTCGGCGAGGAAGCGCTCGGCCGTCAGCTCGGGCCGGTCGAGGTAGCCCGAGGTCACGCCGTCGCCGCCAATGAAGATCTCGCCCGGCACGCCGACGGGACACGGGCGCAGCGCCTCGTCCAGCACATCGACCGTGGTGTTCGCGATCGGTGTGCCGATCGCCACCGGACCTCCTTCGCGAACGCGCCAGCAGGTGGACCACACGGTGGTCTCGGTCGGTCCGTACATGTTCCACAGCTCGCCCGTGCGCGCCAGCAAGGCCTGCGCCAGGTCGGCCGGCAGCGGCTCGCCACCCACCAGCGCCTTGAAGCCGGGGCCGCCGCGCCAGCCGGCGTCGATGAGCAGCCGCCAGCCCGAGGGCGTGGCCTGCATGACGGTGGCGGCCTCGGCCTCCAGCAGCGCGCGCAACTTCGCGCCGTCCATCACCGTATCGCGGTCGGCCAGGACGACGCGCGCGCCCACCGTCAACGGCAGCAGCAACTCGAGTACCGCGATGTCGAAGCTCGGCGTCGTCACCGCGAGCAGGCGGTCGGCTGCCGCGAGCCCCGGGGTTCGCCTCATGCTCGCCAGGAAGTTCACGACCGCGCGCTGCGGCACGATCACTCCCTTGGGTCGGCCAGTCGAGCCGGAGGTGTAGATGACGTAGGCCGCCGCGTCGGTGTCGGCGCGCACGACCGGCGTGCGCTCGGTCGGCGAGACGCTGTCGGCCCACAGCACGCGCTGCTCGCCCTCACCGGCGTCGAGCCTGACCGACGCATCGCTGACCACCCATTGCAGCTGGGCGTCGGCGCGCATGTGCGCCAGGCGATCCGGGGGGAACGCCGGGTCCAGCGGCACGTAGGCCGCGCCGGTCTTCAGGATGCCCAGCAGCGCCACCAGCAGGTGCCGGTTGCGCCCGCACGCGAGACCCACGCGGCCCCCCGGCCCCACGCCCTGGGCGGCAAGGGCCAGCGCCAGCGCATTCGCGCGCCGCTCGAGCTGCTCGTAGGTGAGCGTGCCTTCGCCGTCGACCACGGCCCAGGCGTCGCCAGCAGCCTTGGCCTGCGCCGTCACGAGGTGCTCGACGCGTGCCGAGCGTGGATACTCCTCGGCGGTGCGATTCCAGCGCTCCAGGTCGGCCCGATCCTCGTCGCCGGCGGCGAACAGCGCCGCCACCGGCTGCTGCGCATCGGCGGCGGCGCGCCGGATCGCCGCTTCGAACAAGCCGAGCCATCGGCGCACGGTGGCCGCATCGAACAGCGCCGCGTTGTACTGGCACTCCAGAACGATGGCCCCGTCGAGCTGGGTCGCATTGACGAACAGCTCGAAGTTCTCGTACTCGCGCGGCACACTCGCCAGCCGCACCGCCAGGTTGGGCGACGACAGCTCGTCGGCATCGATGGTGCTGTCGAGGTTGAACTGCACCGACACCAGCGGCAGGCGCGCCGGATCGCGCGCCAGCTGCAGCCGGCCGAGCAGGCGGCCGAAGGTGCAGCGCTGGTGGTCGTACGCGTCGAGCACCCGCTCGCGGCCGTGCCGCAGCAGCTCTTGCACCGGCAGCTTGCCATCGGCCAGCATGCGCACGGGCAGCAGGTTCACGCAGTGGCCGACAAGGCGGTCCATGCCCATCGCCGCCTGGCCGGCCGCGGGCACGCCGACCACCACGTCGGCGTCGCCGCCCAGGCGCGCCATCAGTGCCGCGAAGAGGCTGAACAGCGTGGCGAACAGGCTCGCGCCGCTCTTGGCGCCGAGCGCCCGTGCCGCCTCGACCACCTCGGGCGCCAGGCGACAGTCCTCGCGCCGCGCAGCGAACTCGCGCTGCGCCCGGCGCGGGCGGTCGGCAGGCAGGTCGAGCACGGGGACCGAGCGATCGAAGACCGAGACCCAGTAGCGCTCGTCGGCCTCGGCCGCTTGCGCGTGCTCGGGCTCCAGCGCGGCGAGGACATAGTCGCCGAAGCTGTCGGCGGGAGCCAGCGCCGCCTGACGTCCTTCCGCGAACGCGGCATACAGCGCCGTCAGCTCGCGCGCGATGACGCCGAACGACCACCCGTCGCAGACGATGTGGTGGGCGCAGAACAGGAGGACATGCTCGCCGGCCGAGCACGTGACGAGCACGGCACGCACGAGAGGCCCCTGCGTCAGGTCGAACGGCGTCGTCACCTCGGCTCGGCGCAGGGCGGCCAGCTCGCGCTCGCGCTGCGTCTCGTCGCCGCCGCGCAGGTCGAGCAGGCGGGCCTGCAGCGACCCGCGCGGCGCAATGAGCATGCTCGCCCCGTCGGCCGAGAAGGTCGAGCGCAGCGACTCGTGGCGATCGGCCAGTGCGAGCAGCGCGTCCTGCACCGCCTGGACGTCGATGGCGCCGCGCAGCTGCAGCGTGATGGCCTCGTTGAAGGCCAGCGAAGCTTCGCTTCCCAGCTGATCGGCCAGCCAGATCTCGCGCTGCGCGTCGGTCGTTGGCACCGCGCGTGCCAACTCGGGCGAAGCGAACGGGTCGTAGTCGACCTCGGTAAGGCGGACGGCGGCGCTGGGATGGCTCATTGCGCCTCCACCTTGATGTACTTGCCCGGCGCCTCCGGATTGGCAACGAACCACGCCGGATTGCCGCTCGCGTCGCGGCCCAGCCGCGCCCCGGCCACCGGCGGACGGGTCGCATCGAAGGCCTGCGCGGCCACGACAGCCGGCCGCGGCAAGAACTCCGACTCCTGCAGCTCGGCCACGGCCTCCTTGAAGGCGGTCTTGATGACAGCGATGTCCTGCACGGTATGGGCGGTGGTCATGAAGCAGGGGAAGTTGTCCAGGATGTGCACGCCGCGGTTGCGCATCATCGCGAACAGCAGGTCCTGCAGCGGATGGTCCTCGTCGAAGAAGACCTTCCACACCGAAGCGAAGCTCTTCAGCGTGATCGGCGCGCCGGCCTGGCGGCAGAACGCGTTCAATTCGTCGACCATCGCTGCCGTGCGGCGCGTGAGCGCCGTCTGCAGCTCGGGCCCCTCGCGCTTGAGGTGCTCCAGCACGGCGTGCGCCGCGGCCAGGGCCAGCGGGTGGCGCACGAAGGTGCCGGCGAAGTACGTGACGCCAACCGTGGGCACGGACTCGTCGCCGTACTCCCAGTGCCCGCCGTCGAGCGCGTCCATGTATTCGCGCTTGCCGGCGATGACACCGATCGGGAAGCCGCCACCGATCACCTTGCCATACGAGGCAAGGTCGGCGCGAATGCCGAACAGCGCCTGCGCGCCCCCCGGGTGGCTGCGGAAGCCGGTGACGACTTCGTCGAAGATCAGGAGCGCGCCTGCACGCTCGGTCAGCGCTCGCAGATCACGCAGGAACTCGCGCGGCTGGAAGTCGGGGCGACGGCTCTGCACCGGCTCGACGAGCACCGCGGCGAGGTCGCCCGCGTTGGCCTTCAGCCACTGCAGCGACTCCGGCGTGCCGTAGTCGAGCACGACGACGTTCTCGGCCGCGCTGCTCATGATGCCCGGTGCAGCGGGCACCGCCTTGAGCTTCTTGGTGCCGCGCACGATGACCTCGTCGAAGATGCCGTGGTAGGCCCCGGCGAAGATGGCGATGCGGCTGCGGCCGGTGACGGTGCGGGCGATGCGCATGCAACCCATCACCGCTTCGGAGCCGGTGTTGCACAGGCCGGCGCGCTCGAAGCCCGTCAACTCGCACACCAGCCGCGCCACCGGGCCGGCCAGCGGGTGCTGCGGGCCGATGTCATAACCGCCGTCCAGCTGTTTCCTGACCGCCTCGAGCACGAAGTCGGGCTGCCAGCCGAACAGGCTCATGCCGAAGCCGTTGAGCGCATCGACGTACTCGTTGCCGTCGAGATCCCACAGGTGCGAGCCCTTGGAGCGCTCGATCACGAGCTGGTAGATGATTTCCTTGATCTGAGGCCGAAAGCCGTTGACGACGCGCGGGTCGGCCAGGTGCGGCCGGTGCTGCACGGTGTAGGCCTTGGAGCGCTCGGTCTTCTGGATGTAGCGGCGCATGAATGCCGCGAGCCGCGCGCGCTGGCGCTCGCTGATCTCGGTGCCGGCAGTGTGGATACGGGCGATCGCGCCGAAGGCCTTCTTCACGTCGTACGAGCGGTGCGCGAGCGCGGCCTCCTCGTCCGTCGCGGCCGCCGCCGAAGGCGCGGGAACCGGGGCCGCCGCTGCAGGCAGCGAAGATGTCGCAGGGAGCGCCACCGGCGAGGCGACTGCCGCTGCCGCTGCTGCCGGCGGTGCGGCCATCGCATCGGGCCGGCCCTGCAAGAGCGCCAGCTGCTGCGCCATCAGCACCATCTGCTGCTGGATCACCTGCTGCACGAGCGAAGACGGTTCGCCCGCAGCGCCGGGCGCGCTCGGCCAGGTCAGCGCCGCGCCGGCCGGCAGCGAGACAGCTGTCGGCAGGGCCGCAGCAGCCGGCGCCGACGCGTGCGCCGCTGCCGCACCGACCACCGCGGCGGCGGCGGGGGCTGCGGCATCGCGCGGCAGCTTGTCGTCGAGGAACGCAGCCAGCGTCGCCAGGCTGCGCTGGCCTTCCATCAGCTGCCGGAAGGTGATGTTCATGCCGAACTCGCGCTTGAGCTGCAGCGCCACCTGCGTCAGCGTCAGCGAGTCGAGGCCGGCCTCGACGAAGGCCGCAGCAGGGTCGACCCCGGCAAGGTCGGCACCGGAGACGTCTTCGAGCAACGTACGCAGGCGCTCGATGAGGGCGGGACGGCGATCGGCTTCGGGGGCGGCGGCGGTGGCAACGGTCATGACACTCTCGTCGGAACGCTTGTGCGACAGGGAAAGGGAAGTCTCGTGTAAAGGCGGGGCAGGAAGCGCCGGGACAACGGCACCTGCTGCTGGCGACGCCGCGGATGGCGCCGTGGGGGAAGCGGTGGCCGCGCCTGCAGCCGCCGCTGCCGCGCTCAGGCCGTTCGACGGCGCGGCATCGACCCAATGGCGCTGCCGCTCGAACGGATAAGCCGGCAGCACGATGCGCCGACGGCCGTGCGCTGGCGTGGCCGACCAGCGGATCGGTGCGCCGGCGGCCCAGAGCTGCCCCGCAGCATCGCAAAGCGAGCGCGTTTCGCGCTCGGGTGCATCGGCCAGGCTGGCGATCGCCGCCGGGACGGCGCCGCCTGCGCGATGCTGGCGCACGAGCGCGCTCAGCGTCGCGCGGGGCCCCACTTCGAGGAACAGCGGCGCGGACACTTCGGCGAGCACCTGCCGGATGGCCGGCGCGAAGCGCACCGGGCGGCGCAGGTGGGCGGCCCAGTAGTCAGGGCTGGTGGCCTCGCCTTGCCCGAGCCACTGTGCGGTGACCGTCGAGACGATGCGGCGGTTCGGTGCT
This sequence comes from Rubrivivax sp., assembly GCA_016790425.1. Taxonomy (GTDB): domain Bacteria; phylum Pseudomonadota; class Gammaproteobacteria; order Burkholderiales; family Burkholderiaceae_C; genus Rubrivivax. The sequence continues at coordinate 23,456 of JAEUPF010000173.1, forward strand.
GCCAGCGCGACGCCCTGCACTGCGGCGCGGAACGGCGCCACGGCCGGCTCCATCATCGCCGAGTGGAAGGCGTGCGAAGTCTGCAGCTTTCGCGCGATGACGCCGCGCGCGTCCAGGGTCACCACCAGCGCGTCGATGGCTGCGGCCGGGCCGGCCAGCACGCAGGCCTGCGGCCCGTTGTCGGCCGCCAGTTGCACCTGCGGCACCAGGGCGGCCTCGAGCTCGGCCGCGGCCTGCCGCACGCCCAGCATCGCACCCGCGGGCAGTGCCTGGAGCAAGGCGCCGCGCCGGGCCACGAGCCGGATGCCATCGGCGAGGCTCATCACGCCGCCCAGCACGGCGGCGACGAACTCGCCCACGCTGTGCCCGACCATCGCCACCGGCTCCACGCCGCTGGCGAGCCAGGTGCGGGCGAGCGCGTACTCGATGCAGAAGGTCGCCGGCTGCGTGACCGCCGTCTGCGCCAGTGGCGCGGCGTCATCGCCGAACAGCAGTGCGCGCAGGTCGAATCCGATGTGTCCGGCGAGCGCCTCGAAGCACGCATCGAGCGCTTCGGTGAATGCAGGGTGCCAGCCGTACAGCGCGCGCCCCATGCCGGCGTACTGCGCACCCTGCCCCGGGAAGACGAACACGACGCCCGGTTCTGCCGCTGGTACGGCACGCGCGCGGGCCTTGGCGCCGTCATCGCTGCGCAGCAACCGCGCCGCCTCCTGCGGGGTGGCGGCGGTCACGAAGGTGCGATGGGCAAAGTCGCGCCGCCCGACCGCGAGGGTGTGGGCCGCATCGGCCATGTCGGTCTGCGGGTGCGCCTCCAGGTGCGTTGCCAGCGCCGCGGTCGCGCGCTCCAGCGCCACCGGCGTGCGGGCCGACAACCGCAACAGCTGCGGACCCGTGGCCGGCGGCGGCGCGGCCAGGGCCGGCGCCTCTTCCAGCACCACATGGGCGTTGGTGCCGCCGACGCCGAACGAGCTGACGCCGGCCAGGCGCGGCAGCTCGCCGCGCGGCCATGGGCGGCTTTCGGCCTGCACGAC